>JBEGTX010000100.1:0-5115 GCA_041179165.1 Pseudomonadota bacterium | reverse complement strand
TCCGCCGCGTTGATCAACCGCGCGATGGAGCGGCTGATCCTGCAGTGCCCGCAGCAGTACCTGTGGGCCTACAACCGCTACAAGGCACCCCGGGCCCAGCCCGCCGCTGCCGCGGATCAACCATCGGTGAAGGAGTAGGGTTTGGGCGCACGCCTGTTGTTGGGCTTGATGTGGCTGCTGCAGTGCCTGCCATTGCCGCTGCTGGCCGCGCTCGGCTCGGGCGTGGGCCGCCTGCTGTGGCTGCTCGGCCGCTCGCGCCGCCGCATTGCGTTGCGCAACCTCGAACTCTGTTTTCCTGACAAAACCGAAGCCGAACGCGAAGCCCTGGGCCGCGAACACTTCCGCTGGCTCGGCCGCAGCATCCTCGAACGCAGCCTGCTGTGGTTCGCCTCGGCCGACCGCCTCAAGCGCCTCATCACCGTCGAAGGCGACGTGAAGCTCGCCGAACGCAGCGAGCGCCCGGTCATGTGGCTTGTGCCGCACTTCATGGGGCTCGATGTGGCGGGCGTGGCCACGCTGCTGTACCAGAACCGCATGGCCTGCTCGATGTACCAGGCCCAAAGCAACCCCGACATCGACGCCGTCATCCGCAAAGGCCGGCTGCGCTTCGGCAACGCCGAGATCTTTCCGCGCAGCGACAAGGCCTTGCCCCTCATCCGCGCCATCCGCCGGGGGCACGCCTTCTTCAACCTCCCCGACATGGACTTCGGCGCCAGAGACGCCGCCTTCGTGCCCTTCTTCGGCGTGCAGGCCGCCACGCTGCTGGCCCCCTCTCGCATGGCCAAGGCCCTCAACATGGTCGTGCAACCGGTGGTGGCAGAAATGCTGCCCGGCGGCCAAGGCTACGTCGTGCGTTTCGGAGAACCCTTCGAACACTTCCCCAGCGACGACCCCGTGGCCGACACCGTCGCCATGAACCAGTGGATCGAAGCCGAAATCCGCCGCAACCCGGCGCAGTACCTGTGGGTGCACAAGCGGTTCAAGACCCGGCCGCCTGGAGAGCCATCTTTGTATTGAAGGCTGGTCATTCCCAAACCAGGTCATGCCGGCGCAGGCCGGCACCCACAGTGTGCAGGCGCACTGCCGCTTCGATGTGACTCAAGCCTCGCCGGGAGTGGGCACCGACCTTCGTCGGTGTGACAGCAGGGTGAAGCGCCCCGGCACAAAGCGAAGCGAGGCCCGGCTGGCGTTGCTGGCGTCGATCAAGCAACCACGCGAGAGCCGGCTCTGCCGGTCGACCCGTGGGCGCCCCCGTGGGGGGCAGGAGCGAAGCGACGTGGGGGTCAGTCCTGCGGCCATTGAGCGTCGGCTGTGAAGCTTGCGTTTTGGGATGGCGCGCAGCGCTTCAACGTCAAATTTTAGGGCGACTGTTTGAACGTAGCGGCGAAGTCGCGGAGTGAGTTTCGCCGGGCATCCCGAAACGCAAGCTTCGCAGCTTCCCCGAAGGGGCGACGCCCACAGGACGCACCGCTTGCCCACTTGGCGGTTTCCAAGTGGGTCGCCTGCCGGGGCGAAATCCCGGCGCGGCCTCAGCGCGAAACAACCGGTTTTGCGTTCAGCCCAAAAGAACATACGAACGCGCATCGAAGCAGAACATGAGAACCGCGCTCGAAACGCATGACCGCCCCAGGGCCGGCCTCCAGGCCACAAAAACAAAATCAACCCGATAATCCCCCCATGCGATTGAACTTCACCAAAATGCAAGGCGCAGGCAACGACTTCGTCGTCATCAACGCCACCGCCGCCCCCCTCGAGCTCACCACCGAGCAGCTGCAGGCATTGGGCGACCGCCGGTTCGGTGTCGGTGCAGACCAGATCCTCGTCGTGGAGAAGAGCACGACCGAAGGCATCGACTTCCGCTACCGCATCTTCAACGGCGGCAGCGGCGAAGAAGTCGAGCAATGCGGCAACGGCGCCCGCTGCTTCGTGCGCTACGTGGTCGACAAGAAGCTGAGCGACAAGACCACCATCCGTGTCGAGACCATGAACAGCGAACTCGAGTTGCGACTGCAGCCCGACGGCCGCGTCACGGTCGACATGGGCGAGCCGATCTTCGAGCCCGACGAGATCCCGTTCAACCCGCACGACCTCGCGCCCCGCAACGTCGATGGCTTCGACCTGTGGCCGCTCGATGCCCACGGCGAGATCATCGAGATCGCGGCCGTGTCCATGGGCAACCCGCACGCCGTGCAGGTGGTGCGCGATGTCGACGCCGCACCGGTCGACACCCAAGGCCCCGTCATCGAGCGCCACCCGCGCTTCCCGCGCCACGTCAACGCCGGCTTCATGAAGGTGGTGACGGCCTCCCACATCCGGCTGCGCGTGTACGAGCGCGGCGCCGGTGAAACCCTCGCCTGCGGCACGGGCGCCTGCGCGGCCGTCGTGGCCGGCATCCGCCAAGGCCTGCTCGATCCCGTGGTCGAAGTCGACACACGCGGCGGGCGCCTCACCATCGAATGGCAAGGCCTGGGGCACCCCGTGCTCATGACCGGCCCTGCCGTCAGCGTTTTTGAAGGAGTGATTGAACTGTGAGCATGAACCTGGGCACCCAAGGCATCACCGAGATCGACATCGCCAACTACCTGGCCAACACGCCGGGTTTCTTCGAGCGCCACGCCGAACTCCTGGCCGCCATCCAGCTCACCAGCCCGCACGGCCAGCGCGCCGTCTCGCTGCAAGAGCGCCAGATGGAAATGCTGCGCGAGAAGCACAAGGGCCTCGAGCTGCGCATCGTCGAGATGATCCGCCACGGCCAGGAGAACGTCGCCATCGCCGACCGCCTGCACCGCTGGACGCGCAAGATCCTCCTCACCGCCAACCCGAGCGATGTGCCCGAGGTGCTGGTCACCGAGCTCAAGCACCAGTTCCTCATTCCGCACGCCGGCATCCGCCTGTGGGGCGTGGCCGATCTGTTCAGCGACCACCCCTTCGCGCGCCCCGTGGGTGCCGACGTGCAGAGCTTCGCGTCCAGCCTCACGGTGCCTTACTGCGGTGTGAACTCCGGCTTCGAGGCCACGAGCTGGCTCGACGACGCCACCCACGTCACCTCCATCGCCCTCATTCCGCTGCGCCATGAAGGCGCGGCCGGTGCCTTCGGCATGCTGGTGCTCGGCTCGCCCGACCCCACCCGCTACAGCGCCGACATGGGCACCGAGTTCCTGAGCCGCGTGGGCGACATCGCCAGCGCCGGCCTGTCTCGGCTGCTGCCGGTGAACTGAAGGGGCTCATGCCTCGGGCCGTGAAAGCGCGTGCAGTTGCAGGGGCAGCAGCCTCTGCGCCGCGCGCTCGTTCATCGCGCCTGGCTTCGGCGACCAACGCTGTGCCGAGCAGCGCGGACATCCCAACCGCGCCGCCCCAAGTTCTCCCAGAGCCCGTGCTGCGCCACCTGCAGCACCTCGAAGTCGAACGCAAGCTCGCGCTGCGCACGCTCACGCTCTACAAAGAAGCGCTGCAGCGCCTCGACACCTTTGCCCTCAAGCACCCGATCGCACTCGACGCCGTGCAAGTGCACCACGTGCGCCGATGGTCTGCGCAGATGCACTCGCAGGGCCTGGGCTCGCGCAGCATCGCCCTCGTGCTGTCGGCCTGGCGAGGCTACTACCGCTGGTGGGGCCGAGAAGGCGCTATTGCGCTGAACCCGGTGGACGGCGTGCGCGCCCCGAAAGCCGGCAAGCCCCTGCCCAAGGCCTTGTCGGTCGACCAGGCCGTGACCCTCGCCGATTCACCCGACGCCCGCGCCGCGGCCGAAGCCGACTCGCCGGCCATCGCCGCGCGAGACCAGTGCATGGTCGAACTGCTCTACGGCTGCGGTCTGCGGGTGAGCGAACTCGTCGGCCTGGACGTGGCGGCCAGCGGCCACTCGGTCGGCTGGATCGACGCCCCCGACGGCCTGGTGCACGTGGTGGGCAAGGGCGGCAAGGCCCGCACCGTGCCCGTTGGCGGCCCGGCGCTGAAGTCGCTCACCGCATGGCTCGAGGAGCGCGGCACGCTGGCCTCGCACAACGAGACAGCCTTGTTCGTCGGCGCCCGCGGCGCACGCATCACCGCGGGCCAGGTGCGGGTGCGCCTCAAACAGCGCGCGCTGCAGGCCGGCCTGCCCACCCACGTTCACCCGCACATGCTGCGCCACTCGTTCGCCTCGCACCTGCTGCAATCAAGCGGCGACCTGCGCGCCGTGCAAGAGCTGCTCGGCCACGCCAACATCACGACCACCCAGGTCTACACCCAGCTCGACTTCCAGCACCTGGCCAAGGTGTACGACGCGGCCCACCCGCGCGCAAGACGTAGGCCCCCCAGTCGGGCTGCGCCCTCCTGCCCCCAAGGGGCGCCGTCTGGCGGACCGGCAGAGCCGGATCCGCTGACGTAGGGCAATTTTGCCTTCGGCCGCGTTCAAGCCACGCGGAGCTGGCCGTCAGCGATGGTCCTCACGCGCGTAGCGCGGAGAAGGTGAGCACGATGCGAAGCGAGGCCCGGCTGGTGTTGGCTGGCGTCGCGGCCATTGAGCGTCGGCTGTGAAGCTTGCGTTTTGGGATGGCGCGCAGCGCTTCAACCTCCAATTTTAGGGCGACTGTTTGAACGCAGCGGCGAAGCCGCGGAGTGAGTTTCGCCCGGCATCCCAAAACGCAAGCTTCGCAGCTTCCCCGCAGGGGCGACGCTCACAGGACGCACCGCTTGCCCACTTGGCGGTTTCCAAGTGGGTCGCCTGCCGGGGCGAAATCCCGGCGCAGCTTTGGCATGAAGCAATCGGTTTGCGTTCAGCCCGAACGACTGTAGGAGCAGTGGCATCACGCTGCATCAGGAGCACATCGAAGGAGTGGATCCCGATTTTCATCGGGATGACCCGGTTTGGTGGTGCATGCGGGGCACCAACGCCACGCCGACGACAACCCCGCCCCCGGACACCAGCGACAATCCCCCCATGAAAACCATCCTCCTGCGCGAGGGCAAAGAACGCTCACTCCGCAAACGCCACCCCTGGGTGTTCCAGGGCAGCATCGCCAGCGGCAAGGCCGACCTGGGTGAGACCGTGCGCGTCAACGCCCACGACGGCAGCTTCCTGTGCTGGGCCGCGTTCAGCCCCAACTCGATGATCCGCGCGCGCGCCTGGAGCTTCGA
>JBEGTX010000099.1:0-5478 GCA_041179165.1 Pseudomonadota bacterium | reverse complement strand
AAGGCGAGCCCGGCGAGCCAGAACAGGCGGGCGCGCTGGTTCAGCCACTGGGTCACTGACGCGGGGGGCGCCGCAGGGGTCACGGTGGGAGTCACAGCGGGTGTGGTCATGTCAACGCTCCTTTCCGAACAGGCCGGCGGGGCGGATCATCAGCACGATGGCCATGATCACGAACACCACGATGCTGGATGCTTCTGGGTAAAACACTTTGGTAAGCCCCTCGATGAGACCGAGCCCGAGGCCGGTCAGCACCGAGCCGAGGATGGAGCCCATGCCACCGATCACCACCACGGCGAACACCACGATGATGAGGTTGGAGCCCATGAGCGGGGTGACCTGGATGATGGGCGCGGCCAACACACCAGCCAGCCCGGCGAGAGCCGCCCCGCCAGCGTAGGTGAGCGTGACCATCAGCGGCACGTTGATGCCGAAGGCCTGCACGAGTGCAGGGTTCTCGGTGCCGGCGCGCAGCGTGGCGCCGAGCTTGGTTCGTTCGATGACGAACCAGGTGCCTATGCACACGACGATGGACGCCGCGATCACCCAGGCGCGGTAGTTGGGCAGGAACATGAAGCCGAGGTTGGTGCCGCCTTGCAGGGCTTCCGGCACCGCGTACGACTGGCCCGACACGCCGAAGTGCTGCAGCAGCACGCCTTCGAAGATCAGCGCCAGCCCGAAGGTGAGCAGCAGGCCGTAGAGCGGATCGAGCTTGTAGAGCCAGCGCAGCAGGCTTTTTTCGACCAGCACACCAAGCAGGCCCACGGCCAGCGGCGCGCAGATGAGCGCGGCCCAGTACGACAGGCCGAAACGTTCGGCACCGTACCAGGCGGCGTAGGCGCCCAGCATGTAGAACGCGCCGTGCGCGAAGTTCACGATGCCCAGCAGGCCGAAGATCACGGCCAGGCCGAGGCTGAGCATCGCGTAGAACGAACCATTCACCAGACCCAGCATCAGCTGGGCCATGAACGATTGAATGGGAACGCCGAAAATCTCGTCCATCGCGCGCGGCTCGTCAAAGAGTAAGGGGTGGGACACCCTGGCGCTGAGCCATCAGCAGCACAGGGCCTGGGTGTCCTCGGATGAGGCGGTCAGCCAGGCAGCCGCGACATCACTTCCAGGTCGGGCACTTGGTCTCGGCCTTGGTGGTGAAGGCTTCGTCGCCCTTGATGGTCTGCAGCACCTTGTAGTAATCCCATGGGGTGGTGGACTCGGCAGGGGTCTTGACCTGCATCAGGAACATGTCGTGCACCATGCGGCCGTCTTCGCGCACATAGCCGCCCTTGGCGAACATGTCGTTGATCTTGGTCTTGCGCAGGTGGGCGAGCACCTTGTCGGTGTCGTCACCGCCCACGGCCTTCACCGCATTGAGGTACTGCGTGGCGGCCGAGTAGTCGGCCGCCTGCAGCATCGACGGCATCTTCTTCATCACGCCGAAGTAGCGCTTCGACCAGGCGCGCGTCTCTGCGTTCTGGTCCCAGTACCAGCCGTCGGTGAGGTACATGCCTTGGGTTGCCTTGAGGCCCAGCGAGTGCACGTCGTTGATGAACATCAGCAGGCCGGCGAGCTTCATGCTCTTGGTGATGCCGAACTCGTTGGCCGCCTTGATGGCGTTGATGGTGTCGCCACCGGCGTTGGCCAGCCCCAGGATCTGCGCCTTGGAGCCCTGCGCTTGCAGCAGGTAGGACGAGAAGTCGGCCGAGGACAGCGGATGACGCACAGACCCCAGCACCTTGCCGCCTGCGGCCGTCACGGTGGTCGAGGTGTCGTTCTGCAGCGAGGTGCCGAACGCATAGTCGGCCGTCAGGAAGTACCAGCTCTTGCCGCCGGCTTTCACGACCGCGTTGCCCGTGCCCTTGGCGAGCGCCACGGTGTCATACGCGTAGTGGATGGTGTACGGCGAGCACCGCTCGTTGGTGAGGGCGGCCGAGCCGGCGCCGATGGAGATGAAGAGCTTCTTCTTTTCGAGCGCCACCTTGGCCATGGCCAGGTTGGTGCCGGAGTTGGTGCCGCCGAGCAGCATGTCCACCCCTTGGGTGTCGAACCACTCGCGGGCCTTGGCGGCCGCCACGTCGGCCTTGTTCTGGTGGTCGGCCACCACGAACTCGACGGTCTTGCCGTTGATCTTGCCGCCGAGGTCGGCGATGGCCATCTTCACGGCCTCGGCGCCACCGGCACCATCGATGTCGGCATAGAGGCCCGACATGTCGGTGATGAGGCCGATCTTGATGACGTCGCCAGACACCTGGGCGTGAGCGGGTGCGCCCAGCAGGCAGGCGGCAGAGCAGGCCAGAGCGCAAGCGGTGGCGAGGGTGGTCTTGTTCATGAGGGACTCCTTGGGGTGAGAGGAAGGTGTGCGCTGGATGAGCGCGGGGTATGCAGTGGGTTGTGTGGAGGTGCTCAAAGCGGGCTCGTCAAACGCCCAGGTACTCGTGCAAGGTCTTGAGGCGGCCGGGCAGCTCGGCCTGGGTGAAGTTCTGGATGATCTGGCCGTGCTCCATGACCAGGAAACGATCGGCCAGTGGCGCGGCGAAGCGGAAGTTCTGCTCCACCATCACGACCGTGTAGCCCGACTTGCGCAGCATCAGCACCATCTCGGCGAGCTTCTGCACGATGACGGGGGCCAGGCCTTCGGAGATTTCGTCGAGGAAAAGCAGTTTGGCGCCGGTGCGCAGGATGCGCGCCACGGCCAGCATCTGCTGCTCGCCACCCGACAGGCGCGTGCCCTGGCTGGACGCCCGCTCGCGCAGGTTGGGGAACATCTTGTAGATCTCTTCGACCGCCATGCCACCGGGCCCGAGCACCGGCGGTAGCATGAGGTTCTCGTGGGCCGACAGGCTGGAGAAGATGCCGCGCTCTTCAGGGCAGTAGCCCACGCCCAGCCGGGCGATGCGGTAGGTGGGCAGGCCGATGGCCTCTTGGCCGTGGATGCGCACCGAGCCCTTGCGGCTGCCGGTGAGGCCCATGATGGCGCGCAGCGTGCTGGTGCGACCGGCGCCATTGCGACCGAGCAGCGTCACCACCTCGCCTTCGTTGACTTCGAAGTCCACGCCGTGCAACACATGCGATTCGCCGTACCAGGCGTGCAGGTTGCGGACTTCCAGAAACGGAGTTTTGTTCTGCGTCATGTCAGTGAGCCCCCTGCAGTTCAACCTGCGCATTGCCCATGTAGGCCTCGATGACGGCCGGGTTCTTGGACACCTCGGCGTACGGCCCTTCGGCCAGCGTGGCACCGCGCTGCAGCACGGTGATGGTGTCGGCGATGCTCGACACCACGCTCATGTTGTGCTCGACCATCAGCACCGTGCGGTTGGCCGATACCTTCTTGATGAGCTGGCGAATGCGGTCGACGTCTTCGAGGCCCATGCCTTGGGTGGGTTCGTCGAGCAGCATGAGCTCTGGGTCCATGGCCAGCGTGGTGGCGATCTCGAGCGCGCGCTTGCGCCCGTAGCTGAGCTCGACGGTGGGCAGCTCGGCGTAGCTCTCCAGGTCGACCTCGCGCAACAGCTCGAGCGCGCGCGGGTTGAGGCCCTGCAGCGAGCGCTCGGACTTCCAGAAGTGAAACGAGGTGCGCAGCTGCTTTTGCTGCAAGGCGACACGCACGTTCTCGAGCACGCTCAGGTGCGGAAACACGGCCGAGATCTGGAACGAGCGGATCACACCGCGCCGTGCGATCTGCGCCGGCTTCTCGCGGGTGATGTCGGCCCCGTTGAAATGGATGCTGCCCGAGCTCGGAATGAGGAACTTGGTGAGCAGGTTGAAGCAGGTGGTCTTGCCAGCGCCATTGGGGCCGATCAGCGCGTGGATGTGGCCGCGCTTGACCCGCAGGTTCACCTTGTCGACGGCCACGAAGCCTTTGAACTGCTTGGTGAGGTCGCGGGTTTCGAGAATGAACTCACTGCTCATGGCACCCTCCGCTCAGCCACCAGGGTGGCCAGCGCTTGTTGAAAGAAAGTCGTGAGACTCATCGCCGCAACCCCTCGGGCCGCGCTCCGCCCAGCCGTTGCGTGAGCTGGGCACCAATGCGGCTCACCAGATCGCGGTTGTGCTGCTCGAGCTCGGGCTTGAGGATGGCCTTGTTGACACACACGCCGATACCCGCCGCGGGCAGGCCGGACTCATCGAACACCGGCGCGCCGAAACAGAACACGCCTTCACGGATGCCTTCGTCATCCACACTCCAGCCGCGCTCGCGGATGAGCGCGAACTCTTCAGACAGCGACGCCAGGCTTTGCGCCGGCACGCCACGGTAGGCGGGGAGCTGGCCCGTGGGGTACAGCACCCGCACGGCGGCTTCATCGCGGTAGGCCAGCATGGCCTTGCCCGATGCCGCCAGGTGGGCCGGCAGGCGCATGCCCATGGCAAACGACAAGCCCAGCGGGCGGTCCCCGTGGCGGGCCGCGACATAGACGACCTCGTTGCCATCGAGCAGCGAGAGGATGACGGTGTCTTCAGGGGGTGCGCCGAGTTCGCGCCAGAGGCTAGAGAACTCCTGCACCGCACTCGTCTGGGCCACGAAAGCATGGGCCAGGTTCATCACCGCTGGGCCGATGAAGTAGGCGCCCTCGGCCTGACGGCGCAGGTAGCCACGGGCCGCCAAGGTGTTGCACAGGCTGTGCACACTGCTCTTGGGAAGTTCGAGCCGCGAGGCGAGACGGGTGACGTTCATGGCCTCCCGCGTTTGCGCCAGCAGATCGAGCAAGGCCATCGCCCGGGTTGCCGCGGGCACATGGGCCACCGTGCTGTCGCTCGCAGCACGGGCCGCGAGCGAGGCAGGGAATTCATCGTGCAGTCCGGCGGAAGGCAATTGCATTTCCTTGATCGGGGCGGATAGGCCTCGGGACATGAACCCGAGTTGATTCAACCCGCTGAATTGCATTCGGCGTATTGAACAAAACGACTTTAGAACGCTGATTTCTGCGATCCATCGGGGTTTGTGAGTAAGGGTTGCTGCGAGGGAAAACGTGGACGCGCGTGCACTTCAAAGGATCCTTCTGCGCACCTTCTCCCAAATGCGCGCGCGATTTTTTTGAACGCTCCCGACAACCCCGCAGAACAAGGCGGCCAGCAGACCCGATACATTCACTTCCATCGGCGGCGCTTGTCAGCAGGCTCGTCGCCAGCGCAGTCCATGCCAACTTCCTTTCACCGACCCACCCGAGGTGCCCATGCCCGCTCCCACCGGCCGCTACACCCCCGTCGCCATGCTGCTGCACTGGGTGCTGGCCTTGAGCATCGTCGCCACCTTCAGCGTGGGCTTCTACATGGCCGACCTGCCGTTTTCGCCGCAGCGCCTGAAGCTCTACAACTGGCACAAATGGGCCGGCGTGACGATCCTGGCGCTGTCGGCCGTGCGCCTTTTGTGGCGGCTGACCCACCGCCCGCCGGCCGACGTGCCGATGCCCGCGTGGCAGGCCCGTGCCGCGCACTTCACGCACATGGCGCTGTATGTCTTGTTCTTTGCGGTGCCGCTGGTGGGCT
>JBEGTX010000098.1:0-11866 GCA_041179165.1 Pseudomonadota bacterium | reverse complement strand
CGCTGGTGAAGGCGGGCGAGCGCCGCAACTTCGTGTCGAACAGCCTCGTGGTGATCGTGCCGGTGGGCCAGGCGGTTCCCAAGACGCTGGCCGACCTGAACCTGCCGGCCTATGCGCGTGTGGCCATCGGCCTGCCGGCGAGCGTGCCGGTGGGGCGCTACACCAAGGCCGTGCTCGAGAAGTCGGGGCAGTGGGCGGCCATCGAACCCAAGATGATCGGCGCTCAGAACGTGCGCCAGGCGCTCGACTATGTGGCCCGCGGTGAGGTCGATGCGGGGTTCGTCTACCAGACCGACGCGGCGCTGATGCTCGGCAAAGTGACGGTGGCGCTGACGGTGCCTACCGAGAAGCCGGTGCTGTACCCGATCGCCCCTGTGGACGGCAGCAGCAACGCCGCGACCGCGCGCAAGTTCGTGGCCTTTGTGCAGACAACGGCCGCGCAAGGGGTGCTGGCCAAGTACGGCTTCGGCAAACCCTGACGCGGCCCGCTCGGCATCAGGACACCGTCCGCGTGCCCCATGACGGCAGCTTCACCATTCCCGTCACGAGGCTCGTGCCCAGCAGGATGATGGCGCAGCCGAGCACCATGTCTCGGGTGAGTGATTCGTTCAGCAGCAGCCAGCCCCACAAGGCGGCGAACAGCGGAATCAGGAAGGTCACCGACATCGCGGTGGGTGGGCCTGCACTCGCAATGAGGCGGAAGAACACGACGTAGGCGAGGCCGGTGCACAGCACGGCGAGCAACAGCACGGCCCCCCAGGCCTGGCCCGAGATCGGCGCGCTCGGCCACCACAGCCAGGCCGGCAGCACGAGCGCGGCGGTCGAGGCCAGTTGGGTGCCCGCTGCGAGGGCGATGGGCGGCACATCGGGCACGTAGCGCTTGCTGAAATTCGTTGCCAGGCCGTAGCCGAGTGTGGCGACCAAGCAGGCGAGCAGGGCCGTGAGCTGCAGTGCCGACGCGCCGCCAGCCGCAGGATGCGCTCGGCTCCACACGAGGTAGAGCACGCCACCGAAGCCGATGGCGAGGCCCAGCGCACGTGAAGGCGTGAGGCGGTCTTTCAGCCAGAGCGACGCGATGATCGAGCCGAACAGCGGTGTCGTTGCATTGAAGATGGCCAGCACGCCGGCCGGCACCGTGAGCGCGGCGTAGCTGAAGCAGAGAAAGGGAATGGCCGAACTGGCCAGCCCCGCCACCACGATGGGCCGCCAGTGCCGGCGGATGTCGGGCCACAGGCCCTTCCAGAAGACGAGCGGCATCAGCACGGCCGCCGCGCCAGCCACGCGCACGAAGGCCAGGGCCACCGGCCCGAAATCCGATGCACCCGCGCGCATGAACAGGAACGAGGCCCCCCAGATCGCGGCCAGCCCGAACAGGTCGAGCCCATCACGTGTTTTCAAATCAGGCTTTCTTGTCGGTCTTCCCTCAGCACCCCTTCGAGCCGGAGCAGAAAACGTTTGCGGTCGAGCCCGCCAGCGTAACCGGTCAGGCTGCCGTCGTGGCCGATCACGCGGTGGCAGGGCACGATGATGCCCACCGGGTTGCGGCCCACAGCCGACCCCACGGCCCGCACGCCACTTGGAGACCCCACGGCACGGGCCACGTCGCCGTAGGTGCAGGTGGCGCCGCGCTCGATGTGAAGCAGCGCGGCCCACACGGCCCGCTGGAACGGGGTGCCGTGCAGGTCGAGCGGCAGATCGAAGGTCTGGCGCGTGCCAGCGAAGTAGGCGTCGAGCTGGGCTGCTGCCTCTTGCAGCAGCGGGTCATCGGGCAACTCGGGCGCATCGAACGGGCTGGGCAGCCACTTCTGTTCGCTGAACCAGAGGCCGCACAGGCCGGTGTCGGTTCGTGCGTACAGCAGTGGCCCCATGGCCGAGGGCAGCGTGGCCTGGGCCGTGCAGCGCAGACGGAACGATGAGGTGGTGGTGTTCATGGTGCTTTCTCTGGGACGTCGCTTCGTGCTTTGGTTCGAGCCTTCTTGGACAAGCCACTGGCTGCGATCGGCGGTGGCGTAAACGCGGATGGCGTGAGGCTGTTCCACAGCCTCAGCACGGCATACGAGCGCCATGGGGCCCATCGTTCGGCATGGGCTGTGGCAGCCCGGAAATCTGCGGTGCCCGTCAGTTGGTTCATGGCCTTCAGCACGGCCACGTCGCGAGGAGGAAAGGCATCGGGCCAGCCGAGCGCGCGCATGGCGATGTAGTGCGCGGTCCAGGGGCCGATGCCGGGCAGTGCACACAGGCGTTCGATCAGGGGCTCAGGGTGTTGACGCTGTTGCAGCGACAGCGCGAGTTCAGGCCAGGCCTGAGCCAGCGCGATGATGGCGCCGGCCCGTCCGCGGATGATGCCGAGCTCGGCGATCTGCTCGACCGGGGCGAGGGCGAGGCGTTCGGGTTGGGGAAAGAGACGGTTCACGTCCGGCCATGGGGTGACGGCGGGTTCACCGAAACGCGCCACCAACCTGCACGCCAGCGTGCGGGCCGCGGCCACCGTGACCTGCTGCCCGAGCACGGCGCGAACGGCCATCTCGAAGGCATCGATGCTGGCGGGCACCCGCAGACCGGGCGGGCCGGGCAGGTCGGACAGGGCCGCGTCGATGGCCGTCGGATCGGCGTCGAGGTCGAGCCAGCGCCGCACGCTGGCCAGCACGGCGCCACTGGCCGCCGCGAGGGTCGACGGGAAACTGACCCGCACCCGGGCGCTGCGCGTGGCGGTGTCGGCCATGAACTCCACCTCCACCCAGCCGGCTGCGGCCTGGGTGTGACCGGCCATCACGGCACCGGCACGCAGGCTGCGGCGCACGCAACGGCCTTGCACCTGCTCGATGCCCGGAATCGCACGCACCGACAGGAAATGCAGCAGCGCGTCGATGTCGAACGGCGGCCGATAAGCGAGGATGACCTGCAGGGTTTCAGGGGAGGGCGCGTGGTCGGGTTCGTTCGCGCCGCCCCGAAGGCGGGTCGGGCTCATTCGGTAGTGCTCGGTGAAGGCCGCATTGAAACGCCGCAGGCTGCGAAACCCACTGGCGAGCGCCACCTGCGACACCGGCAGCCCCGTGTCCGTCAACAGCTGCTTGGCAAGCAGCAGCCGGCGCGTCTGCAAGAACTGCAGCGGGGTCACACCGTGTTCAGTGAAGAAGATGCGCCGCAGGTGGCGGTCGCTCACGCCAAGGTGATCCGCGAGCCCCGCGATGGAGGCATCGACTTGCGCGCCGGCCTGCTGCTCGAGCCACTGCGCGGCCTGGATGGCCAGCGTGCGCGAGGCGTCCATGACGCTCCACGCGAGCGATGGGCCAGGCGCGATCTCGGGCCGGCATTTCATGCACGGCCGAAAGGTCGCCGCTTCGGCCTGTGCCGCCGTCGAGAAGAAGCGGCAGTTCTCGATGCGTGGCGTGCGCACGCGGCAGACGGGGCGGCAGTAGACGCCTGTCGAGGTCACGCCCACGAAGAGGCGGCCGTCGAAGCGGGCGTCGTGGGCCTTGAAGACCTCGTAGCAAGTGTCATCATCAGCAAGCATGCTGCCATTATCGGCACGGTGCTTGCATCGCACTGGCCGTTTTCGGACATGTCGCTTCGTTCCCTGCTCGGGGTGAGGCGGGGGTCCGAGCCTCTCTACAATCCACCTTTTCGGAGAAACGCCAGCATGCAAGTCACCGCTTCCAATTTCAAGGCTTACGACATCCGCGGCATCGTGGGCAAGACCATCGACGAAGACTTCGCCGAGCACCTCGGCCGGGCCTTCGGCAGTGCGGCGGTGGCAGCGGGTGAAAAGGCGGTGGCCGTGGGGCGTGACGGTCGCCTCTCGGGCCCAGGGTTGGTGGCAGCGCTGGTGCGCGGTCTGGTGTCCACCGGCCTGGACGTGGTCGACATCGGTGCGGTCACCACCCCCATGCTGTACTACGTGGCGGCCACCCGCGGCGAACACGGCTGCAACAGCGGCATCCAGGTGACGGGCAGCCACAACCCGAAAGACTACAACGGCTTCAAGATGGTGCTGGCCGGCCGCGCCATCTACGGCGACGAAATCCAGGCGCTGCGTGTGCGCATCGAAAAAGAAGACTATGTCACGGGCCCCGGTCGTGCGGCCAAGATGGACATTCTTGCCGAGTACAGCGCCCGCATTACCGGCGACTGCAAGCTCGCTCGCAAGATGAAGATCGTGGTCGACTCCGGCAACGGCATCCCCGGTGCATCGGCCCCGGGCATCCTGCGCGCGCTCGGCTGCGAGGTGACCGAGCTCTACTCCGAGGTCGATGGCGACTTCCCCAACCACCACCCCGATCCCAGCAAGCCCGAGAACCTGGCCGACCTGATCCGCACGGTGCAAGAGACCGGTGCCGAACTCGGCCTGGCCTTCGACGGCGACGGCGACCGCCTGGGTGTCGTCACCAAAGACGGCCAGATCATATACCCCGACCGGCAGCTCATGCTGTTTGCCATCGACGTGCTCAAGCGCAACAAGGGCGCGTCGATCATCTATGACGTCAAGTGCACGCAGCGCCTCGCACCCGTCATCAGCAAGGCAGGCGGCAAGCCGCTGATGTGGAAGACCGGCCACTCGCTCGTGAAGGCCAAGCTCAAGGAACTCAAGTCGCCCCTGGCCGGCGAGATGAGCGGCCACATCTTCTTCGGCGAACGCTGGTACGGTTTCGATGACGCCACCTACACGGCAGGGCGCTTGCTCGAGATCGTGTCGCGCAGTGCCGACCCGAGCGCCGTGCTCAACGCGCTGCCTACGAGTTTCAACACGCCCGAGCTGAACGTGCCTTGCGCCGAAGGCGAAGCGCCAGGCCTGGTGCAAAAGTTGTTGGAAACGGCCAAGTTCCCTGGGGCGAAAGAGATCATCACCATCGATGGCCTGCGCGCCGAGTACGAAGACGGCTTCGGGCTCATCCGCTCGTCCAACACCACGCCGGTGCTGGTGATGCGTTTCGAAGGCCACACCCAAGAAGCTCTGCACCGCATCGAAGCGCAATTCATGGCCGCCCTCAAGGTGGTGAAGCCCGACGCGAAGATCGCCGCGGCTGCACACTGATCGAGCGAGAGCCGGATCTGTCTTGCGCGTCCTGATCGTCAAACTGTCCTCGCTGGGGGATGTGGTGCACGCCATGCCGGCGGTGCACGACATCCTGCGTGTGCATCCCGGGGCCCAGATCGATTGGGTCGTGGAGCCGGCCTTCGCGCCGCTCGTGCGCCGTGTCACCGGCATCGGCGACGTGATCGAGTGCGCGCAGCGGCGCTGGCGCAAGGGCTGGTGGCGGCCGTCGGTGCGAGCTGAGTGGCGGGCGTTTCGCGCACGCTTGTCAGCCTGCACGTACGACGCCGTGATCGACCTGCAAGGGCTCACCAAGTCGGCCCTCGTGGCCCGCCTTGCCAAGGGCCCGAGCTACGGCCTGGGCCACCAGACGGAGGGCTCGGGCTACGAGCGGCCGGCGCGCTGGCTGGTCGACCATCCGCTGACGGTCACGCCGCACATCCATGCGGTCGACCGCTCGCGTGAACTCGTGGCGCAGGTGCTGAAGGTGCCAGTCTCCGGGCCGCCCGTGTACGGCCTGCGGGCCAACGTGACACGCAGCCCGCTGCCCTTGCTGGTGTTCGTGCACGGCACCTCGCGCGATGACAAGCTCTGGCCCGAAGAGAACTGGGTCGAGTTCGGCAAGCGCTGTATCTCGTCCGGCTTTTCCATTGCATTGCCCCACTCGGGCGAGGTCGAGCTGGCGCGGGCGCACCGTCTGGCCCAGGCCTTCGGCGCGCACGCCACGGTGTGGCCTGCTATGGCGCTCGACCAACTGGTCGACCACATGGCCGCGGCCCACGGCGTGATCGGTGTGGACAGTGGGCTGAGCCACATTGCGGTGGCGCTCGATCTGCCGCACGTGCAGCTCTACAATTTCCGCACCGCATGGCGCACGGGCCCGCAGGTGTCGCATGGACATCGCCATCAGGTGTCGATGGAACGCGACCCCACGCCCGAGGTCGACATCGTCTGGGCGGCCTGGCAGGTGGTGCGCAAGGCGGGCCGGACATGAGCGTGGCGCGCAATCTGTCGCGCGGCGCGTATTCGATTCTGTTGATCCTGCTGAGCCCGCTCTACCTGCTGAAGCTGGTGTGGCGCGGCCGAGCAGAACCGCTGTACCGCCACGCGCTGCGTGAACGGTTTGCGATCGGCCTGCGGTCCGACTGGTCGAATGGCCTGTGGGTGCACGCGGTGTCGCTGGGTGAGACCCGCGCGGCCGAGGCGCTCATCACGGCGCTGCGGGCGCGCCATCCGGGCCTTCGCCTGTTGCTCACACACGGCACGGCCACGGGCCGCGAGGCGGGCAGGGCGCTGCTGCGCGAGGGCGATGTGCAGGTCTGGTGCCCGTACGACACACCAGGCGCGGTCGCCCGCTTCTTGGCGCACTTCCGACCGGCGGTGGGCGTGCTCATGGAAACCGAGATCTGGCCCAACCTGCTGCACGCGGCAGCGCAGCGCGGTGTGCCCATGGTGCTCGCGAACGCGCGCCTGAGTGCGCGCAGCCAGCGGCGTGGCGAGTCTCTGTCGTGGCTGCTGCGTCCCGCTGCCGAGTCGCTGAGCCTTGCACTCGCGCAGACCGAAGCCGATGGGAAGCGTCTGCGTGCCTCGGGCGTGCGTGAGGTTGTGGTGGCCGGCAACCTTAAATTCGACATGACGCCTGATGACGCCCTGTTGCAGCAGGGCCGCGCCTGGCGCGAACGGGTGGCCCGTCCTGTGCTGCTGGCCGCTGTCACACGGGAGGGCGAAGAAGCTCTGCTGCTGCAGGCCTGGCTCAAAGACCCCGCAGCGCAACGCGGCCTGCTGGTCATCGTGCCGCGCCATCCTCAGCGCTTCGACGAGGTCGAGGGGCTCATCACCGAGGCGGGGCTCCGCTGCGCGCGACGCAGCCGCTGGACCGACACGCCTCCTGACGAAGCCCTGGCCGCCGAGGTGTGGCTGGGCGACACCATGGGCGAGATGCCGCTCTACTACGCGGTGGCCGATGTGGCCCTGCTCGGCGGCAGCTTTGCGCCGCTGGGCGGACAGAACCTCATCGAGGCCGCCGCTTGCGGGTGCCCGGTCGTGATGGGCCCGCACACCTTCAACTTCCGAGAGGCCGCCGAGCTGTCATTGGCAGCGGGCGCATCGCTGCGTGCCGACGGCATGGAGGACGGTGTGGCCCGCGCCTGCAAGCTGTTGCACGCGGCCGAGCGGCCTGCCATGTCGCAGCGGGCCCAGGCGTTCGCTGCGGCACACCGAGGCGCAGCGCAGCGCATGGCGGCTGCGTTCACGCCCTGGCTGGGCGCCTGAACCTGCCGATCGACGCCGCGCTCAGGGCGCGAGCAGCTGGTTCAGGCTGTTGATGTCGTCGGGCTTCAGCTGGCCTGCCGCTTGGCGCAGCCGCAGGCTGTTGACCAGCACGTCGTAGCGGGCCCGGGCCAGGTCGCGGCGCGTGGTGAACAACTGGGTCTGCGCGTTGAGCACATCGAGGTTCACCCGCACGCCGACCTTGTAGCCGAGCTGCGTGGCTTCGAGGGCGAGCTGGCTGGACGACTCGGCGGCCTCGAATGCCTTCACCTGAGCCTGGCCCGACTGCACGCCGTAGAAGGCCGCGCGGGTGGCCTGGGCCACCGTGCGCTTGGCTGCGTCGAGCGTGTTGCGCGATTGTTCTTCGAGTTTGAGCGTTTCCTTGACGCGGTTCTGGACCGAGAAGCCGGCGAAGAGGGGCACCTTCAAGGTCAAGCCGATGCTGGATTGGTAGGTGTTCCCGGAGATGTCGCTCGTCGTCGGTCTGCCCGTCAGTGGCGATACCTGTTCAACCGACGTCGAAGTGCGTCCCCGGCCATATCCCCCTTCGAGGTCGAGCGTGGGCAGGTGTCCGGCGCGTGCCTTGTCAGTTTCAAGTCGCGCGATCTCATAGCCCAGGGCTGCTCGGCGCACGTTGGGTGCCGTGTCGGTCTGGCTGACCCAGGCCTCCACGTTGGCAGGCAGCACTGCAGGCAGAGCAACGGGGGCGGCCAGGGGGCGCGGTTCGATGTTGCTGCCACCCACGAGCTGGTCGAGCGCGAGGCGTTTCACACGCAGGTCGTTTTCGGCGGCGATTTCCTGGGCCGTGGTGAGGTCGAATCGAGCCTGGGCTTCTCGGGTGTCGGTGATGGTGGCGGTACCGACCTCGAAGTTGCGTTTGGCGGATGCCAGCTGCTCGGAGATGGCGCTCTTGCCAGCACGGGCGGTGGCGAGTGCGTCTTGCGCGGCCAGCACATCGAAGTAGGTTTGTGCCACACGCACGATGAGCTCCTGCTCGGCCAGATCCAGGTCGGCGCGGGCGATCTCGAGCGCGCGGTCCGCCTGGGCAATGGTGGCATCGTTGCCCGCGTTGAACAGCGGCTGGCGCCCGTTCACGCTGACATTGGGTCCATTGGAGCGGGTATCCGACGCAGGGGTTTCATTGTGCGTGCGCGCGTACCCGGCCGTCAGCCCGAGCGAAGGCCGCCGCAAGGCATGCGCCTGCGCCGCCTTGAATTCGGCCGACTCGGCCAGTGCGCGGGCGGCCAGGTAGGTCGCATCGTAGCTTCGGGCCGTCGTGTACAGCTGCGCCACGCTTTGCGCCTCGGCGAACGGGGCGATGGCAACAGCCAGCAGGCCGGCCAGCGCAAGCACAGCGGGCTTCAGTCGGTGGATCGAAGGCAGGGCGGACATGACAATTTCCTTGGAGGACGACGAAACAAGAAACGACGACTCGAAAAACGACGCAACAAAAAATAGAACGGATGAACCCGCAGGAAAGGGCTCAGTACAGCGGCACGGCGGCATCGACTTGGTGCGACCAGGCATCGATGCCGCCAGCGATGTTGTAGACCTCGATGAACCCCTGGTGTTCCAGGAAGGCCGCCACCTGCAAGCTGCGCATGCCGTGGTGGCACAGGCACAGCACGGGTTGGCCGGCTGGCAACTCACCCAGCCGATCGGGAATCTCGTTCATCGGGATGCACACGGTGGGCGCGGCGTCGATCGACAGCGAGGCCGTGGCGATCTCCCAGGGCTCACGCACATCGAGCACGATGGGCTGCACACCGGCGTCGAACGACGCCAGCAACGCGGCCACCTGGGTCACTGACACCTGTTGCATGGCAGTCAGAACGTGAAGCGCGAAGGCTCGTCGAAGCCCTGCAGGCGCGGGGCCGTGGTGTCGAACAGGTCGATGCTGCGGAACTCGTTGGGTGCCACGCAGGTCACCAGCCGCGCCCGCATGATGGGCGCTTGCCCGACCACGGCAATGAGGCGGCCGCCGGGTTTCAGCTCGGCCAGCAGGGCCTGCGGCACGGCGGCCACCGAACCTGACATCACGATCACGTCGAAGGGCCCGGCGGTGGGCAGCTGGCGCGAGCCGTCGGCCTCGACCACGCTCACGTTGCTCACGGCGGCCTGGCGCAGGTTCTCGGAGGCGAGTGCTGCGAGCTCGGGCACGATCTCCAGCGTGACCACTTGGCGCGCCTTGTGCGACAGCAGCGCCGCCATGTAGCCCGAACCCGCGCCGATCTCGAGCACGCGCTCGTGGCGGCGCACGTCGAGCTCCTGCAGCAGCCGGGCTTCCATCTTGGGCGACAGCATGTGCTGGCCGTGGCCGAGGGGCACCTCGGTGTCGAAGAAGGCCATGCCGCGGAGCTCGGGCGGCAGGAAGTCTTCGCGCTTCACCACGGCGAGCAGCGACAACACGCCTTGGTCGAGCACGTCCCAAGGACGAATCTGCTGCTCGATCATGTTGAAACGGGCTTGTTCAGTGTTCATGGCATCGGTCCATCAAAGGTCAATGAAGGGAGTCAGGCCGCAGCGTCTGCTGCAGCGGGCTCCGCCGGCGGGTGGCCCAGCTTGGTCTTGATCCACACCGCGAAATCGTCCATGTAGCAGTAGATGACCGGCACCACCACCAGCGTCAGGATCGACGAGGTGATGACGCCGCCGATCACGGCCTGGCCCATCGGGGCGCGCTGCTCCGAGCCTTCGCTCAGTGCAAAGGCCAAGGGCACCATGCCGAAGATCATGGCCAGCGTGGTCATCAGGATGGGGCGCAGGCGAACCTCGGCCGCATGCAGCAAGGCCTCGCTGCGGCCCATCGGCGGCAGGCCGTTTTCGCCGTTGCGCGAGCGGATGGCGAAGTCGATCAGCAGGATGGCGTTCTTGGTGACCAGCCCCATCAGCATCACCACCCCGATGATGCTGAACATGTTCAGCGTGGAGCGAAACAGCAGCAGCGTCAGCACCACCCCGATCAGCGTCAGCGGCAACGAGGCCATCAGCGCCAGCGGCTGCAGGAAGCTGCGGAACTGGCTCGCGAGGATCATGTAGATGAACACGATGGCCAGTGCCAGCGCGCCGATGGCGTAGTTGAACGACTCGTTCATGTTCTTGGTGGAGCCGCCGAAGCTGTAGCGGTAGCCAGGCGGCCAAGTCACCTCGTCCATCACGCGGCGGATGTCGGCAGACACCTCGCCGGTGCTGCGCCCGAAGGCGTTGGCGTCGATGTTGATTTCGCGGTTCAAGTCACGCCGGTTGATCTGGTTCGGGCCGGTGGACGTGCGGATGTCGGCCACCTGCGACAGCTGCACCGAACGCGGCGAGCCATCGGCCGCTGCCGGCACGTTGATGGGCAGGCGCTCCAGGTCGGCCAGCGTGGTGCGGCTTTCCGGGCTGAGCCGCACGTTGACATCGTAGTTCTCACCATCGGGTGCACGCCAGTTGCCCACCGTGGTGCCGGCAACCAGCGTGCGCAGGCTGCCGGCGAGCGCATTCACGTTGAGGCCGGCGTCGGACGCTGCATCGCGCTTCATGTCGATGGAGATGGTGGGCTTGTTGGGCTTGAGCGTGCTGTCGAGGTCCACCAGGCCGGGGATGGCGCGCAGCTTGGGCATGATGGTGTTGGACAAGCGCTCGAGTTCGGCGAGGTCGGACCCTTGCACCGAGAACTGAAGGCTCTTGCCCCCGCCCAGATCGGTCTGGCCGAGGTTGGTGACCGTGATGCCCGGAATGCTGGCGAGCTTCTGGCGCAGCGGCACGCTGAGCATGTCGATCGACTGCGAACGCTGAGCCCGGTCGACCAGGCGCACATACACCTGGCCGTAGATCTTGCCTGCCGCCTGGCCGCTGTTGATCGTGGTGACGGTGAATTTCACCTCGGGCATCTCGCGCAACACCTTGTCGATCTGCTGCGCACGCGCCTCGGTCACTTCGAGCGATGAGCCCACCGGCGTGTAGAAGTTGAGCTGCGTCTCGGAAAAGTCGGCCTTGGGCACGAACTCCGCACCGAGGATGGGGATGATGAAGAAGCTGCCGACGAAGGTGAGGAGCGCGAGCAGCAAGGTCTTGAGCTTGTGCTTGAGCGACCACGCGAGAAAGCCCTGGTAGGCGTCTGACAGCCACTGGGTGAAGCGGTCGAACAAGCCCGTCATGCGGCCGATGGTCTTGTCGTAGAACGTGACCGGCGGGCCGGTGCGCACGCCGTGCGCCTGGGGGTCGTGCCACACGCTGGAGAGCATGGGGTCGAGCGTGAAGCTCACGAACATCGAGATCAGCACGGCCGCCACGATCGTGATGCCGAACTCGTGGAAGAACTTGCCCACGATGCCGCCCATGAAACCGATGGGCAGGAACACGGCCACGATGGATAGCGTGGTGGCCAGCACGGCCAGGCCGATCTCGTTGGTGCCCGCGAGCGCGGCGTCGTGCGCCGACTTGCCCATCTGCACATGGCGCACGATGTTCTCTCGCACCACGATGGCGTCGTCGATCAACAGGCCCACGCACAGGCTGAGCGCCATCATCGTGATGTTGTTGATGGTGAAGCCGAACAGGTACATGAAGAGAAAGGTGCCGATC
>JBEGTX010000097.1:0-24529 GCA_041179165.1 Pseudomonadota bacterium | reverse complement strand
TATGGGCCTGCAAATCCGGCAAAAACTGTCCTCGCTGGGGCCGATTTTCGCTTTCGACGTTCCAAGTCCGACAGGCTCCTAAGAGAAGACGCCCCGTTTTTCCTGAAGATGCACAAGCAGCGCCTGGGGCGCTGGATCGACAGCGGCCCCGGCAAGCCTCACAAGAAGGAATCAAGCTGGAACTACTTCGCCCGGGTGTACGAATCGATCACCTGGATCGTGAGCGGCCAGGCGTCGGACGGCATGCCGACCTTCTATTGCGGGAACGTCTCGGGTGGCGGCTGGAGTTGTCTTGAGATCGACAGCGACCTGTACTTCGACATCGATGATCTGGTGGAGGCCTCAGGCAACGACGACTTGGAGGACTTGCTTGTATTTCATGGCGGGTGGCACACCGACTGCTCGTGGGCTTTTGATCTGCGGTCGACCTCTCCCTCCGGTGAGCGCGCCGTCGTGCCGTTCGACGACAACATGGAAAAGATGCCACGCCGCACGCCCGCTGACAAGATCGTTCCCTTCGGCACCTGGCTGTACAAACACGTGGTCAAGCTGGCGAAGACCATGGAACAGAACACCCTCGACCTGAACCTGTGACGTCCCCTCAGGACGTCAGCGTCCAACGGTGATCCGTGCCCCACGACGACCGCGGGGCAGCTGAACCGCCTGCAGAGTGGGCCGATACAGCATGTTCAAACATGGCGAGGTAGGGATGGGCATCGCCGGCATGCCACGACAGAATGCCGCGAGACGCAGAACTCCTCTGCCTCGCCCGCCATGAAAAGGACATCGTGAAGCGCCCTCTCTTGCTGCCAGTTCTTGTCGCCGCCACGCTGCTGGCCGCTTGCTCCAAGTCGCCAGAGTCCACCGCCGAAAGCTTCTTCAAGGCCTTGAGCGCGGGCGAAATCACCGAAGCACAGACCTATCTGTCGTCCGAGGTCACCAGCCTGCTCGGCCCCAAGAAGGCCCAAGCCGGCCTGACCCAGGAGGCCAAGCGCATCCAGGCTTGTGGGGGCATCAAGGACATCGACCTGAAGCTCACAGGCCAGGGACAGCTGCGCACGGGCTCCGCCACCATCGTCTATGCGGGCAGCGCCTGCAAAACCAAGGACACCCGCGTGAACCTCATCAAGGAAGAGGGTCAATGGAAGATTGGTGCGGGCAAATAACTTGAGCGCGGCAGCCGTGGCCAAGGCTGCCGCCCTGTGCCTGCTCGGGTTGCTCAGTGCCGGCCTGCTCTCCTTCGACCTGCGCGCCTCGGCTGTTGTCGCGCCGCAGGCCGCGCGGCCACCTGTATCGGCGCCCCCGCCGTCGTTGCTCGACGGCGATCTGGTGTTTCGGCGCGGGCGTGACGTCGTGGCCAACATCGTTCTGGCGCAAACCGAACGCAGCCGCTTCTCGCACGTGGGCGTTGTCATTCGCCAAGACGGGCAATGGTTCGTGGCCCACGCCATGCCCGCCGACGACGGCGACATGCATGCCGGGCACGATGGCGTACGCATCGAGCCGCTGGCGCAGTTCAACGCCACCGACGCGGCCGAAGCCGTGGGTTACTTCCGCATCGATGCACTGACCCCCACCCAGCGCCAGCAGGTCAGCCGCTATGTCCAGGCGCAACGCGGCAAACCGTTCGACTACCGCTTCAGCCATGCCGACGACAGCGCGTTCTACTGCACTGAACTCGCACTCAAAGCCCTGTCCCACGCTGGCTTGGCCCTCGATGAAACGCTGGAGCGGGTGCAAGTGGTGACCCTGGACGAAGGCGCCATCGCCCCCGATGCGCTGCGTCGATCCCCCCGGCTGCGAGAGCTGTCGACCGAAGCGAGCTCCTCGGGGGCGGCCTGAGCCCCCGACACGGGGCACCCCACCGCTTTCGACGGCACATGTCCCTGCCTCGCGCCACGCAGAGCGAATGCAGGCAAGATGACGGCGTGGTCAGGCGTTTCGTGCGCATGTCGACGCCCCCCACAACGCAAGCCCGCGCCTGCGGCAAGGCCTGATGCCAAGCCCCATGGTCGTCATTCACGCACCGAGTCAACGTTCTCTCCGACCACGGAAGCGCCGCCCCATGAGCATCTCAGGTTTCCTCGGCAGCCGGCTGCCCCTCATCCAGGCCCCTATGGCCGGCAGCCAGAACAGCCGGCTCGCCATCGCCGTGTGCCGCGCCGGCGGCCTGGGCTCCCTGCCTTGCGCCATGCTGAGCCCACAGGCCCTGCACGCCGAACTCACCCTCATGGCCGAAGGGACCGACCAGCCCTACAACGTCAACTTCTTTGCCCACCAAACACCAGCAGCCGACCCAGCCCGCGAGGCCGCATGGCAAGCCTTGTTCGCACCCTATCACCAGGCCTTCGGCATTGCGCCGCCGGCTGCAGGCGCTGGCGTCGCGCGTCTGCCCTTCAGCGCCGAGTACGCCGATGTGCTGGCGCGCTTCAAGCCTCGCGTGGTGAGTTTTCATTTCGGGCTGCCTTCGGCTGCTCTGATCGAACGTGTCAAGCGCTGGGGCGCCACGGTGCTGTCCTCGGCCACCACGGTCGAAGAAGCCCGCTGGCTGGAGGCCCACGGCGCGGATGCCGTGATCGCACAAGGCCTCGAAGCTGGCGGCCACCGTGGGCACTTCCTGTCGCACGACCTCGGGCGTCAATGCGGCACCATCGCCCTGCTGCCCCAGATCATCGACAGCGTGCGGCTGCCCGTCATCGCCGCAGGTGGCCTGGCCGATGCGCGTGGTGTGCGCGCCGCCATGGCCTTGGGTGCCACGGCCGTGCAAGTGGGCACGGCCTACCTGCTGTGCCACGAAGCCACGACCTCGGCCGTGCACCGACGTGCATTACAAGAGGCCGAGAGCGGCGACACGCGACTCACCAACGTCTTCACTGGCCGCCCAGCGCGCGGCATCATCAACCGGCTGATGCGCGAGCTGGGGACCTTGAACGACGCAGCGCCTGCGTTCCCTTCGACCAGCTCGGCGCTGGCCGCGTTGCGCCCGCATGCCGAAGCCTCCGGTTCGTCTGACTTTTCACCGCTGTGGGCGGGTCAGCAATTTGCAGCCTGTCAAGCGACCGACGCCGCCAGCATCACGCGCCTGCTGGCCGAAGGGCTCTGAAGCCGCTCGGCTTCGCCCTCACGCAGCGGCCGTCTCACCCTCGCGGCCGACCAAGGGCAGCACCAGCACCACCCGTGTGCCTGGTGCTGCGTTCTCGACGTGCAGCACACCGCCCAGGGCCTTCGCGCGATCGGCCATGTTCCCCAGGCCCCGACCGCCGGGGCGCGCCGCATAGAACCCTCGGCCGTTGTCGCTCACGCTCACCATCACGGCATCGCGCCCGTGGGCATCGGGCCGACGGCGCAGCGCCATGGTCACGACGGTGGCGCCGCTGTGGCGCATCGCATTGGTGAGGGCCTCCTGTGCGATGCGCAGCAGCTGCAGCACCTTCTGTGGATCGAGCCAGGGCAGCTCGGGCACGTCGTCGTCGACTTCCCAATCCAGGCGCACACCGGCCGCCTCGAGCCGCGGCGCCATCCGAAAGCGCAGCGTGCCCAGCACCGCCACGGGATCGCGTTCGTCACCGGCCAGTGAGTCGACGGCCACCCGCAGGTCGTCGAGGCAGTCTTGCAAGGTGTCCGCCAGCAGCGTGGGCTCGGCACCGGCGCGGGCTTGCATCATCGCGGACAACAGGTGCAGACCGAGGCCGTCGTGCAGGTCACGCATCAGGCGCTCGCGCTCCTGGGCCTGGGCCTGGTCGCGCTCGACCGCCCGCAGCCGGTCG
The DNA here is from genome assembly GCA_041179165.1 of Pseudomonadota bacterium. Classification (GTDB taxonomy): domain Bacteria; phylum Pseudomonadota; class Gammaproteobacteria; order Burkholderiales; family Burkholderiaceae_C; genus Rhizobacter. Next base: position 20,762 of record JBEGTX010000097.1, on the reverse strand, counting down.
AAGTTGCGCTCAAGCAGGTCGTGCTGGGCCTTCACCTGCGACTGAAGCGAGGCCGACAGCCGCTGCGCCTGATCGAGCGCGGCCAGGTATCGCCGCGTGAGCATCGCGCCCACTGCCACGAACAAGGGCAGCGCTGCATACTGCCGCAGGTAGTACTGGCCGAGCGAGAACTTGTCGTTGGTGATGCGGTAGTCGTTGACCATCAGCAGGATGTAGGCCACACCCGCCAGCGCGATCAACACGGTCTCGAGCGTGCGCACGCGCCACGCCAGGCGTGACAGCCTGGCCTGCGTCCAACAGGTGAGCGCCACGCCGAAAAACGCCACGTACTTGAAGTTCGCGCGCGACGCCGCAAAGTCCGGCGACAACAGCAGCGCGGCCGAGCACACCGCCATGAACATCCAAACGACCACCAGCTGCCAGCGCTGAACCGAAAACGCGGCATCGCCCACAGCCAGCGCCACTGACTCCGCATAGCGCAAAGTGAAGAGCGCAAAAAAACCGACGAAGCCGACGGCGCCCACGACACCGAGCTGGCTCCACAGCAGGTTCGACAGCGGCAGCTCGGTGACCACCAGATTGAGGTTGCGCACACCCCACACGACCGCGGCAAGGCCGAACCACCCGAACACCGCATTGCTGCGCTCGCGCAGCCACAACATCAAGACGTAGACGCCAAGCATGACCGTCAGCACCGAGCTGATGAGCGTGCCGGTGCGTTGCCAGAATCCGCGCCAGAGCGACGCCCCACGCAGCGCCGACAACTCGCCCACGTACACCTCGCCCAGCCCATTGCGGTGCTGCGGGTAGCCCACCACCAGCAGCTGAATCCGATTGACCTGGCCGGCTGGCAGCAGCAAGGCTTCGGGCAAGGTGAAAACCATGGGGACGTAGAAGTGCCGCGTCACGGGCTCGGTCATCCGGCCGAAGCTGCCCAGGCGCTGGCCGTTCACGAACACCTCCGCATTCATGCCCACGGTGGGCAGGTAGATGCCGAGGCCGCGGTCGTTCCAACGGGCCAGCCGTTCGAAGGGCACGTCGTACCAGACGTAGAAGGCCGAGGCATCGGGGCCGGCTTGCGCCACCGATTGCGGGTGGCTGCTGTCCCAGTTGTCGGGCAGCGGCCGGGATTGTCCACCCGGCGCATCGGCTGCTGGCGGATGAAAGGGCATGGCGCGCCCTGCGTCGCGTCGAACCGCGCTCGTCAGGCGCAGCACCCCAGGATGATCCAATTCGGCAGGCGCCTGGCCCATGACGTCGGGTTCTGCTGCCCGGGGCGCCAGCACCCCGAGGCCCGCCCACACGAGCAACAGCACCAGCAGGCCGGCGGACACACCCTTCAAGAAGCCCTTCACACCAGAGGCGGCCGGCCCTGCTGGGCCTCGCGCTGGTTGTACTCGTACACCGCTTCCGAGCGAGAGTTCACGGCAAGCTTCACATAGAGGCGCTTGATGTGGCTGCGCACGGTGTTGGTGGACAGGCCGAGTGCCACCGCCACTTCGGCGTAGCTGAAGCCCTTGGCAATGCCGGTGAGCACCTCCTTCTCGCGGGTGGAGAGTTCGTCGGCCGCTTCCGTCGGTGCAGCATCGAGGCGTGGCACAGGGGCCTTGGGTGGGGCCGCGTCGACACGGCTCTGGTACTGACGGATCAGCAGGCGGGCGATGCGCGGCGTCATCGGCGAGCCGCCCATGCGCAGATGCGCCAGGTGGTCGTGGATGTTGGCCAGGCTGGCGTCCTTGATGAGGTAGCCGTTGGCACCGGCTTCGAGCGCTGCGACCACATGCGCCTCGTCACCGAACACGGTGATCACGAGCACGTCACAGCACGGGTACAGCCGCGTGGCCTCGCGGATCACCTCGGTGCCGGGGCGGTCGGGCAGGCCGAGGTCGGCAAGAACGATGTCGGGCTCGTTGTTCTGAAGCCAGTCGATCGCTGCCTGCGCGGTGGCGCAGCAGACCGGTGGCTGCCCGTTGGGGAGGTCCGCCAACAGCCCGGCAAGCCAGTTGCGTGTGGCATCGTCGTCCTCGACCAACAAGATCCGTTCCCCATTCCGCGTCATCTGGCCTCCAGCATCAGCGGCCGAGTGTAGACAGTCCTGCCGCACCCTGGATGGCGTCGCGTTAACATGATGATGTGATGTTCAGCGGCCGAGCTTCCCCCGAGACTGAGGTTTCCATGGGCCGAGCACCTGCCGTTACGGGTGCACCATGCCGGAGACCTGCCTTGAACGCCACTCGCACCCCATCCCCTCTTCCATCCCCCGTGTCCGGCGCCTTGCCGCAAGCGGTTCGGCGCCCCGCCCTTGCACGGCGCTTGTCATTGTCCTTGGCGATCTGCATGAGCGCCGTGCTGTCTGCCTGCGGTGGCGGCGGCGACGGCTCGTCCCCCGCCCCAACCCCCGCGCCTTCAGCCGGCACCCCCGTGACCATGGCCCTCACCGGCGCGGTCGTGAAGGGCCCCGTGTCGGGCGCCAGCGTGTGCGCGTTCGCAGTCGATGCGGGCGCACGCGGCGCCTCGCTCGGCCCCTGTGCCACCACCGCTGCAAACGGGGCCTATGCCCTGTCGGTCACCACCGACGCCGCAGCCGTGCTGCTGGAAGCCAGCGGCGGCACCTACACCGATGAAACCACCCATGCAGCCACCACCGTGCCGTCCGGCAGCCTGCTGCGCAGCTTCGTGCCGACGACGGCGGGCGCCTCAAGCGCCTACCTCACGCCGCTCACCACGCTCGCAGTGAATGCCGCGCTGGCGGGCAACCAGTTGAACGCCGCCGGCGTGGCGCAGAGCAACACGGCGCTCCTGAGCAGCTTCCGCCTCGACGCCGCACTCGACCTGCTGCGCACCGCGCCAGTCGTCGATGGCACCCCCAACGCGTACGGCCTTGCCCTGCAGGCCATCAGCCACATGCTGTCGAACGGCACCACGCTGGCCGAGCTGCTGTCGAGCTCGCAGCCGAATGCCTTTGCATCGGCCTTCCTCGCGTCGTACACGGCCGTGGGCGGCACCGTCCCGACCGAGCCGCCGGTCACGCCTCCCGTGACCCCGGGCACCCCAGCGGGCACACCCAGCGCCAGCGGCACACTCACCGTCACCGGCAGCAGCGTGTCCAGCTTCTCGGCAGACCCCACCGGTTTCCAGGTCACGGTGGAAGACACAACGACCAAGTACCGCTTCGAGAAGGCTGTGACCTTCACCCTCGGCGGCCAGACCGCCACCAGCACAGCCTATGTCGAGCTGACCCGCTCGTACAACGCACCGGGCGGTGCGCTGAGCAACTCGGTCGTGGCGATCCTGCTGGACCCTGCAACGAGCCTGCGCGGTGCGCAGCTGGTGTGCACCACCGGCGCGAAGGACTGCGGCGTGAGCATCGAGACGCCAGCGGGTGCGACCCATCCAGTGACGCTCAACTTCAATGAGATCACGGTCGGCGGGATCAAGCTCAACGGCCAACTCACGGGTGAAGCGCCCGGCGCCGCCTGGTCGATTGCCGAGCTGCCGCGCACGACCGATGGCGTGGTCAACATCAGCGGAACCAATGCGACTGTGGTGACGGGTGCCGTGTCGACCGGCTCCGGGCCCGGCGGCAGCGTTCGTAGCACCACGCTGTACCTGGCAGGTGGCGGCATCATGAGCCTGGTGAACAACTTCGCTCCTGACGGCGTCACCCCCACCGGCATCGGCGCTTCCTACCTGCCCCCTGGCGGCTCGCCTGGCTTCTGTTCGCAGAACTGCGCGTTCACCGTCACGCCCACCGAAACCGGCACCATCGTTGCACTCAATGGCCTGAACCTGGGCGCCAACATGGTGTTCAACAACACCATCTTTCTTGGCAAGACGCAAGGCACGCTGAGCACCTCTTCGCTGGGCAGCTTCACGCCCATCGATGACCGCATGAAGTCGATCAACGGCACACGTGAGATCGTTTTCAGCGTGCTGGGCACGAGCGCTCAAGCGGGCATCAGCATGGTGGTGGTCAAGACCCGCGGCACGTCGGTGATCCAAGTCTCGGTGTCGACCGGGATCGGCGCTGGCGTCTACCAGTGCTTCGAGACCGAGGCGGCGTTCATTGGCGTTCCGGCTTGCAGTGGCGGGACGGTGTCGGCCAATGGGCGCGTGGTGACGCTCAACAACCTCACGGTGGGCGGCGGCACGACGTCGAGCACGCGGGTCACATCGGTCCTGAACGGCACCTTGACCGCACGAGGCTTCTGAGACGAGGTGGGTCGAGCGCGTGTGAATGCGCTCGGCCCGCCCAGCGCTCCAAGGGCTTGCACGAGGTGCTCTCGCACCTATCTCTCGGTGCGAGAGATAAGTACCAGAAGGGGTCGCAAAAAGAAATCGATCACGGCCTTGGCACTGTCGCCGACCTTGTCGGTGCCCTTGCTGAACATGTCGCCGGCCTTGTCGCCCGCATCTTTCACGATGCCGCACCGGGAATGCCGGTGCCGTTCAGCAAGTCACCCGCCCGCGCAGCACGGGCCCATCGAGCGTGTTGATGGTGAGGGCTTGGGCCTGGTCGTCGAGCTTGATTTCAACCGGCAGCCCGTGGGCACAGGCCCGCCGATCTCGAGCATGTAGCGGCCGCCGTCTTCGAGCTTCTGCGACGACGATCGGATTTCCATGCCGCCCGCGCCGAACACCTCACACGGGTCGTTCACCATGTGGTCGTAGACCTCATCAGGCGAAGCGTTCGGGATGGTGCTCTGGTACACCGCATGCGTGACATCGAAGCCATCGGTGCCGATGGGCGGGCTGGGCTTCAAGCCCTTGAGGATGCCGGCTGTACTGCGGACCGATGGGCTGAAAACGCCAGTCTTGCACGCCCCCTGCGCCACGACTACCTGGGGTCGACGACTGGTGGGGCATCCCCTGACACCGCTCGGGCAGCGCCCACGGCAGGCCGTGCGGGCAGGCCGAACCACGGACGCAACGGACTTACCCGCCGAACGACTGCGTACACGGCCCCGCTGAGCGCGAAGGTCGCCACGATCAGCAGCAGGCCTTCGAAGCCCGGCTGCCAATGCAGCGGGAACAACCACCAGGCGCCCACGACGATGATGGTCTGGTGGACCAGGTAGACAGGGAACACGGCTTCGGTCAGGGTGCGACGAAACGGGTGGTCGACATCAAGGTGGCGCCGCGCAAACCCGAAGGCCGCCACCAGCGCCCCCCACTGCTCGATAGCGATGACCCCCTGCCTTGCGCCCCCCGCAGGAGACTGCGTCACGAGCACGGCCCACGCCAGGATGGCCCCGATCAATGCAGGCCAGCGCCAAACGGCCAGACGATCCCAGAACGCTGGCGTCTTGGCGAACATCGCCCCGCACATGAACGCACCGAAGTACTGGAGGTGATTGAATGTCCTCGTTGCCGTGGCGGAGGGGTCACCTTCCAACAGGAGGACCCGCAGGCTGAAAACCACCGCCACGGGAACCAGCAGGAGCCAAGGCCCTTGCAACACCCTGCGTGTCAGGCGGGCCGCTCGCGACAGCGCGTGGGGCAGAAATGCCATCAGCGCACACAGCAACAGTGTGTACACCCACAGGTACGGCAGAAACCACAGGTGATTCCAGGTGGGCAGGCTCAGGCAGTGCCCCTGATCGCAGAACCCGTCGTACCCTGTGACGTAGAGCCCCATGAAATCCACCAGACTGCCCGTGTACCCATGCCGCTGCAGCACCTCCACATAGGTCTGAGGGGGCACGATGATCGCCATGCCGAGCAAGAGCGGCAGCAGCAACTGCAGGCTGCGCTGGCGCATCCGAGCGCGCAGGCCTCCCCGACGCAGCATGTGCGAAGTCACCGCACCCGACACCATGAAGAGCAGACTCATGCGCCATGGCATGCTGAGTTGCATCCACGGCTCCAGCGCCGGCCCGGCGAAGGGGCTCTTCACGTGATAGTCCCAGCTCACATAGACCATGCCCACGTGATACAGCACGAGCACGCCGAACGCGAGAATGCGCAGCCAGTCCAGAAACAGCAGCCGCTCATGGCCCCGTCCGGCCTCTTGCATCACAGCACGCCGGCAGCCAGCTGGTTCAGGTAGATGAACTCAGGCGCTTCCACACCGGCTTGTTTGCGGATCTCGACCAAGCGCTCTGATTCGAAAAACGCCTTGGCGTTGGCAATCGATGTCCAGTGTGAGAAGTGAACGATGCGGTTCGCATCGGTTTCGTGCTTCAGCACCTGGTAGCTCACCTCGCCCGCCGCCTTGCGAATGCCTGCGGCGTTGTCGAAGATCTTTTTCCAGGCCGGGTAGTCTTTCACGGCGTGGATGATGAGGACGTGGTCCATGGTGTCGTGAATCCTGTGGTGGGGTGCCGCGTGGGTCAGTAGGCTGAAAATTCGTAGCCGGCCAGCGACTTGATGACCTCCGGCTGCTGCGCGTATCGGGCCCTCAGCCGGGCCAATTGCCTGGCCTTGCCTTTGCAGTACTGGGCGATGTTGCGTGCGAGTTCACGGGCGCGGGCCTTGTCGTAGGGCTCCTCGCCGAGAAAGTGCTCGCACAGGTCGGCCTGCTCGATGAAGCGGGCCACGTCTGGCGGCAAGGCCTTCGCGGAAGCGGGGGCAGGAGCGGCCGTGGGCTCGGCGCCCATCGCACAACCGAAGAGCACGACCAGACATCCCGCCAGAACGATTCGCTTCATCCCTTCACATCCTTTCCGCGCAGCATGGCGCCGATCTGTGAGGCCTTGTCGTCATCGAAGCCGCAACGCTCGACACGGTCGCTGGGGTTGTTCCAGGTTCCAAAGAGCAAGTCCCATACCGGCAGACCGTAGTTCTGCGCGTGGTGGCTGTGGGCATGGTGAACGCGGTGCATCTCGGGCCGCGTGATGAAACGACCGAGCCAGCGCGGCGTGTGCAGGTCGGCATGCAGAAAGAGGTCGAACACGCCGGTGAAAAACAGCGCCCAGGCGGCGCCCACTGGCGACGCGCCGAACAGGGCATAGCTGCAGACAGCGCCGATCAGCACCGCCGCCATCGTGTCCAGCGGGTGGGCGTAGAAGGCCGTGAGCGATTCGATGCGGCTCGGACTGTGGTGCAACTGGTGCACGTGGCGCCACAGGAAATCGGAGGCATGTGTGGCGCGGTGCCACCAGTAGAAGACGAAGCTCGTGGCCAGGAAGCTGACAGCGCCCACGGCGATGTCGGGCGTGCCCTCGGGCAGGGGCAGCAGTGCATGGCTGCGGATGGTGACCGACAGCAGAAAGCCTGCCCCCACCGCGCACACCATGCTCAAGCCGCCCAGCCCACTCGCCAGCAGCAGCCAGCGGCGGTCGCAGTGGTTCTGCGACGCAGGTGCGATGACCTCGCGCGTGAAGAGCAGCGCGAACACGACCAGCAGCACAGGGTAGACGATCACATCGGCAAGGGCGAGGTTCATGGTCGCCATTGTCCACCGAGGCCGCCACCGCACGCGACGGTGCAGCGAGCGGCAGCCTCTGCATCGCCTTAAGTCGATGCCCTCCTGAGGTCGAGCGTGAACGGATAGTTCGGATTGCGCTCTTCCTTTGGCAACGGCACGGTGCCCGGCGTGTGGCCGATGAGGAAGAAGCGCGCCAGACGGCGGGCTTCGGCCTCGAAGGCATTGACGGGTGCGGTGTCGTAGCTGCGTCCACCCGGGTGGGCCACGTGGTACTGGCATCCGCCGATGGAGCGGCTCATCCAGGTGTCGACCAGGTCGAAGGTGAGCGGGGCCTGCACCGGGATGGTGGGGTGCAGCGCCGATGGCGGGTTCCATGCACGGTAGCGCACGGCGCCCACGAACTCGCCCACGAGGCCGGTGGGCTGCAAGGGCACGGCGCGGCCGTTGCAGGTGAGCACGTGGCGGTCGCTCACGAGGCCGGTCACATGCAGCTGCATGCGCTCGAGCGACGAGTCGACAAACCGTGCGGTGCCACCCACGGCGCCCTCTTCGCCCATCACATGCCAGGGCTCGAGCGCCATGCGCAGCTCGACGTTCACGCCTGCCGCCTTGAACTCGCCCAGGCGCGGGAAACGGAAGTTCAGGTGAGGTGCAAACCACTCGGGCTTGAAGTCGTAGCCGAACTCGTTGAGCTCGGTGATGACGTCGCTCAGGTCCTGCCAGATGAAGTGCGGCAGCATGAAGCGGTCGTGCAACTCGGTGCCCCAGCGCTTCAGGCGCTTGGGCTGGTACGGCTTCTGCCAGAAGCGCGACACCAGCGCGCGCATCAGCAGCTGCTGCGTGAGGCTCATGCGTGCATGCGGCGGCATCTCGAAGGCGCGCATCTCGAGCAGGCCGAGGCGGCCGGTCGGGCCGTCGGGCGAGTAGAGCTTGTCGATGCAGAACTCGGCGCGGTGCGTGTTGCCGGTGACGTCGATCAACAGGTTGCGCAGCAGCCGGTCGACCAGCCACGGCGGGCACTCGCCCTTGCGCTCGGCCATCACCCGCTGCATTTCTGCAAAGGCGATCTCCAACTCATAAACGGAGTCGTTGCGGGCTTCGTCCACGCGAGGCGCCTGGCTGGTCGGGCCGACGAACATGCCGGAGAACAGGTAGCTGAGCGCCGGATGGTTGTGCCAGTAGGCGACCATGCTGGCCAGCAGGTCGGGCCGGCGCAAGAAAGGCGAGTCGCCCACCGTGGCACCGCCGAGCACGAAGTGGTTGCCGCCGCCGGTGCCGGTGTGGCGGCCGTCGACCATGAACTTCTCGCTCGACAAACGCGTCTGGTGCGCGGCGTCGTACAAGTGCGTGGCCTGCTCGACCAGTTCACCCCAGCTGTGGGCGGGATGGATGTTGACCTCGATGACGCCGGGGTCGGGTGTGACACGCAGCGTCGACAGCCGCGGGTCCTTGGGCGGCTCGTAGCCTTCGAGCACCACGGGCAGCTTCATCTCGAGCGCCGTGTCTTCGATGGCGGCCACGAGTTCGAGATAGTCCTCGAGCGCGGGCATGGGTGGCATGAAGAGGTACAGGCGGCCCTCGCGCGGCTCGGCGCTCAAGGCCGTGCGCGACACCCACGGGGCCGACTCGAACGCGCCCGGGGCGCGTGCAGCCGCGGCATCCACCGGCACGTCGGCGCGCGCCGCACCGGTCCCCATGGCGGCACGGGAACGGTCGGAAAAACCAGCGGTGCTGCCCAGGTTGTTGACCGTGCTGCCGCTGTGTTGCGACGGCAGGCGGACAGGCCGATAGGCCGGCAAGGGTGCGAAGGCCTGTGTCTGGTCAGGTGGATGCGACCACGGGAAGTCGGCCTTGGACACCCACGGCTGCGAGTCGAGCGGCAGGCGGTAGCCCATGGCCGAATCGCCCGGCACGAGGTAGCAGCGCTCGGCGCGCAGGAACCATGAGCCGGTCTTCCAGCGTGGAGAGCCCTTGGGGTTGGGGGCGATGGGCAGCACGTGGCCCACGACCTTGGTCAGGCCTTGTGTGAAGACCTTGGACAGGCGCTCGCGCTCCAGCGGGTCGGTCAGGCGCGCATCGAAGGGGTCGACGTTGGCGGGGAGCTTGCGCTCGCGCCACAGGTAGTACCAAGTGTCCTCGAACGCGGGGAACACGTACTTGCTCTCGAGGCCCATGCGCGTGGCAACGCTGCGCAGGAACTGCCCGGCCTGGATCTCGGTGACGCCGTAGTCCTTGTGTTCGTTGGCGAAGAGCTCTGGGTGGGTCCAGATGGGCTCTCCGTCCTTGCGCCAGAACAGGTTGAGCGACCAGCGTGGAAGCTGCTCGCCCGGGTACCACTTGCCTTGCCCGTAATGTTGCAGGCCGCCCTGGCCGTACTTGGCGCGCAAGCGGTCCATCAGGTCGGCGCTCAGCAGGCGCTTGGTGGGGCCCAGGGCTTCGGTGCTCCACTCGGCACCGTCGCGGTCGTCCACCGACACGAAGGTCGGCTCGCCGCCTTGCGTGAGCCGCACATCGTGGCGGCGCAGGTCGTCGTCGACCTTGTGGCCCATGGCCTCTATGGTGTCCCACTGCGCATCGGTGTAAGGCAGCGTGACGCGCGGTGCCTCCCAGATGCGCTTGATGGCCATGTGGTGTTCGAACTCGGTCTCGCATTCGTCGATGGAGCCCGACACCGGAGCGGCCGACGACGGATCGGGTGAACACGCGAGCGGGATGTGCCCCTCGCCGGCCAGCAGGCCCGAGGTCGGGTCGAGCCCGATCCAGCCGGCGCCCGGCAGATAGACCTCGCACCAGGCGTGCAGGTCGGTGAAGTCGACCTCGGTGCCGCTCGGCCCGTCGAGCGACTTCACATCGCTCTTGAGCTGAATCAGGTACCCCGACACGAAGCGCGCGGCGAGCCCCAGGTGCCGCAGGATCTGCACCAGCAGCCAGCCGGTGTCGCGGCACGAGCCCGTGGCCAGCTCGAGCGTTTGCTCGGGCGTCTGCACACCCGGCTCCATGCGGATCGAATAGGCAATGTCTTTTTGCAGGCGCTGGTTCAGCGCCACCAGGAAGTCGTTCGTGTGCTGGCGGTCGCGTGGAATGGCGTCAAGGTAGGCCGACAGGCGCGGCGTGAGCTCGCTCTTGATGCGGTACGGCGCGAGCTCAGCCGCCAGGGCCTCATCGTAGGCAAACGGAAAGTGATCGGCCGATGGTTCGAGAAAGTAGTCGAACGGATTGAGCACCGACATCTCCACCACCAGATCGACCTCGATGCGGAACGAGGTGGTCTTGTCGGGAAACACCAGGCGAGCCAGGTAGTTGTTCTGCGGGTCCTGCTGCCAGTTGATGAAGTGCGACGCGGGCAGCACCCGCAGCGAGTAGCTGAGGATGCGCGTGCGCGCGTGGGGAGCAGGCCGCAGCCGGATGACCTGGGGCCCGAGGTGCACGGGCCGGTCATACCGGTAGTGGGTCACGTGGTTGAGCGCGACATGGATGGACATTCAGGGCTCCGGAGAAATTGGCGCAGAACAGAAGGATCGAGGCGTGCCCTCAGGCGGGCACGGCTTCGTTGATGTGGATGCTGACCCGCATGGTTTCCCGGCCCCCACCTTCGCGGATACCGCGAATAGGAGAACAGGCAGCGTAATCGGGGCCGACCGCCAGACGGACGTGCCGCTCGTCCATCAGGCAGCCGTGGGTGATGTCGATGCTAAGCCAACGGCGTGATGCCACGTCCACACACACATCGGCCCACGCGTGGCTGGCCAGATGGGGTGCGTCGACGGCATGGAAATATCCGCTCACGTAGCGCGCCGGAATGCCGTGCGCGCGGCAAGCGGCCACGAACACATGGGCGTGGTCCTGGCACACCCCACCACCGAGCGCGAGCGCTTCCATGGCCGTGGTGTGGACGGTGGTGGTGCGCGGCTTGTAGGGAATCTTGCGCAGCACGAGCGCGGCCAACGACAGCGCCTGCGACTCATCGATGCTGTCGCCCGACAGGCACTCGGCTCCCAGGGCCGCGAGCCGATCGTGCGGCGTGGTGAGGTCGGTCGAGCGCAGGTAGAGCTGGGGCGGCACCAGCGCGTCCACCAGCAGCGGCTGCGCGTGCGTGAGCACGGTGCCATCGGCCTGGATGGCACCACTGCTCAAACGCCGCTTCAGGCTCCAGGTGTGCGCCTGATTGCCCCACCCATCGCGCTCGGCAAACAGCGGCCCCGGCGCACGCAGCGACCAGTCGACGATGGTCTGGTGCGCGCTGGTCTGCGGCGTCAGGCACAGCGACTGGTGCGCGTACTGCAGCGGCGTGCTGTAGTCGTATTGCGTCAGGTGACGGATGGTGAGTTTCATCCGTCGGCCTTGGGGCTCATGCTGCCACCGGAACCAGGAAGTCCCGGCTGATGCCGACACCCAGGGTGCCGATGCGATCGAGGAACTGCGTGAGAAACGCGTGCAGACCCGTGGACATGATCTCGTCGATGTTGCCGAACTTGAGGTCGGCCTGCAGCCGACCGGCGCGGCGCAGGGTGTCGCTCGATTGCTCGTTGGCCACCTTGCCGAGGTTGGCCACCACCTCGTCCACACAGGCGGCCAGCGAGCGCGGCATGTCAGCCCGCAGAATGAGCAGCTCGGCCACCTTCTCAGGACGAATGACATTGCGGTAGGCCTTGCGGTACACCTCGAAGCCCGACACCGACCGCAGGATCGCCGACCAGTGATAGAAGTCGTACTCCTGGTCCTTGCCGTTACCGTTGCCGTTACCGTTGGTGCTGACGCCTTGGCTCTGGCTCTGGCTCACCACGTTGCCATGCCCTCCTCCAGCACCGAAGAACTCGCTGCCCACCGCGTGGAACTTGACGTCGAGCATGCGTGCCGTGTTGTCGGCTCGCTCGATAAAGCTGCCGATGCGCAGGAAGTGGAAAGCCTCGTCCTGCAGCATCGTGCCCACCGTCACGCCACGCGACAGGTGCGAGCGGAACTTCACCCACTCGAAGCTTTCACCCGGGTCGGTCTGGAACACCTTGGTGGCCAGCATGCGCTGAAACTCGAGCCAGGTCTGGTTCTGGGTTTCCCAGACCTCGGTGGTCAATGTGCCTCGCACGGCGCGGGCGTTTTCGCGCGCGGCCATCAGGCAGCTGTAGATGCTCGACGGATTCTTCTCGTCGGCCACCATGTAGTCCATCACCTTGCGGTCGGTGACGACCCCGTAGCGCGAGGCGTAGTCGTCGGACAGCTCGGAGATGCTGAGCAGACCCTTCCAACCGTTTTCGGCCGTATCGGCGCTTTGCGGCAGCAGCGTCGTCTGGTAGTTGACGTCGAGCATGCGCGCGGTGTTTTCAGCGCGCTCCATGTAGCGCGCCATCCAGTAGAGGTGATCGGCGGTTCTTGACAGCATGTTTGGTGATCCTTTGACCTTCAGCCTTCGAGAACCCAGGTGTCCTTGGTGCCACCGCCTTGCGACGAGTTGACGACCAGCGACCCTTCCTTCAGTGCCACGCGCGTGAGACCGCCGGGCACCATCTGAACGTCCTTGCCACTCAGCACGAACGGCCGCAAGTCGATGTGGCGCGGCGCGATGCCGCTGTCGACATAGGTCGGGCAGGTCGACAGCGCGAGCGTGGGCTGCGCGATGTAGCCGGACGCGTTGGCCATCAGCACCTTCCGGAAATCGGCAATTTCCTCCTTGGTGGAAGCAGGTCCGACCAGCATCCCATACCCGCCCGCGCCATGCACTTCCTTCACGACCAGCTCATCCAGGTGATCAAGCACGTAGGCGAGGTCGTCTTTCTCGCGGCACTGCCAGGTGGGCACGTTGTTGAGGATGGGTTTCTCGCCAAGATAGAACTCGATCATCTTGGGCACATAGGGGTAGATGGACTTGTCGTCGGCCACGCCGGTGCCGATGGCGTTGGACAGCGTCACATTGCCCGCGCGGTAGACGCTCAAGAGTCCAGCACAACCGAGCGTGCTGTCGGCACGGAACGCCAGCGGGTCGAGGAAGTCGTCGTCCACGCGGCGGTAGATCACGTCCACACGCTTCGGGCCTTGCGTGGTGCGCATGTAGACGAAGTTGTCCTTCACGAACAGGTCTTGTCCTTCGACCAACTCGACGCCCATCTGCTGCGCCAGAAACGCGTGTTCGAAGTAGGCGCTGTTGTGCATGCCCGGCGTGAGCACGACCACCGTGGGCTCGTTCACACCGGCCGGTGCCACCGCGCGCAAGGTCTCGAGCAGCAGGTCGGGGTAGTGCGCGAGCGGCGCCACACGGTGCTGGCTGAAGAGCTCGGGGAAGAGCCGCATCATCATCTTGCGGTTCTCGAGCATGTAGCTCACGCCGCTCGGCACGCGCAGGTTGTCTTCGAGCACGTAGTAGGAACCGCTGCCATCGGGGTTGGCCGCACGCACGATGTCGATGCCGCTGATGTGCGAGTAGACGCCACCCGGCACGTCCACGCCCATCATCTCGGGGCGGAACTGCGCGTTCTTGAAGATCTGATCGGCCGGCACGATGCCGGCGCGGATGATGTCCTGGCCATGATAGACATCGTGGATGAAGCGGTTGAGTGCCGTGACTCGCTGGCACAGGCCTTTTTCCATCTCGGCCCACTCGTGGGCCGGAATGACGCGGGGGATCAGGTCGAAGGGAATGAGCCGCTCGGTGCCTGAGCCGTCTTCATCCTTGGCACCGTACACGGCGAAGGTGATGCCCACGCGGCGGAAGATCATCTCCGCTTCTTCGCGGCGGGCCCGCATCGTTTCGCCAGACTGCTTTGCCAGCCAGCGGTCATAGACCTTGTAGTGCTCCCTTACCTGGGCGGTGTCCGCCTGCATCTCGTCGAAGCTAGGTCTCATCGTCAATTCTCCTCGGGAACAGATTAGCAAAAACCAGGCCACTTTCCTTCCATCATGGTGCATGGTGCCAGTAACGCCGAGACCTGTCTCGCTCGCATGTGCTCTGCTGTGGTGAGGATGCCGCCCCAGACCAGTGCCATGCGCCACAGGCGGGGCTCGCGTGCACCACGATGTGCCGGACATCCAGACGTTGCAAGACTTCTGCCACCGGATGCCCGAAGCGGTTCTGGTGGCCCGCCTGCACCACAGCCACCTGCGCACCCACCGCGTCCAGAAAGGCCGCACTCGATGACGTGCGGCTGCCGTGGTGGGGCACCATGAGCACGTCGCTCCGCAACGGTGCCTCGGCGGCCACGAGCGCCAGCTCTTGCGGGCGTTCGATGTCCCCGGCGAGCAGCACACTGCCTTGCGCCCCACTCACACGAATCACACACGACACGGCATTCGAGCTGCGCGGGCGCGCGAACTCTGCCGGGGTGGGATGGAGCACCTCGAACTTCACGCCATCCCAGTCCCAGCCCTGCCCTGTTTCGCAGCGGCGGCGGCGCGGGGCCAAGGCCTGCAGCGGATGCGTCGGTTCGAGCGAGCTCAGCAGCTCTTCCACCGGCACCTGGCGCAGCAGCGGCTCTGCACCGCCCACATGGTCGAGGTCGCGGTGGCTCAGCACGAGCCGGTCGATGCGGGCCTCGCCGCGCTGGCGCAGCAGCGGCAGCAGCACACGCGCGCCGGCGTCGCTGTCGGCCGAGTAGCGCGGCCCGGCGTCGTAGACCAGCAGGTGAGACCGGGTGCGGACGAGCACCGCACTGCCCTGCCCCACGTCCACCGCCAACACATCGAAGCGTCCTTCATCCGGGCGGTCCACCGGGGGCCACAGCAGCGGCAGCACCAGCGGCACCGCCAGCAGGCGCAGCCGCCAGGGCAAGGGCATGACGCCCAAGGCGGCGGCGAGCAAGCCGGCCGCTTGCGCCCAGAGCGGCGCCGAGGCCACCGTCCACACGGCACCCGGCATCAGGGTGAGCCATTGGAGAGCGGCCGCGAACTGCTGCTCGATCCAGGCCCCCGCCAACCAGAAGGGCGGGAACACGGCACCCATCAGAGCCAAAGGCGTGAGCAGCAAGGTGACCAGAGGAATCGCCACGAGGTTCGCTGCAAACCCCACCAGCGACAGCTGTTGAAAGAACACCAGCGTGAGCGGCGCCAGCCCGACCGTGGCAATGCATTGGGTGCGCAGGCCGGCGCCGAGGTGATGAAGCATGTGCGCTGCGAGGCGCCGCCAGGGTGATGGCGTCGTGATGGGATCTGGGTCGCTATCTGGATCGACAGGCAGGCCCCTGCCGGAGCCGGCACCGGCATCAGGCGGTCGCACCCCCGACACCGGACCCGACGCCATCAATACCGCCACCGCGGAGAACGACAGCCAGAAGCCCGGCTGCAGCAGGGCCCACGGATCGAGCGCCGTCACCACCACCGCGGCGGCCAGCAGCACGAACGGCCAAGGCCAGCGGCGTGCGCCCCACTGCAGCACGGTGACGGTGGCGAGCATCCACACGGTGCGCTGCGCCGGCACACCCCAGCCCGAAAACAGCGCATACAGCGTGGCTGCCACGAGGCCGCCCACCGCCGCCACGCGGGGCGCCGGGCACCACAGAGGCGCCCGCGCACTGCGGCACCACAGCCAGCGCAGCAGCAGGCCGGCGAGCCAGGCAAACATGGTCACGTGCAAGCCGCTGATGCTCATCAAGTGAGCCACGCCGGCGTCTCGGAACACCTGCCAGTCGTCACGCGCGATCGCCGACTGGTCGCCCACGGCCAGCGCGGCCAGCACGCCGGCCGCCGCTGGGTCGTCCACCCAACGACCGATGCGCTCGCGCACCTGGTGCCGCGAGCGCTCGATGGGGTGGCCGGCCTCCGGGTCCATCAGCTCGGCACGGGCCTGTCGCCCCGTGCGCACCGTGCCAGTGGCGCGCACCCCCTGCTCGAACAGGTGAAGCTCGTGGTCGAAGCCACCCGGGTTGAGCAGGCCGTGCGGGCGGCGCAGGCGCACGGTGAAGGTCCAGGCCTGGCCTGCACGCAGCCGGGCCTGCGGCTCCTCCAGCGAGGCTTGCTCATGAAAGCCTCGGTACCAACCGAGCGACACGGTGCGCGGCACCACCACCACCTGCCCGCCCCACCGTGCCGTATCGATCTCGAACAGAAACCGCATGCCGGCCGCGCTGCGCTGCGGCAGGCTCGCGACCACACCCCTGACCACCAGGTCCTGACCCTCGAGCTCGGCCGGCAGCACCTCGGCCATGCGCACCGAGGCACGCCAGGCGGCAGCGCCCCATCCGGTGAGCATGCCACTCATCAACACCATCGCCAGGGCCGTGCGCCGCCAGCGCAATCCATGGCCAGCCAGGCAAAGCAAGCCGGCACAGCACAGCGCCACGGCGACATGCACCGCGAACAGCTCACGCTGCTGCAGCTGCCCCGCCACCCCCATCAGCCATCCGCCGCCCCACAGGCCAAGCCCCGTGAACGCGGCTCGGCGACAAGGCCGCGCAGTCCTTGGGGCATCCGCCTCATCGGCAGGACTCCCTTGCGCTGCGTGTAGCATTTGCGCTTCCGCATCCTTCGGCCCGTTTGCCATGTCCTCCCCTTCTGTCTACGACCGCCTGAAATCCCTCGGCATCGAGTTGCCCGCCGTCTCGGTGCCGGTGGCCGCCTACGTGCCTTTCGTGCAGACCGGCTCGCTGGTCTTCCTGTCGGGGCACATCGCCAAGCGCGATGGCAAGCCCTGGGTCGGCCAACTGGGCCTGGACACCGACACCGCCACCGGCAAGGCGGCCGCACGGGCCGTGGCCATCGACCTGCTCGGCACCCTGCACGCGGCAGTGGGCGACCTGAACCGCATCGAGCGCATCGTCAAGGTGGTGAGCCTGGTCAACAGCACGCCGCAGTACACCGAGCACCACCTGGTGACGAACGGCTGCTCCGAGCTGCTGGTCGAGGTGTTCGGCGACAAGGGTGTGCATGCGCGGGCAGCATTCGGCGTGGCGCAAGTGCCGCTGGGCGCCTGCGTGGAGATCGACCTGATCGCCCAGGTGTCGAGTTCATGAGCCGCGCAACGTCCATGCCGGAAACCACTGCAACGCGCTGGCTGTGGGTGATGGCGCTGCTCTGTGTGGCGGCGGTGGGTGCGGCCTTGGCCGCCCAGTACGTGTGGGACATGCGGCCCTGCCCTTGGTGTGTGTTGCAGCGGGCAATCTATCTGCTGATAGCCGTACTCTGCGTTGCAGGGGCCTGCCTTAAATCGCGGGCGGCAAGGGCAGTGCCCGTGGTGCTGGGCCTGCTGCTGGCGTTGAGCGGTGCGGCTTCGGCGCTGTACCAGCACCTGGTGGCTGCTGCATCGTCTTCATGCAATCTGACGCTCGCCGACAAGATCGTCAGCGCCCTGTCACTCGACAGCCTGTTGCCCTCGGTGTTCAGTGCGACGGCCAGTTGTGCCGAGGCCGCCGTTTCGGTGGCCGGCGTGCCTTTTGCCTACTGGAGCCTGGGGTTGTTCGCCGTGCTGGCCGTGGGCCTGGCTGCGGTGCTGTTGCGGCGGCCCTGAGCATCCCCAGGGGGACCCCTTTCCCCAAGATCACAGCCGACAGCAGGGATTTCCACTGGCATTGACGGCGCGGGCGAGCTAAGCTGCAAGCACGGGCTCAGCCTCGCCGAGGACCGCCCTTGATGCAAGGAACCACCACCATGTGGCACTGGAATTCACTGTGGGCCCGCGGCCCGGGCGACCCGCCTCCTGTCGACGACCCTGCACTCTACAAGAGCCCGTGGAGTCTCGAACAAACGGTGGCCTTGCAGGCGCGCAGCTGGGACACCCTGGTCACCGCCAGCCACTCGTGGTGGAGTTTCTGGATGGCCGCGTTGCCCACCCCCAGCTGGCCGCAAATCGGCCAGGTGGCACCTCCCTTGCCCAAGCAGGCGGTGTTTCAATGGCCGCTGCCTGTAGGCGAAGCCGCCAACAGCGCCGTCGCGCACAAACCCGCCGCACGGGGGGCCGCCAAGCGAGCGGGCGCGCCGCGCAAGCGGGCTGAACTGGTGGACGGCCATCCGCGTGCGGCCTCCGCTCGCAAGCGTTGAAACTCCGCTGAAACCCCTCTCCAAACCGCTGCGCGCTTGGACGCCAGCGGGTCATGCCCTGCCTGGGTGAAGTGAACCAGCGTCAGACGCCTGGGTGAAAACGTGTGGGCGCGGCGTGTAGGCACGGCGTATGGGAGCGGCTTGTCTTCAGACGCCGCAGCGCTGTCTTCAATGCGGCTTGCGTGGCCGCTTGAACGACTTGGGCGTGTACACATTGCCCTTCCAGTCACCCTCCGGGCCGCTGCCCTTGGCGCGGCGGATGGCCTCGGCCGCCTGGCGCGAGGCCTGGCTGCGCTGAATGAGCTTTTGCGGCACCTGGATGATCCAGCGCCCAACGGCGTCCATCTGGCTCTGGCGCAAGGGGTTCAGGCACAGACGCACCAGCATGACGATGCACAGCGCCAGCACGGCGCCAATCAACAGTTTTTCGATCGTCATGAACGGGGATCTCCAGCAAGTGTCGCCAAGCCCCGCGCCTTCAGCAGGGGGCTGGACCCATCATACCCAGCACCCGGTGCCAGCGCACCCGCCCATTCAGGCGATACCGACGACCTTGTGCGTTTGCACGCTCAAACGCCATTGCGGGTGGGCCAGACAGTAGGCCACGGCAAGCTCGGTGTTGCGGCGCTGGACGAGGTTGTCCATGGGTTGCAGGTAAAAATGCTCGAAATCGAGCCCCGTGAAGCGCTCCGGCTCGGCGCCGGTCTGCGGAAACACCAGCTTGAGTTCATTGCCCGACTTGAGCACGAGGGTGCTGCCGGCCTTCGGGCTCACGCAGATCCAGTCGAGCCCCTCCGGCGCCGCCTGGGTGCCGTTGGTTTCCACCGCAATGGAAAAGCCGCGGGCGTGCAGCGCATCGATGGCGGGCTTGTCCAGCTGCAACAGGGGCTCGCCTCCCGTGCACACCACCAGCGGCCGGCCCTGCCCCAGGTCGGGCCAGGTGGCGGCCACGGCATCGGCCAGCGCGTCGGCCGAGGCGAACTTGCCGCCGCCCGGGCCGTCGGTGCCCACGAAATCGGTGTCGCAGAACTGGCAGATGGCGCGTTCGCGGTCGGCTTCGCGGCCGGTCCAAAGGTTGCAGCCTGCAAAGCGGCAGAACACGGCCGCGCGCCCGGCCTGCGCACCCTCGCCCTGCAGCGTGTAGAAGATTTCTTTGACGGTGTAGGTCATGGGGTAAGCAACTCGATCAGATCGGCACTCAAATCGGCAGCGCGGGGCCTTCTTCGCCCAGGCACACGATGGCACCGCTGCCGCGCGTCTCGAACAAATCGACTCGGTCCACCGACGGCAGCACCGCCCGGGCCTGCGCGAGAATCCAATGCGCCATGGTGGCGGTGTCATTGTCTTTCAGGCCCGGATGCTCGTGCAGCGACTGGTGATCGAGCGCTTTGAAGATCGGGTTGAACAAGGTCTTCACATCGCCGAAGTCGACGGTCCAGCCCATCACCTGGTCGAGCGGAGCGCGCAGGTGCAGCCGCAAGGTGTAGGTGTGGCCGTGGATGCGGCGCAGCGGGCTGCCTTCGGGCGCATGGCGCAGCTGCACGGCGCTGTCGAGCGAAAACTCTTTCCAGATGCGGTAGTGGTCGCCGTCGAAATTGGCGCCGCACGAAGCGGTCTCGAACACGGTGATCCACGACAGGGCGGGCAGCTCGGGCTTGAGGCGGTCCCACAGCCAGCTCGACAAGGTCTCGCTGGTCGGGTTCTCAAGCCCCGGCAGGTCGTTCAGGCAGCCGTAGTTCAGCTGCATGTGCAGCGGCGCCCAGCAGGCATCGAGGTGGTCGTAGTCGACGCTGATGTCGTCGCTCTCGCCCAGAGTCTGGTTGGCGTGCACGATGACCTCGAAGCCGTGGCCGTGCATGCGCCCGCACTGGTGGCCGAGCGGCACGTTGGGCAGGCGGTGGGCCGCCTGGAACACATAGCGGCGCCAGACGTGGGCATGGCCTTCGGCATCAAGGTCCACGCCCTGGTGCGGCGTGCTCTGGACCCCGATCTGCGCCAGGCCCGGCACCTGCATCTGGGAGCGCAGCCAGCGGGCGATGTTCTCATCGGTGGGCTGGCCCAGCGTGTCGTTCAACAGCGTGTAGTCGAGCAAGGCCGTGCAACGCTCGAGCTCGGTGCGCAGCTGTTCGACCTCGGCTCCCGCAAACTGCGCCCACCCTGCCGGCAGGTCGGCCCGTGCACTGGCCAGGAAGCCGTGGCCATGAAGGCGGCGGGCACGGTGGGTGTCGGGCAAGGACGTGACCTGGCGGGCAGACTCGAATCCGCTCGAGGCGGCGTGAAGCGTTTGGGTGGGCATGGGCGTATTGTCTCAAGACCGGCGAGCTCTGCCCTTGTCGGCACGCGATCGCCCTAATTCCGCCCGGGGGTGCGGGCACGTTGAACCCGCTAGACTGAATCGCTCCGGGTCGCCCGACTCACCTCTCTCCTTCTTTCCTCT
>JBEGTX010000096.1:0-7239 GCA_041179165.1 Pseudomonadota bacterium | reverse complement strand
TGCTGGAGCCGTAGCTCGCGCGCATCGGGTCGGTGATCTGGAAGTAGATGATGCCGTCGACCTGCAGCTGCGTGTTGTCGCGCGTGATGCAGACCTGGCTGGGCACGTCGAGCGGCACTTCCTTCAGCGAGTGCTTGTAGGCCACGCGCTCGAAGAAAGGCACCACGACCTTGAGACCCGGGGTGAGGGTGCGGTCGTACTTGCCCAGACGCTCCACGACCCATGCGTTTTGCTGCGGCACGATCTTGAAGGTCTGGAAGATGAAGATGACGATGGCCAGGGCGATGGCGATGACGACGTATTCCATGCGGTGTGTTCCTCGGTGGGAGTCAGGTCAGATCGAACAAGAATGGATTCAGGGGGCAGGGTGCGCCACGGCGGGCGACAGCACGAGCCAGTTGCCCTCGACGGCACTCACCACGTGGGCGCCGGCTGTGGGTGTGGCGCCGGGTTGCAGGCGGGCGGTCCAGGTGGTGCCGCGGTAGTTCACGCGGGCGGTGAGGTCGCTCTCCCAGGCCACGACGTTCACACGCTCGCCGACGTCGAGGTTCACGTCGCGGTTCTGTGCGACCGGCTGGTCGGCCGGGTCGCGCTTGCGGCGCAGGTGCCAGGTGGCGGTGGCACCACCGCCCAGCACGCAGGCGGCCACCACCTGCCACGCAAAGCCCGCGCCCAGGTGGGCGGCGACCGCGGCCCCGGCCAGTCCGAGGGCGATCATCAGCAGGTAGAAGGTGCCGCTGGCCAGTTCGGCTGCCACGACGATGGCGGCCAGTACCCACCAAACGGTTGCTGCCGAGTTGTCCATGGATGCTCCTGTGGGGGTTCGCTGAGTCGTTGATGCAGGGTGCGCTCGTGCGCGCGGTTGCGCCGCAGTGTAAGCCGTGTCGCAGCGCCTGCAACGCTGCAGTGCGGCATGGGTTTGCACCGCGTGTTCGCAGCTGTCACGATGGAGCCACTACACTTCGCGACGTCTGAAGAATCGACGCCCTGAATTTCGAGCTCGTGTTCCCTGTTTTGGCCCTGCTGGAGCTGCCATGCTGCGCTTTCGTTTCCCCATCGTGATCATTGACGAGGATTACCGTTCCGAGAACACCTCGGGGCTGGGCATCCGTGCGTTGGCCGAGGCCATCGAAAAAGAAGGCTTCGAGGTGCTCGGCGCCACGAGTTATGGCGACCTGTCGCAGTTCGCGCAACAGCAAAGCCGCGCCAGTGCCTTCATCCTGTCCATCGACGACGAAGAGTTCGCCGGTGGGCCCGACATCGACCCCGCGGTGCTCAACCTGCGCAAGTTCATCCAGGAAATCCGTTTCAAGAATGCAGAGATCCCTATCTACCTCTATGGTGAAACGCGCACGTCGCAGCACCTGCCCAACGACGTCCTGCGAGAGCTGCACGGGTTCATCCACATGTTCGAGGACACGCCCGAGTTCGTGGCTCGACACATCATCCGTGAGGCCAAGAGCTACATGGACGGCCTCGCGCCGCCGTTCTTTCGCGCACTGGTCGACTACGCCCAGGACGGCTCGTACTCGTGGCATTGCCCCGGTCACTCGGGCGGCGTGGCTTTCCTGAAGAGTCCTGTGGGACGCATGTTCCACCAGTTCTTCGGTGAAAACATGCTGCGTGCCGACGTCTGCAACAGCGTGGACGAACTCGGCCAGCTGCTCGACCATACCGGCCCTGTGGCGGCAAGCGAGCGCAATGCCGCGCGCATCTTCAACGCCGACCACTGCTTCTTCGTGACCAACGGCACGAGCACCAGCAACAAGATGGTGTGGCACCACGCGGTGGCGCCAGGCGACGTGGTCGTGGTCGACCGCAACTGCCACAAGTCCATCCTGCACGCGATCATCATGACGGGCGCCGTGCCGGTGTTCCTGCGCCCCACGCGCAACCATTACGGGATCATCGGCCCCATTCCGCAAAGCGAGTTCTCGCCCGAGGCCATTCGCAAGAAGATCGCTGCGAACCCGCTGCTCAAGGGTGTGAACGCCAAGACGGTGAAGCCGCGCATTCTCACGCTGACCCAAAGCACCTACGACGGCGTGCTCTACAACACCGAGACCATCAAGCACTCGCTCGATGGTTACATCGACACGCTGCACTTCGACGAAGCCTGGCTGCCGCACGCGGCCTTCCACGGCTTCTACGGCACCTACCACTCGATGGGCAAGGCCCGGATCCGTCCGAAGGACCAGCTGGTGTTCGCCACGCAGTCGACCCACAAGTTGCTGGCCGGCCTGAGCCAGGCCTCGCAGGTGCTGGTGCAGGACTCGCAGACCCGCAAGCTCGACCGCCACCTCTTCAATGAGGCCTACCTGATGCACAGCTCCACCAGCCCGCAGTACGCCATCATCGCCTCGTGCGACGTGGCAGCGGCCATGATGGAGGCACCGGGCGGCCCCGCGCTGGTCGAAGAAAGCATTTCCGAAGCACTCGACTTCCGCCGCGCCATGCGCAAGGTCGAAAAAGAGTACGGCAAGGACTGGTGGTTCAAGGTCTGGGGTCCGGACAAACTCGCCAAGGACGGCATCGGCAAGAGCGAAGACTGGGTGCTCAAGGCGGGTGCCAAGTGGCACGGCTTCGGCGACCTGGCCGAGGGCTTCAACCTGCTCGACCCGATCAAGAGCACCATCATCACGCCGGGGCTCGACATGTCGGGCAAGTTTGCCAAGACCGGCGTGCCCGCGAGCATCGTCACCAAGTTCCTTGCCGAGCACGGCGTGGTGGTCGAGAAGACGGGGCTTTACTCGTTCTTCATCATGTTCACCATCGGCATCACCAAGGGCCGCTGGAACACGCTGCTGACGGCGCTGCAGCAGTTCAAGGACGACTACGACCGCAATGCGCCCCTGTGGCGCGTGCTTCCGGAGTTCGTGGCCCAGCACCCGCGCTACGAGCGCATGGGCCTGGCCGACCTGAGCCAGCAGGTGCACGAGGCCTACGCCAAGAACGACATCGCGCGCCTGACGACCGAGATGTACCTGTCGGACCTTCAGCCGGCCATGAAGCCGAGCGATGCCTTCGCCCGCATTGCCCACCGCCAGACCGAGCGCGTGCCCATCGACGACCTCGAAGGCCGCATCACGGCGTCGCTCGTCACGCCGTACCCGCCGGGCATTCCGCTGCTCATCCCCGGTGAACGCTTCAACAAGAAGATCGTCGACTACCTCAAGTTCACGCGCACGTTCAATGCGCAGTTCCCAGGGTTCGACACCGACGTGCACGGTCTGGTCGAGCAGGACGGTGACGCAGAAACGCATTGCTACTTCGTCGACTGCGTTCGCGACGAGTGAGCGGCCGAGCCCCATGCAAAAGACCCGCCTCGGCGGGTCTTTTTTTTGCCTTGCTGCCAGGCCCGCGGCCTGGCAGCGCGGTTCACTCCTCCATACCCGCGAGGGCCGTCTGGCTGAAGCCGCCGTCGACGTAAGTGATTTCGGAGGTGATGCCTGCGGCCAGGTCCGACAGCATGAACGCTGCCACGTTGCCGACGTCGTCGATGGTGACGTTGCGGCCCAGCGGCGAGTGCGATGTCATCTCGAGCATCTTGCCGAAACCCTTGATGCCGGATGCGGCGAGCGTCTTGATGGGGCCGGCGGAAATGCCGTTCACCCGCACGCCCTTGGGGCCGAGGCTCGCAGCGAGGTAGCGCACGCTGGCTTCGAGCGAGGCCTTGGCCAGGCCCATCGTGTTGTAGCTCGGCATGCTGCGCACGGCGCCGAGGTAGCTCAGCGTGAGCAGGGCGCCGCCGCGGCGCAGGCGGGGCGCGGCCGCCTTGGCGAGCGCGGGGAAGCTGTAGCTGGAGATGTCGTGGGCGATGCGGAACGACTCGCGCGACAGGCCTTCGAGGAAGTCGCCGGCAATCGACTCACGCGGCGCAAAGCCGATGGAATGGACCAACCCGTCGAACTCGGGCCACACGTCACCGAGTTGGGAGAAGAGGGCGTCGATCTGCTCGTCGCTGGCGACGTCGCAGTCATAGACCAGCTTGGAGTTGAACTCGGCTGCGAATTCGGACACGCGCTCCTTGAAGCGTTCGCCCTGGTAGCTGAAGGCCAGCTCGGCCCCTTCGCGGTGGCAAGCCTTGGCGATGCCGTAGGCGATGGAGCGGTTCGAGAGAACGCCCGTGATCAGAAAGCGTTTGCCAGCCAGAAATCCCATGTCCCGCTCCGTCATTGTGAAATTGGGCGCGATTTTCGCACGGCGTTCGGGGCACGCAAGGGGCGACTCACCGGAGGCTCGAAATCTCCCGTCCGGGTGGTCATTGGCCCCGTTTGTGCGGCAATGCAACACGAGGTGAGGGCGGTTGCACCCGACGGAATCGAGCCGGTTCCGTCCGGCTGCCCTCGGGAGACCCGCATGCCACCGGGCCTTTGCGCCATTCAGGTGCGCTGCGAAGGCGAGCGGGCCCGCGGCGCCCGTCCGCTTGACAGTCCTGGGCCTTGTGGGTAGTCCAGCGTCAGGCTACAATGCGTCTTTCGCAAGAAAACTGCACGGGCGGATTCTTCCAGCCCTTTTTTTTTGCTTGATCGACTTTGCGGTGGGGCCCCTCCTGGGGCAGCAGCAGCGGGCCTGAACAAGCTTTTCAGGTGCGAATGACCGGATGAACTGGCAAGCTGTTGTTGAAAGTACCGTGACCGGACTGGGTTACGACCTCGTGGACTGTGAACGCAGCCCCAAGGGGTTGCTGCGCGTGTACATCGACCGCGTGGCCAACGACCCGACTGGCGACTACATCGTGGTTGAAGATTGTGAAAAGGTCACACGCCAGCTGCAACATGTGCTGGAAGTGGAGGCTTGTGCCTACGAGCGGCTTGAAGTGTCGTCGCCAGGCCTGGATCGCCCGCTGAAGAAGCAGGCCGATTTCGAGCGTTTTTCCGGACAAGAGATCGATGTGACCCTGAAGCTTCCGTTTCAGGGGCGCAAGAAATATCGGGGCCTGCTGGCCGCCGAAGGTGAGGGCTGGCGTTTGGTGTTCAACGACGGCAAAGTGGAACAAGCACTTGATTTTTTGCTTGACGAAGTAAAGGAGGCCCGTCTGGTGCCCGTGGTGGATTTCAAAGGCCGGCGCTTTCAGCCCCAGGCCCCCGAATCCGGCGGCACACAGGCGACGGCTGATGAAACTGACGGAGATCGTAAGCAATGAACCGCGAACTGTTGATGCTGGTAGACGCCATTTCACGCGAAAAAAGCGTGGACCGGGAAGTGGTGTTCGGCGCTGTGGAAGCTGCCCTGGCCTCGGCCAGCAAGAAGCTGCATGGGGGTGAGGTCGACATCCGTGTGACGGTCGACCGCGAGAGCGGCGACTACGAAACCTTCCGCCGCTGGCACGTTGTTCCCAACGAAGCCGGCCTGCAACTGCCTGACTCCGAAATCCTGCTCTTCGAAGCCCTCGAGCAAATCGCCGACATCGAAGTCGACGACTACATCGAAGAACCCGTCGAGTCGGTCACGATCGGCCGCATCGGTGCGCAAGCCGCCAAGCAGGTCATCCTGCAAAAGATCCGTGATGCCGAGCGCGAGCAGCTGCTCACCGATTTCCTGTCGCGTGGCGACAAGATCTTCGTGGGCACGGTCAAGCGCCTGGACAAGGGCGACGTCATCGTCGAGTCGGGCCGCATCGAAGGCCGCCTGAAGCGCAGCGAAATGATCCCGAAGGAAAACCTCCGTTCGGGTGACCGCGTTCGCGCCTACATCGCTGAAGTCGATCCCACCTTGCGCGGCCCGCAGATCCTGCTGTCGCGCAGTGCGCCCGGCTTCATGATCGAGCTGTTCGCCCAGGAAGTTCCTGAAATCGAGCAGGGCCTGCTCGAGATCAAATCGTGCGCCCGTGATGCCGGCTCCCGCGCCAAGATCGCTGTCATCTCGCATGACAAGCGTGTCGACCCCATCGGCACTTGCGTTGGCGTGCGCGGTTCGCGCGTCAACGGCGTGACCAATGAGCTGGCTGGTGAACGTGTCGACATCGTGCTGTGGTCCGAAGACCCGGCGCAGTTCGTCATCGGTGCGCTGGCCCCGGCCAACGTGCAGTCGATCGTGGTCGATGAAGAGCGCCATGCCATGGACGTCGTGGTCGACGAGGAAAACCTCGCCATCGCCATCGGCCGTGGTGGCCAGAACGTGCGTCTCGCCTCCGAGATGACCGGCTGGCGCATCAACATCATGACGGCTGAAGAGTCGCAAGCCAAGCAGAGCGAAGAGTCCGACGGCGTGCGCAAGCTCTTCGTCGAGAAGCTCGATGTCGACGTCGAAGTCGCCGACATCCTCATCGCCGAAGGCTTCGGCAGCCTCGAAGAAGTGGCCTACGTCCCGATGCAGGAAATGCTCGAGATCGAAGGCTTTGACGAAGACACGGTGAACGAACTCCGTACCCGTGCCAAGGATGCTTTGCTGACGATGGAAATCGTTCGTGAAGAGAAAATGGAAGACGTGTCGCAAGACCTGCGCGATCTGAGCGGGCTCACGCCTGAGCTGATTGCCAAGTTGTCTGACGGCGGCATCAACACCCGTGACGACCTGGCCGATCTGGCCGTGGACGAACTCACCGAGATGACCGGGGTGGATGACGAACAGGCGAAGGCGTTGATCATGAAGGCCCGTGAACATTGGTTCACCACCTGATCAACTGTCACATCACGCGTTCCAGAATCCACCGCAGCACCGCAAGCACCAAGCAAGGATATACACAATGGCTGTGACCACCGTCGCCCAGTTTGCCGTCGAGCTCAATCGCTCGGCCACGGCACTGCTCGAGCAGCTTCAATCGGCCGGAGTCTCCAAGGCTTCCACCGATGATGCACTGACCGAGTCCGACAAGGAGCGACTGCTCGACTTCTTGCGCACCTCGCACGGCACTGCCGGGGGTGATCGCAAGAAGATCACGCTCACGCGCAAGTCGACCAGCGAAATCAAGCAGGCCGATTCGAGCGGGAAGGCACGGACCATTCAGGTGGAAGTGCGCAAGAAGCGCACCTTCATCAAGCGCGATGAAACCGCTGCGCCGGTCGACGAAGCTGCGGCAGCTGCCGCCGAAGAAGTCGAACTGCAACGCCGCGAAGACGAGGCACGCGCCCAGGCCGAGGCCCTGCGTGTGCAGGAAGCCGCGCTGGCCGAAGAGCGCCGCGTCCGCGAAGAGAAAGAAAAGCGTGACCGCGAAGCCGCCGAACAGCGTGCCCGCGAAGCCGCCGAAGCGGCCGCTGCTGCCGTGGCTGCTGAAGCCGCCAAGGCCGCTGCCGAAGC
>JBEGTX010000095.1:0-6991 GCA_041179165.1 Pseudomonadota bacterium | reverse complement strand
AGGACAGTTTTTGCCGGATTTGCAGGCCCATAGCCCCGCTATGGGACAAAAAGACGGTGAAAAATGGACCGCTGCGGTCGATTTGCAGCCGACGCTTTCCAAGTCCGACAGGCTCCTAGCCGGCCCGCGCTGAATCAACTCACGACAGCAGCTGCTTGCGCGCCCGGTGCAGGCGCACGAAGAGGTTGTCCTCGCTGATCGACAGGCTCTCGCACACCGCCTGGGTGCTCTGGTCTTGCAGCACCCGCAGGCGCATGGCCTGGCGAAGGCCCACCGGCAGGGCGTCGATGCGCGCCAGCGTGTGGGCCAGCTGCTGGCGCTGCTCAGCCACCTGGTCAGGCTGAGGTTGAGGGCAGGTGAGCGACAAGGCCGCGTCGTCGAAGTCGTCTTCATCGAGGCTGTCGGTGCCGGCGCGCTGGCGCACCAGGTCCACGATCTTGTGTTTCAGGATGGCCGTCAGCCACGAGCGAAGACTCGATCGCCCTGAAAACGACGCCCGCCCGGCCAGCACGGCCTCGAACACGTCGTGCACCACGTCCTCGGCCAACATCGGGTCGTGCAGCCGGCGTTGCGCAAAGCGCACGAGCACGCTGCGGTGCGAGACCATCTCGCGCAACGAGACCGGCAGCGCCGCTCCCAAGGTAGCGGCCAGCAAGGCGGGGGAAGGCAGAGCGGCAGTGGCATTCATGGTGAGCTCGATGGTCCGTGGCAATGAATGGACTGTCGCGGCCGCACCTCACGCCAGCCTCACCCCACATCACAGGACCATCACATTTGCATCAGATCCACCGCTTCGGGCGCACCCGCTGTCAGAAACCCGCGCCCCGACACGACAATGCCTCATGCCTGCCACCATCCTCGTCGCCGAAGACCAGACCGACATCCGGGAGCTGATCGCCCTCAACCTGCGCAGCAGCGGCTATGAGGTGACCACCGTGGCCGATGGGCAGGCCGCGCTCGACAGCCAGCAGTCGCAATCGCACGACCTGCTCATCCTCGACCTGATGATGCCCCGGCTCGACGGCCTGGAGGTCTGCAAGGCCCTGCGCGCCCGCGGCCGCCACATGCCCATCCTCATGCTCACGGCCAAAGCCACCGAACTCGACCGTGTGCTCGGTCTCGAACTCGGTGCCGACGACTACCTCACCAAGCCCTTTTCGCTCGCCGAGCTGCTCGCCCGCGTGAAGGCCCTGCTGCGCCGTGCCGACCTGGTGCGGGCCGCGCAATCGCAACCGCAGGGGTCGGCGCAGGCCCTGCGCAATGGCGAGCTCGAGATCCTGCCCGCCAAACGCCAGGTGCGCTGGGAGGGCAGGGCGCTCGACTTCACCGCGCTCGAGTTCGACCTGCTGCTGCACTTCACCAGCCACCCGGGCCACGTGTTCTCGCGTGCCCAGCTGCTCAACGCCGTGTGGGGCTACACGCACGACGGCTACGAGCACACCGTCACCACCCACATCAACCGACTGCGCGCCAAGCTCGAGGCCGACCCCATGCGCCCGCAGCTCATCCTCACCGTGCGCGGCGCCGGCTACAAGATGCGCGAGGCCCCGTGAAGCCATGAGCGTTCGCCTCAAAATCACACTCACCCTCTTCGCGACTGGCCTGGTCACAGCGCTGGCAGTCATCGCGACCGTGGTGTTTGCGTTCCAACGGTTCGAGCGGGAGACCACCTACCAGCGCGCTACCGGGTTTCTGAGCCGGGTGGTCGGCACCTACGACAGCTTGTTCGAGATGCACGAACGCCACCCCGAAGAGTTCAGCACCTTCCTGCACAACCTCGTGCTGTTCGAAGTGGACTGCCAGCTGTACCTGCTGTCACCCGAAGGCTTGGTGCTTGCCAGCACCGGCAGCGTGACGCTGCCCCGCGGCTTCAAGGTGAGCATGGACCCGGTGCGCAGGGCCGTCGACGGCCAGGGCGCTCCCTATGTGATGGGCGACGATCCTGAGCGCATGGACGCCGACGCCTTGATCGCCGCCATGCCGGTACGCCGAAGCACCATTCGTCCTGGGGACGCACCGGCCGGATACCTCTATCTGGTTGCGCACAAATCCAGCCTGCACGACACGCGCTGGCAGGCGCTTCAGAACAGCCTCGCCCGGCCCGCACTCGGGGTCATCGCAGCCATCGTCGCGCTCACGACCTTGCTGGCCGCGGCCGTCGTCGCCTCGGTCACCCGCCCGCTGCGCCGGCTCACCGAGGCGGTCGCCGCCCTGTCCGACAAAGGCCTGCAAGACGGTGCCGACGACGCCCAACCGCTGCTGCCCCCCGCCACACCCGACGAATTCGGCCAGCTCACGCGCGCGTTCTCGGCCATGCTCGACACGCTGCGCCGCCAGTGGGGCGCGCTGCGCCGGCTCGACCACTTCCGGCGCGAGGCGGTCAGCAACCTGTCGCACGACCTGCGCTCACCGCTCACGGCCATTGCCGGTTGCCTGGAGACCCTGGAGGCCCGCTGGGCCCACGACCCCGCCCGCGCGGACGACCGCCACCTCACCGAAGTCGCCCTGCGCAACACCCGCAACGCCGCCCGCCTGGTGCAGTCGCTCGGCGACCTGGCCACGCTCGACGAACCCGCCTTCCAGCTGCGTCCCGAGCAAGTCGACCTGCACGAGCTGTTGGCCGACATCGTGCTTCGCTTCACCGACCGCGCCGCCCAGCAGCAGGTGACCCTCACCGCTTTGCTCGACGACGAGCCCGTGCCCGCCAGCGTCGACATCGAGCTCTTCGAACGCGCCGCGGCCAACCTGCTCGACAACGCCCTCAAATTTTGCCCCCCAGGCAGCGAAATCAGCGTGCAGGCACACAGAAGCCGCGAAGGCGCCAGCGTCCAGGTCAGCGACAACGGCCCGGGCATCGCCGAGGCCGACGCCGCCCACCTGTTCGACCGCTTCTACCAGGCGCGCCACCAGGCCGCCCCGGCCACCGGAGAGGGCGGCAAGGGCCTGGGTCTGGCCATCGTCAAGCGCATTGCCGAGCTCCACGGCGGCAGCGTGAGCGTGCAAAGCCGGGTCGGCGAGGGCACCCGCATCACCTTGCAGCTGCCCACGCCCTGACAATTCTGGCAAAAGCAACCCCCAAGATTGCACGGACGTTCAGCCAAATCTGCAAAATCGATGCTTTTTCGTGCCGTCGCCTTCAAGTTAGGGGTGCGTCTTAGTGAAAACCTCATGACGGATTGCACGGACATGCACTAAAGTGGCCTCACTCGCAGCGAAACACGCAAGCCGTGCTTGCAGGCGGGGGACACGAGGAGACAATCACGCACCGATGGCACTCGCCGGCGGCTGCGACACAGAATCGGCGCACCTTTCCAGGGCAGCCGGTCGAACAGGAAACAGGGCGTCGAGGATTTTCACCTCGACGCCCTTTTTTCATGCTGCCGCCACCCAGTGGACCGCCCGGCCCCCGACCTCCGTCCATACGGCCCCCGCCGCGCAAAACAGGTAGGCTCCACGCCTCGCCCCTGCCCGATGCCATTCCTCCACCCATGCCGGACCTCGTCCTAGTCACCCTGGCCTCCCTGCTGGCCGGTTTCGTGGATGCCATCGTCGGCGGCGGCGGGCTGGTGCTGGTGCCGGCCCTGTTCAGCGTCTACCCGGGTGCGCCGGCCGCCACCTTGTTCGGCACCAACAAGGCCGCCGCCATCTGGGGCACCGCCTGGGCCACCTGGCAATATGCCCGCCGGGTGACCCTTCGATGGCACGCCCTGCTGCCCGCCGCGATCGCGGCCCTGGCCGGCAGCTTCGCCGGCGCCTGGACCGTCACCCTCATCAGCAGCCAGGGCCTGCGCCGAGTGTTGCCTTTCGTGCTGCTGGCCGTGCTCACCTACACGCTGGTCCGCAAGGACCTCGGCCGCCACCACCAGCCCGCCTTCAGCGGACGCACCGAGGCCTGGCTCGCCAGCGGCATCGGCCTGGCCATCGGCTTCTACGACGGGTTCTTCGGTCCGGGCACCGGCAGCTTCTTCGTCTTCCTGTTCGTGCGGCTGCTGGGCTACGACTTCCTGCACGCCTCGGCCTCTGCCAAGCTGCTCAACACCGCCACCAACGCCTCGGCCATCGTGCTGTTTGCGCTCACCGGCCACGTGTGGTGGCAGATCGCCGCGCTGATGGCCGTCGCCAACGTGACGGGCAGCCTGCTGGGCATCCGGCTGGCGCTGAAACACGGCGCGGGGTTCGTGCGCATCGTCTTCATCGGCGTCGTCGGCCTGCTCATCTTGAAGACCGTCTGGGACGGCTACGTGTCACCACCTCCGGTGCGCGCACTCACCCTGCCCACGGCACAAGCTTAGATAAGCCAGACCGATCGCCCCCTGTTCGGCTTTACGTGAGCCTCCGCCCTGAGTAGCATGGGCTCAAACCCTTGAACCGTCGGACCCCGCCATGTCACCCATTGACCCCAAACTCCGATCCCTCAACATCGACATCCCAGCCCAGCCGGAATCGCTGGTTCAGTTGTCGCTGTTGCTGGCCGAAGAAGACGTCAATCTGCAGCAACTCGGTCACCTGATCGAGAGCGACATGGCCTTGGCCGCCGCCGTCATGAAGGCCGTCAACTCCTCGCTCTACGGCCTGAAAGGTCGCGTGCAGAGCGTGCAGCAGGCCGTCACCTACCTCGGCACCCGCGAAGTCGCGGCCGTCACCTTCGAATTCGGCCTGCGCGCCGTGTTCCCACCCGCGCCCGAGCTCGAGCCCGTGTGGCAACGCGCCAGCGTGCGCGGCCTGCTGATGGGCCGCATCGGCCAGGCCTTGAGTGTCGACCCCTGGGGTGCCCACTCCGCCGGGCTGTTCGAAGAATGCGGCAAGGCCGTGCTCTTCAAGCACAACCAGGAGCTCTACCGTCCGCTGCTGGCCCAGGCCACCAACGACACCGAACTCGTCGACCTCGAACACCAGGCCTTCGGCGTCAGCCACGACGCCCTGGGCGCAGCCCTGTGCGAAAGCTGGGGCCTCAACCCCGGAGCAGTGGCCAGCGTGCGCCACCACGTGCGTGTGAACGCCATGCACCAGCTGCCCTCCCAAGCCCCCCGCCGCTCCATCTGCGTGCTCTCGGCCCTGGCCAACTGCCTGATGACCGACCCCGACAAACTCGAGGAAGTGGCCCAAGCCGTGGCCCCACAGGCCATGCTCGATCAAACACTGGTGCTGCGCGGCGCCCGCAAGGTCAAGCAGCAGATCGAGGACGCGGAAGCCAGAGGCTGATCACCTCACCTTCCAGCCATCGACTCACCGACTGCGCAAAGGCCTGCCCACATCGGGCGCACAGAACCACGCGTCATACCGTCCCACGCGTCATACCGTCGAAGGACGGTATCCACTCGGCGCCACGAACTGCTGCTCGCGACCCCCGTCAGACCGCCCACATCGGGCCCACAAAACCACGTGTCATACCGTCGAACGACGGTATCCACTCGCCCCCAAAAACAGCTGCCACATCGATCGCTCAGCGATGCGAAGTGTGGGCCCCGGCCTGCGCCGGGGTGACGTGGTGTGGGGAAGCGCCATCGGGAAAATTCACCGCCCACGCCGTCGGAAGATCCATATCGGCCTTTCGCGACCCCTGTCAGACCGTCCACATCGGGCGCACAAAACCACGTGTCATACCGTCGAAGGACGGTATCCACTCGCCCCCAAAAACAGCTGCCACATCAATCACTCAGCGATGCGAAGTGTGGGCCCCGGCCTGCGCCGGGGTGACTTGGCTTGGGGAGCCAGCGCGAACCAGCCCAATCGCCGACTCCCGTCGGCGAACCCTTCAGCTCAGCGGAAGCTGCTTCGTCAGGTTAGCCCGCATGCGAGCAGCCATCACC
The DNA here is from genome assembly GCA_041179165.1 of Pseudomonadota bacterium. Lineage (GTDB taxonomy): Bacteria > Pseudomonadota > Gammaproteobacteria > Burkholderiales > Burkholderiaceae_C > Rhizobacter. The sequence goes on along the minus strand of JBEGTX010000095.1, from coordinate 1,181 downwards.
CCCCCAGCAGCCCGAACCAACTCCAACGCCAACGCAGGCGACCGCTGCGCCAACTCCTCGAGCCGAGGACCCCGCAAGGCAAACACCGTGCAAACGGTCATCGCCTCGACATTGGCCGTGCGCGGCCCATCGATGAAGATGCCAGGTTCGCCAACCACCGACCCAGGACGAAGAATCGCCACCTTGCTGCTGCCCGGAGGCCCGCCGGTCATGAACACCTGCAGCGACCCGCGCCCCAGAAAATACATGCTGCGGTCGGTGTCACCCTGCTTGATGAGCAGGTCGCCACTGCGAATTTCGTGGCGGGTGAAGTACGGCCCGATGGTGCGCCATTGCTCCGCATTGAGACGGGCCCGGAAGGCGTCTTCGGCGTTGAGCGTTTGAATGGCCTGGACCAGTTCGGAAAATTCCATGATGCGTGGAGCAAAGTAAAGCGAGGAGCCGGCCAGGCCCCGTGGGATGCGTGAATTATCAACACCCTGGACCCCAGACACAAGCCGGTATCCAGGGGGGGCCGCCGCCGCCGGTCCGCTTCATCGCGCCATCTGTCGGCTGACGCTCGGCGATCGGACCGGGATCGAGGGTCATCCCGAACGAGAAGCCCTACTTGCCGATGCAGAACCGGCTGAAGATTTCGCCCAGCAGGTCGTCGGGCGTGAACTGCCCGGTGATCTCGCTCAGCGCGTCGTGGCCAAGCCGAAGCTCCTCGGCGAGCAGGTCGAGCGCCGGGTCGTTCGATGCCGCCTGTGCCTGCGCCATCGCCAGGTGATGCTGCGTGCGGCGCAAGGCCTGCACATGGCGCTCACGGGCGATGAACAAGCCCTCCGGCTGCGCATGCCAACCCGCCAGCTTCAACAGCAGTCGACGCAGGTCGTCGAGCCCGGTGCCGGTCTTGGCAGACAGCACCACGCGCTGCGCCTCGCTCTCGGCATCGAGGGCCGCTTCGCCCACATCACACTTGTTCAACACATGCACCAGCCGGTCAGCGGAGGGCAGCACCGACCGCAAGCGCTCGGCAATGTCGGCGTCGCCCTGGTCGTAAGCGGCCTCACCCGTGCGCGTGATGTCGTGCAGGAACAGCACCGCGTCGGCCCGGCCGATCTCGTCCCAGCTGCGCGCCACGCCGATGCGCTCCACCTCATCCTGGCTCTCGCGCAGGCCCGCCGTGTCGATCACGTGCA
>JBEGTX010000094.1:0-2837 GCA_041179165.1 Pseudomonadota bacterium | reverse complement strand
GCGCGCCAAGATGCAGGCGATGTCTTCACGGAGGCGCTGGAACATGACAAAGGGTGAGCCAAAGGGTGCGTGGCAGTGTAGCGGCGTGCTGGTTTTTCAGCAGGGTGCAGGCCGAGCCGCTGTGCGGCGGGCGGGTCATGCCGAGTGCCGACGGCCTGACCAGCATCGCCACCACCTACGACCGCAACGGCAACCGCCTGAGCCTGCGCACACAAGATGGCCGTGCCACCTCGTACGGCTTCGATGGCCTCAACCGCCTCACCGGCACCAGCAGCCAGGCCGGCAGCGTGCAATACCGCTACGACCGCAGCGGCCGGGTGCTTGAGCAAACCTGGAGCAACGGCGCACGCACCAGCACCCGGTACAACACGGCCGGCCGCCCGCAACGCATCGAGCTCAACCGTGGCAGCACGGTGATCAACCTCACCGAGTATGCCTACGACACCAACGGCAACCGCACCGAAGAGCGCATCAACCGCCCGGCGGGCGCACAACTCACCACCTACCGCTACGACCGCGCCGACCGCCTCATCGGCACCCGCCGCGTCGAAGGTGCCAACAGCGTTGACACCACCTGGGTGTACGACGGGGCCGACAACCGCCTGAACGAAACGGTGGTGGCCACCCAAGTTCGACACTTACGGCACGTAAGTCGTTGATTTGTTTGAACTGAGGGTCGAGATCGCAGACTACAGAACGGGTTGGGATAGCGCTGCCGGCGTGGGTAACGGCAGTTGGAGTGCGGTGAACAGCGACTTCTGCGCCGGCGTCATTTCGGTCAGTCCGTGAAGCGCTTGCCCGTCGGCTGTGCGCACGGTCTGCTGATGGATGCGCTGAAGTTGCTGCAGCAGCCGGGTCGGTGACTCCTCCCGGTTGTTGGCCTTCAGCCGCATGCGCATCACCCGGTACAGGATCAACGCCATGAAGCACACCAGCGCATGGGCGCGAATGCGCTTGGGCAGCCGGTGGTAAACCGGTCCGATCTCGATGTCGGACTTCAGCACCCTGAAGCCCCGCTCGATGTCGGCCAGGCTCTTGTAGCGCTGCACCACCTCGGCCGCTGGCGCGTCGGTGTTCGTCACCAGCAGCAGCTTGCCGTCGAGCAGTTCGAGGTAGCGCTGCTTGTCCTCGTCGAGGGTGAAGCTGAAGGCCTCGGCCTGCAGGTCGACCTTGATCAGGTGGGCGAGGTTCGCGTCCTTGACCGCGTGATAGAAGCGCGCCTTCGCGCCCGAGTCCGACAGCGGCCGCCCGCGGCGGCGCGCGCCGGCGTCCTGCGCATCGAGCTTGCCTCCCCACTGCTCGCCCAGGGCCAGCAGCTCCGTGATCGCCTTGTTGCGCGCCTGGGTGCGCCGCTCGGCCACCTCGGGGTCGTGGGCGATGACGAGCCGGCGCTGGGTGATCGTGGCCACAGGTGCCGATGGCGACGACGACTGGGGCGACGACTTGCCGGATGACTGCCAGGTGGTCTCGGCCACCCACGGCTGGTCGGCCGGCTGCGTGCTGGCCGCTACGCGCAAGGCCTCAGCAAAGTCGCCATACCTTGCTGCCGGCACCGCCAGCACGTACTCCAGGCTCACGGCGCGCCCTTGGGCGGCCAGCATGACCTGCAGCTTGGCCAACTCGTCGAGGTTGTTGACGCTGAGCAGCCCGCGGTCGGCCACCAGCACCACGCGCTTGAGCGGGTAGCGCGCCAGCAGCGACTTGATCATCGGCAGCAGCGTCTTGGCTTCGGCGATGTTGCCCGGGTGCACCTCGTGGGCGATGGGCAGTCCTTCGGCCGTCTGCACCAGCGACAGCATGAACTGCCGGGCCACCAGGCCTGACTTGCTCATGCCGTAGGCGCGTACGTCGTCGGCCACCACCGCCTCGCCGGCGACTTCGACGGTAGTCAGGTCGTAGAACACCACCGACAAGTCTTCATCGATCAGCGGGCGCATCAGCGTGGCCAGGCGCGCGCCGAGTGCATCGCTGTGTTCGTCGATCACGTCCATGGCCCGCAGCAGATGCTGGTGCTGCGGCGGGCCGTCGGCAAAACCGAAGTCCAGCGGCAGCGCCACTGTCTCCAGCCAGCGCAGCACACCGAGCTTGCTGCCGGGGTCGCACAGCCGGTTGAAGACCATGGCGCGCAGGCACCCCAGCACGTCGACCTCCACCCGCGAGCGACGCCAGGCCGCTGCCAGGTCATCGAAGCCGAGCGAGCGCCACAGCTGCCACAGCGCCCACACATCACCGGCGCAACGGCTGCCCTCGAAGCGCAGGCCGCCGAGCGGGTTGCTGGCCGGGGTGGCGTCCAGGCCGCGCGCACGTTGCAGGGCGGCTATCAGCTTGTCGACATCACCGCCTGGCTCCAGCCGCCCCAGCGTGCAGATGGTGCGCTGGCGCGGCTGGCCGGACTCATTGCGGAAGGACTCGACGAGCTGCGCATAGTGCCGGCCGCCTGACTTCGTGAGCTTGAGGAACATGGGCGCCAAGTGTAGCGCGAAGGCGGAAAAAGGAAAACTACAAAGTATGGTAAACGTGCCACTACAACGTTCGACTGGATTGCGCGACCGCGATATGCCAAGTGGCTGTCAGCAATGAGGTTCTTACCCCTTGGACTCGTGGAAATCAGCGCAGCGGTGTCGAACTTGGGGGGCATGGGTCACAGGGCTAGGGTCAGGCCTTGCCTTTTGCCCCCTCCACACCTAACTTGGCGAGATGACCCGCCCGTTGCGCATTGAATTTCCTGGCGCGATCTACCACGTGACTTCGCGGGGTGATCGGCGTGAGCCGATCTTTGTGGGCGATGCCGACCGTGAGGCGTTCTTGGGCGTCTTGGCGCAGGCGGCGCAGCGTTT
>JBEGTX010000093.1:0-5238 GCA_041179165.1 Pseudomonadota bacterium | reverse complement strand
AGGTAGTCGGCCAGGTCGGTGGCCGTGGCGTAGCCCTTGCGCGCAGCCTGCTCCATGGCCTCGGGCTTCACGACGATGCCGCCCACCATCTCGGCCATGATGCGCAGCGTGTCGCGCACGGTGTCGACCGTGTCGAACAGCGGCTCTTTGTCTTCCTGGTTGTCTTTGTTGTAGGTGAGCGGCTGGCCCTTCATGAGCGTGATCAGGCTCATCAGGTGACCGACCACGCGGCCGCTCTTGCCCCGGGCCAGTTCGGCCACGTCGGGGTTGCGCTTCTGCGGCATGATCGACGAGCCCGTGCAGTAGCGGTCGGCCAGGTTGATGAAGCTGAAGTTCTGGCTCATCCACAGCACGATCTCTTCGGCCAGGCGCGACACATGCACCATGGTGATGGCCGCGAAGCTGCTGAACTCGATGGCGAAGTCGCGGTCGCTCACGGCGTCGAGGCTGTTCTGGCACACGCCGTCGAAACCCAGCGTGCGCGCCACGCGCTCGCGGTCGAGCGGGTAGCTGGTGCCGGCGAGTGCGGCCGCGCCCAGCGGCAGGCGGTTCACGCGGCGGCGCACGTCGAGCAGGCGCTCGGCATCGCGCGAGAACATCTCCACATAGGCCAGCAGATGGTGGGCAAAGCTCACCGGCTGGGCCACCTGCATGTGCGTGAAGCCCGGCAAAATGGTCTCGACGTTGCGGTCGGCCACGTCGACCAGCGCCGCCTGCATCTGCTCGAGCAACGGGGTGAGGGTGTCGATCTCGTCGCGCAGCCAGAGGCGCACGTCGGTCGCCACCTGGTCATTGCGCGATCGGCCGGTGTGCAGGCGCTTGCCGGCGTCACCCACCAATTGCGTGAGGCGGGCCTCGATGTTCAGGTGCACGTCTTCGAGGTCGAGCTTCCACTCGAAGGCGCCCGACTCGATGTCGGCGGTGATCTGTGCCATGCCGCGCTGGATGTCGGCCAGGTCCTGCGGCTGGATGATGCCCTGCGCAGCCAGCATCTCGGCGTGGGCGAGGCTGCCGGCGATGTCGGCCTTCCAGAGGCGCTTGTCGAAGAACACGCTGGCGGTGTAGCGTTTCACCAAGTCGCTCATGGGCTCGGAGAACAACGCAGACCACGCTTGGGATTTCTTGTCGAGTTGATTGGCAGACATGGCGCAGGGTGGCGTGGGCAAGACGCTGGGGGAGTAGGGGATTGCGGGACGGCCGGACTTGGCGACAATGCGCCAATCCGCCGTCAGGGCGAGCCGGAATTCTATTCCGCCCGCCCCGTGTGTCCCAGCGCTCGTCCTACGCCTCTGCCGATTCTGTGTTGCAGTCCCTCCCGAAGCCTTCGCCGCGTCCATGAACAAGCCCCTCATGCCAGTCACGCCTGTGTCTGCCGGGGCGGCGCCTTTGTCGAGCCCTGCATCGAATTGGGGCGATCTTGCGCCGGCAGGGGTCTCGCGCCAGAGCAGCAGCCTGTTCGGCCCCACCGGGTTCGGCGCAGCGCCGGCCCCGGCCCGGCCGGTGTCGGGCTCCCCTTTCGATGTCTGCCATGTGGGCGTCGCCTTGCGGGCCCTGTTGTTCGTGCACGCCACTCTGGGCGTGGCGATGCTGTTCAGCGCCGCCGACTTCACCGTCTGGCTGGCGCAGTTCGCGCTGGCGTCGAGTGCCGGCTTGCCCGCCGTGCTGTTGTGGCTGGTGAGCGCCTGTCTGCTGAGCCGGGTGATGGCGCAGGCGCCGGTGTGGGTGGAGTGGGCAGTGGCCGTGGCCCTGGGGGCCGTGAGCGGGGCTTTCGGGCAGGGGCTGCTGTCGTATGCGGGCTTCACGCCCGCCACCCCGTTGGGCGGGTGGCTCGCGCCCATTGTGGGTGGGGCCTCGCTGGCCGCGGCCTTGTTCTACTGGCTCACCTTGCGCGCCCGCGCCCGCCTGCCAGCCGACACCAAGGCGCGGTTGGCCGAGCTGCAGTCGCGCATCCGCCCGCACTTCTTGTTCAACACGCTCAACACCGCCATCGCGCTGGCCCGGCTCGATCCCGCCCGCACCGAGCACCTGCTCGAAGACCTGGCCGAGCTGTTTCGTGTGGCCCTGAGCGAGGGCGGTGAGTCGGTCACGTTGAACGACGAGGTGGCGCTGGCGCAGCGCTACCTGGCCATCGAGCAGCTGCGGTTCGGTGACCGCCTTCAGGTTTCATGGGAACTCGACCCCGACGCGGGCATGGCCCGCGTGCCGCCGCTGCTGCTGCAGCCGCTGGTTGAAAACGCCGTTCGCCACGGGGTGGAGCCCTCGGCCTCGGGCGGCATCATCCGCATCCGAACGCGTGTCAAACGGGCGCATGCGGTGGTGAGCATCACCAACTCGGTGTCGGGCGCGGGCTCGCAGCCCGGCCATGGCATTGCGCTGCGCAACGTGCACGAGCGCCTGCGTCTGATGCACGACGTCGCGGCGCAGTTCGACACGCAGTCCGACGGCAAGTTGTTCCGCGTTCAGATCGTGGTGCCGCTGTGAACGCGCCGCTCCGTGTGCTGGTGGTCGACGACGAGCCCCTGGCGCGTTTGCGCCTGGGCTCGCTGCTCGCCGATTGCGCGGCACCGCAGGCCGAGTGCGCGGGCGAGGCTGCCAACGCGGCCGAGGCCCTGGCCTGGCTCGATGCCCACACCTGCGATCTCGTGCTGCTCGACATCCACATGCCGGGGCTCGACGGCATGGGCCTGGCGGCGCGGCTGCGCGAGCGGGCAAGTGCGCCGGCCATCGTGTTTGTCACTGCACACGCCGAGCACGCGTTGCAAGCCTTCGAGCTGGAGGCGGTCGACTACCTCACCAAGCCCGTGCGGCGCGAGCGCCTGCAGGCCGCGCTGGCGCGGGTGGCGCAGCGGCTGGTGTCGGCGGGGGCGCAGCGCCCCGCCGCGCCCGTGCCTCCCGCCGACAACGAGCCCGTGCTCATCGTGAGCGACCTGGGCCGCAAGGTGCGCGTGCCCGTGTCCGACGTCCTCTATCTCAAGGCCGAACTCAAGTACGTCACCTTGCGCACGGCCAGCCACACCCATGTGCTCGACGAAGCCCTGACCGACCTGGAGCAGCGCCTCGGCGCCCGCTTCCTGCGCGTGCACCGCAACGCGCTGGTGGCGCGGCACGCCATGCGGGCGCTCGAACGCCGGCTGCTGCCCGGCGAGGGCGACGATGGCGCCGCTGAGGGCTGGGTGGTGCGTGTGGCGCCGGTCGACGAATGGCTGGTGGTGTCGCGCCGCCAGGTGTCGGCCGTCAAAGAAGCGATTGCGGAGGGAAGCATTTGAACGAGCAGAAAGAAGACTCCGGACGCGCCGCCTGGCTCGGTGGCGTGCTGGTGCTGGTGGTGGTCGTTGCGCTGGCCTGGCTGGCCGTGCGCTCGCCGGTGACCGACATGCCAACCGCAGCGCCGGCCGGCGATGGCAGCCTGCAAGCCCGTTGGCCCATGCTGTCGGCCAGCGAGGTGGCCGTGTCGATGGCGCCCTTGCCACCCGTGACCGCGCCGCTGCCCCCGCCGCTGGCGGTGGGTGAGTGCGGTGCCACCGAGGAGCAAAGCAGCTTGCCACCCAAGGTCAAACCCACCGAGGCGCGCCAGACCCTGGAGCGCCTTGAGCGCCTCGAACTCGCGCTGCTGGGCAGTTCGGCCGACCACGCCCGCGCCCTCGGGCGCGTGGTGCAGGCCATGCCGCGCCCGGTCGAGGCCGTGCGCTCGGGCGACGGTTTGTTCGCACCGTTCACGCTGGTGCCCACCGCTGCGGCATCAGCGGCGGCCGCCCAGGCCTCGGCATCATCGGCCGCAGGCCGTGGCGACCAGGGTGACATCGTCAAGCCCGTGGCCGCAGCCAGCGCCCCGCGTGATGCGCTGGCCGAACTCGCCCGCGTGAGCCGCTCCCCCGACCTATACGCCATGGCCTGGCACACCTGCCGCCAAGGGGCCCCGGCCGATGCCGGCAGCGCCTGCGCTTTGCTGTCGGCCGAGCAGTGGGCCGCGCTCGATCCCGACAACGGCGTGCCGTGGCTGGCCGTGGCGGCCCGGGCGGCAGAGCGCGGCGATCAAGCGGCCGTGAGCGAGGCCTTGTTCCGGCTGTCGCGCGCGAAAACCGTGGACACGCGCCGAGGCCGGCTGGCCGACACCGCACTGCAGTTCCTGCCACAGGGGGCTCCGCCCGCCTGGTCGCTCGCCACGCTGCGAGAGCTCGACCGGCTCGAGGCATCCTGGACACGCGAGCGCCACGAGGCGCCGATGGACTATTGCGCGAGCGCCCGCTTGGCCGATGCCAACGTGCATCAGCGCTGCAACGAGATCGCCGAAACCCTGCTCGCCCGGGGCGCATCGGTGCAAGACCTGGGCGCGGCCACGCAATTGGGCGCCCGCCTGGGCTGGCCCAAGGAGCGGGTGACGGCCTTGCAGCAACAGCACGAGGCGCTGAGCCTGGTCGTTCAGAACCTGGGCGTGCGTGGCACCGACTGCGCCGCTCTTCGCCAACAAGGCGAGCGCCTGCGCGACGTGGTGCGGCTGGGTGAGCGTGCGGCCGCCTTGGCCGTCGTCCAGCGCTCCGGCAAAACCGAAGCCGACCTGGCGGCCCTGTTCCGCCAACAGCGGCAGGAGATCGCCGCAGCCGCGTCAGCGCCCGCTGCAGGCCCTTGACTGGGGGCGTGCATGGCCGATCTGTTCCACAACGCGCAGGTGATCGTGCGCCCGATCATCGGCAGCTCGGCCGATGAACTCTGGCATGCGGTGCGCGAGTCGCAGCCCGAACTGGCCGCTTGGGAAACCTGGGCCTTGGGCGAGTACACGCCCGCGCTGGCCGAGCACTTCCTCGCGGATTGCGCCACGGCCTGGTGGAGCGAAACCGGCTTCACCTTCGCGCTGATCGACCCCGCCAGCCAGAAGTTCATCGGAACCTGCACGCTGCTTGCGCTGAAGGTCGACACGCGCATCGCCAACCTCGGCTATTGGGTTCACTCGGCCTTCGCGGGGCGGGGTATTGCCACCACCGCAGCCAAGGCCGTGGCGGATTACGGCTTGGCGGAGCGCGGCTTCCAGCGCCTTGAAATCATGGCCCAGGTCGAGAACCTCGCCAGCCGCCGTGTGGCCGAGAAAACCGGCGCGCGTTTTGAAGGCGTGCTGCCTGAGCGGCTGTTCCATGCCGGCCACTTGCACGACGCGGCGCTCTATGCCCTGGGGCAGCCCGACCCTGCACGCGGTGTGCTCTCGCCGCTGTGAAGCACAAGGCGTGGCGGTAAGATCGGCGACCC
>JBEGTX010000092.1:0-8350 GCA_041179165.1 Pseudomonadota bacterium | reverse complement strand
CCTCCAGTATTTCGACCAGCTTGGCGACCAGCGTTGTCTTGCCCGTGCCTGCACTGCCTCGCAAGATGAAAGCATCAAGCGTCTCGTCGAGCAAGAACGCCTTGATCGCGACCAGGGCCTCCCGTTGCTCCGGTGTCAGCTCGATTGACATGCCATTCACGCTTTGGTTTCGCCGGCGACGATCTTGGTCTCGGCTTCGGCGGAAAGGTTGAGCTGTGACCTGATTTGTTGGAGTTGCCGGATCAGCGCATCGATGTTTGCCATCTAGGTCACCAGCCGTGCTGGGCGCGTTCGCCGAGAAAACCTACCAGCAGACGGGGTTGAAGGATTGTGGCGATTGAGGCATTCATGTGCGGGCTAGACATATACGACGTTGACCAATTATCAACCCTCCACCACTGCTAGTCGCATCAATCACGATGACCAGTCTGGATGGGCGTCCATCGATCACCACAGTATCTGTTCGTGAAAAGGGTCACAACGTGCGGCAGAAGATAGTGCAAATGCTACCCTGCGAACGGTCTGAGCCACTCAAGGCGCTGAGTTGGAATCGAAGGCGCGAGCAGGTGACTTTGAAGCGGCGCTTGCCTCGGGCGCGAATTCCGTGCAGCTGCATGAGCTTCTGCACTCGCTCCTTGCCCACACGGATGTCACGCGCAAGCAGCTCCTTCCAGATCCGCGGCCAGCCGTAGCTGCCACGGCTCTCAGCATGGACTGCCTTGATGTGGACCAACAAAGCATCGTCGCTCAGATGCCGGCGCTGCGCGACGTTCCCCTTGCGCGCGATGTGCTCGTGGTACCCCGCCATGCTGACTCGCGGGACCCGACATTGGACCGAGATCGGCCATACCGCTCGGTGGAGTTGAACGAAGGCGTACTTCACCGCTGCGCTTTCGCGAAGTACGCCGTCGCTTTTTCCAGGATGTCGCGCTCCATCTTCACACGCGCCAGCTCAGCTCGCAGCCTGCTGATCTCCATCTACTCCGCGCTCACCGCCTTGCTGTCCGCTCCGGCGAGCGCGCCCTCGCGCTGCGCCTTGACCCAGTTGAACAAGGTTTGCTCAACCACCCCGAGGGCCTGACCCTCATGCTCCGCATCGGACGGGGACGCGCTGCAAAATGGCAGACTCGACCCCACCGCCCCCCAGGACCCCGCTCCCTCCCGAAGGACTCTACAAGGGACGCGTGGTCAGGCTGCTACCTCAGGTTGATAGAACTGTGATCGCCTATTGCGGAATCACAACGCCGATGGCGCGGTCTGGGTCATCAGTCCAGCAGCTGCTTATGTTCTTGCGTGCGCAAACGGCAAATGCCGCCTCACCCAGGATTCGCTGCGTTTTATAGAGGTTTTTCTCACTCACGCGGTCTCCGCGCACGTTGTTGTCTCGCCAACCGCAGAAGTACTTTCCGTCCTTGATTTCGACATCGCTTCGAAGCTGCACCAACTCATGGGGGCGTGGTGCGGAGTCAGGCGGCAGCTTTGCAGGAATTTCCCGCCCGAACGCGATCAGAAAGGCGCGCGGCGAAAAGGGATTCGCAGGGTCGTAGTGCAACCCGAGCGCCTCGCAAAGCGCTTTGTATTGCGCGGGCGCGATGCGCGTATCCGCCTCAAACCCTTGCCGCACGGCCACCTCGAATGCCACGTTGTGCGCATGCGCTCCGAACAACAGCATAAAGGGCGACTCGTCGATGAAGAGATAGACGGCGAAGACCACCCGCCCATGCACGTATGAAAATCGAACACGCGTCAGGCGCCTCTCGCGCATTTCACGGTAGAGCGGCTTCAGGCCGTCCAGCACTACGCCCATTGCCAGCTCACTTTCGTGTTCGGTTTCCAGAAGGACCCGGCCCAGACCACTCTGCTGCAGTCACCCGAGCTCACTCACCGCACCCCAGGCAGCCAGCCCTCACTGGAGAGCCGTTGCCATGCCGACTGTATGTGCTCAGGCCGCATGATCGCCCTCTTCCGATCATTCCACTGATGCACGGCCAAGATCGCTTCATCAACGGTGCGGGCTCCAGACTCTTGCGTTGCAACCCAATGCACCGACGCCAGCAACTCCATACCGTATGACGATTGGTAGCCATCAATGAGTCGCTCGACACGCTCGACATGACCGGACAGATTCGCGTGCTCTTCATTGAAAATGAATGCTTCGGCTTCCGCGATCGCATCCTGCATCGGCTCAATCTCGGCTTCAACCACTCCATCGCCCAGACCGCGGATGAAATGCCCTTCCATCGTGTTCAACGCATGGCGCAATGCGTCAGAGTATGGGCCGTAGTGGTGCTTGACAAACTGAAGCTTGAGCGGCTCGCCTGCTTCCTGCAAAAAATATGCAAGCTTCTGTACTTCGATTTTCGAGAGCCCATAGCTCAACTCGCGGTAGGTGGCCAGGACCTTGACAATCGCGGCCCGGCCAGGTGTCATGCGAGGCCTCTTAGTTCGCACTTCCATCGTCTTGGCAGCGGGCGTGGCACTGGGCTCGAAGAGCCTCACTTCGACTTCAGGCAATACCGTGAATGCAGATTCGATCAATGGGCGCACCTGGGCCCAGTCGAGCCCCCCGTTCCCGCATCCAAGCGGAGGAATGGCTATCGCTCGTATGCCGAGGCGTTCGACCTGGGTGATCAAGTCCACGAGACCATCGCGTATGTACTCGATTTTTGAAGCCCCGCGCCAATGGTCCTTTGTAGGAAAGTTGACGATGTAGTGCGGTGTAGCGAGGGCACCTGCATCGTGGATAAACATGCGACCAGGACGCACTTCTCCCGCTTTGCATGCGGCCGCGTACTCGGTGAAGTTAGCCGGCCACTTGTTCTTGAACTGAAGGGCGATTCCCTTGCCCATCACACCGACGCAGTTGACCGTGTTGACGATGGCGTCAACATCGTGTTGCTTCAACAGATCGCCCGAGGTGAGTTTGATCACGATGTCGTGTCCTTCAGAAGTACCAGCTCGGCATGACGTCGACCGTCAATGCTACGCCAGCTTGAGCAAGCAAGCCCTGCACCTGAGCCTGACGGGTCGCGTCAATCACGCCAATGCGCGTAACACAGTGAAGCGGCACGTTGTCCCGAACAAGAAACTCGGCCTGTCGACGCTCCATCCGATCAGCATAGCGGGTGACCGTCGTGCTGTTCTGCCAAAACTTGCAGTAGCCGTCGAGTTGGGGGGCTTCGGTCAACACGTCCCAGGCAACGGCGGTGTCCAAGCAGGCCAGATCGGTATACGCCGTACTGAAAGCGAGCGTCGCGTTACGGTCATAGAAGACGAATGGCCGACCGGGACTTGCGGCCCTCTGCACGGTAGTCTCGAAGTGAACGATGTCACCTTGCCTCCAGTCACAGCCTGCCACACGGCCGCCGTTGATGGCATAGAGCATCGGCGAACGCGGTGCAAAGTAGAAGGGTACGAAATCATGCACCACGCCACCTGGCGGATTTGGCACGGCGCGAGTCGACCTCGCGCCTTGAGCACCGGCATGAGCAATATTCTGGTAGTTGATGCCAGCCGCCGCGCCCCGGTTCTTTGACAACAGCGCACCCTCGGCAAGGATCGCAGGGAGATTGGCGATGGCAGTGATGTGAAACAGGCGCGTTGGCTGTGGGGCAGGCATGTATTCAGCTCCGGAGGTCAGAATCCCTTGCTCGCAGTAGATGCCTCACGTTGATCATAGGACATCGGGATCAGCCGCCTTATTTTAAAAAGCTGCGCAAATCCGACTACCCCATCACTCCACCGTCACACTCTTCGCCAAGTTCCGCGGCTTATCGACGTCGGTCCCCCGAGCACAAGCCGTGTGATAAGCCAACAACTGCAACGGCACCACATGAAGAATCGGCGACAAGGCACCATAGTGCTCAGGCATGCGAATCACATGCACGCCCTCTGAAGACTCAATCCGCGTGTCCGAGTCGGCAAACACAAACAGCTCACCGCCACGCGCACGCACTTCCTGCAGGTTGCTCTTGAGCTTCTCCAGCAGCGCATCGTTCGGTGCAATGGTCACCACAGGCATCTCAGCCGTCACCAACGCCAACGGGCCATGCTTGAGTTCACCAGCCGGATAAGCCTCCGCATGGATGTAGCTGATCTCCTTCAGCTTCAACGCACCTTCCAAGGCAATCGGGTAGTGCAGGCCACGGCCCAGGAACAGCGCGTTCTCTTTGCGGGCGAATTCTTCGGACCAGGCGATGACTTGCGGTTCGAGTGCCAGCACGGCTTGCACAGCCACGGGCAGATGGCGCAGTGCCTTGAGGTGAGCCAGCTCTTGCTCTTCGCTCAAATGTCCGCGCACTTGGGCCAAAGCCAAAGTCAGCAGGAACAGGCCGACCAGCTGCGTGCTGAACGCCTTGGTCGATGCCACACCAATCTCAACACCAGCCCGTGTGATGTAAGCCAGCTCACACTCACGCACCATGGCGCTCGTGGCCACGTTGCAGATGGTGAGCGTGTGGTTCATGCCCAGGCTGCGCGCATGCTTGAGGGCAGCCAGCGTGTCGGCCGTCTCACCACTTTGCGTGATGGTGACGACGAGCGTGCGCGGATTGGGCACGCTGTCGCGGTAGCGGTATTCGCTGGCGATTTCGACGCTCACGGGGATCTTGGCGATGCTCTCCAACCAGTACTTGGCGGTGGAGCCGCTGTAGTAGCTGGTGCCGCAGGCCAGGATGAGGATGGAGTCGATGTCTTTGAAGGTGCGGTAGGCGCCGTCGCCGAAGAGTTCGGGCGAGATGCTGTCGACTGCGTCGAGCGTGTCGGCGATGGCGCGCGGCTGCTCGAAGATTTCCTTTTGCATGTAGTGGCGGTACGGGCCCAGTTCGGCGGCGCCGGTGTGGGCGTGCACGGTGCGCACTTCGCGTTGCACGGGCTTGTAGACATCGCCCTTGCCGCGGTTGGTGATCCACACCTTGCCAAGCTGCATGTCGATGACGTCGCCTTCTTCGAGGTAGACGATCTGGCTCGTGACGCCGGCCAGGGCCATGGCGTCGGACGCGAGGAAGTGTTCGGCATCTGCCGCGTTGGCGCCGACGCCCAGCACCAGCGGCGAGCCTTCGCGGGCGCCGATGACGCGGTTGGGCTCGTCCTTGGCGAACACGGCGATGGCGTAGGCGCCGCGCAGTTGCAGGATGGCGCGTTGCACGGCGTCGAGCAGGTCGCCGTCGTACAGGTGGTCGATCAGGTGGGCGATGACTTCGGTGTCGGTCTGGCTGGTGAACACGTAGCCCTTGGCGCGGAGTTCGGCGCGCAGCTCGTCGTGGTTCTCGATGATGCCGTTGTGCACGAGGGCGATCTTGCCGACGGCTGCGGTGTTGGCGTCAGCGCCGTGCGAGAAGTGCGGGTGGGCGTTGTGCACTGCTGGCGCACCGTGGGTGGCCCAGCGGGTGTGGGCGATGCCGGTGCCGCTTTGCACGGCGTCTTGGGCCACGTTGACTTCGAGCTCGGCCACGCGCGAGGTGCTGCGGGCGCGGCGCAGCATGCCGTCTTGATGCACGGCCACGCCGCACGAGTCATAGCCGCGGTACTCGAGGCGCTTGAGGCCTTCGATGAGGATGGGAACGATGTTGCGGTTGCTGACTGCGCCGACGATGCCACACATGGTAGAGCTCCTGGTTTGATCCGATTCGGAAAGTGTGGCGATGTTAGGCAGGCCTCGCGTTTGCATGTTTGCAAAAATCACGGCTTTTTGAAATATTCCACCATTCATTCAAAAACGTGAAATCCATTGCCATAAACTGGCGCTCAAATGGAATCTGCAATCACACCCCCCTATCTGGATGACACCGACCTGCGCCTGCTGGAGGTGTTGCAGGGCGATGCCTCGCTGTCCAACCAGGACCTGGCGGCCGCCGCCCTCACCTCGCCCGCCACCTGCCTGCGCCGGGTAAAGCGCCTGGTGGAGACGGGGGTGATCGAGCGGCGGGTGGCGCTGCTGTCGGCCGCCAAGCTGGGCGCGGGGCTCACGGCGGTGGCCGAGATCACGCTGGACCGGCAAGGGGCCGAGCACCTGGAGGCCTTCGAGTCGCGGGCGGTGGCCGAGGTGGGGGTGCAGCAGTGCTACCGGGTGTCTTCGGGGCCTGACTTCGTGCTCGTGCTGAACGTGCCTGACATGGCTGCCTACGACGGACTGGTGCGGCGCTTGTTCACGCAGGATGCCAATGTGCGCAATGTGAAGGCGTTTTTCAGTGTGCATCGGGCGAAGTTCGATCCTGCGTTGGCGTTGCCCGGTCGGGGGAAGCCTGGTTAATTGGGGCATTTGCGCGTTCGGCTCGGGTGGGTTCCGGCCTGCGCCGGCGTGACTGCGTGGTGTGCATCGCCAACAAATCCACACCCTGACCGCGGCAGTTTTGCCAGGGGCTCGATTCCCTGTCACGATGCGACGTGCGATGGCCCATGAACGCCGCAGTCTCCTTGCGCCCTTGCTTTCGCCACCTTCACCACCCATGACATCGCCCCAGCCTCTGCCCCCGGCCCACGACACCAACGCGCATGTGCAGGCAGGCCTGGCGGCTGCTGCGGCCGTGGCGGCAGAGCCGCCACCCACACGCTCGCAGGCGCGCATTCCCGGCCGGGGATGGCGTCGCCAGCAGCTGGTGATTCTTGGCGTGGCGAGCTACTCGGTGGACGCGCTGCTGATGCTGTGCTTCGCGTTTCTGGGTGTGCTGAGTTTTGCCGTGCCGCTGGTGTACTTCGTGGCGGGCGTGGGCCTCACGCTGGGCTTCAAGGTGGTGATCGACGGCGGGTACACACGCCAATTTTCCGACCCGCTGATCGTGCCCGTGCAGATGGTGCTGCATGCGTCGATCACCCTGCCCTTTGCGATGTGGGTGCCGCAGATCGGCGTGCTGGTGCTGTTGCTGCTGTTCATCCTGGTGGGCTTTGGCGGCTTGCAGATCAACCTGCAGCGCAAGCCGGGCTGGGCCATTGGCGCGATCTTGGTGGTGTCGCTCTGCGGCGCATCGCTGCTGGTCATTCAAGATGCCACGCTCACCTACCCACGTGCCGATGTGATGCAGCGCACGGCCTCGGCCTTGTGGTTCGCCCTGCTGCTGGTGCGCGCGATGTTGCTGGGTCTGTATGGCGCCAACCTGCGCGGTTTACTCACGCAGCGCAATGGCGACCTGGCGGCCACCTTCGGCAAGCTCGAGCAGCTCGCCAGCCGCGACGAGCTCACTGGTGCGCGCAACCGCCGCGCCATCATGAACACCTTCGAAGAAGAGATTGAGCGCATGAAGCGCACCGGCGTGCCCTTCGCTGTGGCCATGCTCGACATCGACCACTTCAAGCGCGTGAACGATGTGTTCGGCCATGTGATCGGTGACGACGTGCTGCGCCGCTTCAGCCTGGTGGTGGCCACACGCATGCGGCTCACCGACCGGCTGGGCCGCTACGGCGGTGAGGAGTTTCTGCTGGTGCTCTCGGCCTTGTCGGATGCCGAGGCCGGCATGGTGGCGGTGGAGCGCATTCGCGCCGGCGTGGAAAAGTACAACTGGTCGCAGGTGGCGGACACGCTCGCCTTGACGGTGTCAGCGGGCGTGGCGCTGGCGCGGCCGGGTGAGACGTCTGAAGAGGTGCTGGTGCGCGCCGACGCGGCGCTGTACGAGGCCAAGAACGGCGGGCGCAACCAGGTTCGGCTCGGCTGACGGGGCGGGCTTGAAGGCTTGCGCCTTCCAAGCCTTCGCCGCGATCAGCTCTTGATGACCACCAGGCCTTTGAGGTACTCGCCTTCCGGGAACGTGACCGTCATCGGGTGATCGGGCGCTGCGCCCGTGCGCGCATAGATGAGCCCATCGGCTGGGGCATCGAGCCCCGCGCCGGCCACGATCTTGTGGAACAGGTCGGCGCTGATGCCGCCTGAGCACGAGTAGGTGAACAGCGCACCGCCCGGCTCCAGCAGCATGAAGGCGAGGCGGTTGATGTCTTTGTAGGCGCGGGCGGCACGCTCGGCCTGAGCGGCGTTGGCCGCGAACTTCGGCGGGTCGAGCACGATGGCGTCGAACGTGCGGCCTTGCTTGATGAAGTCGCGCAAGGCCTGGTTGACGTCGGCATCCAGCGCCGTGTGGCGCGCGGCATCGAAGCCGTTGAGCAGCACGTGGGCGTTGGCGCGTTCGAGGGCCGGGCCTGAGGAGTCGATGCTCGTCACGTGCCCTGCCCCGCCCGCGAGCGCGGCCACACTGAAGCCGCCCGTGTAGCAGAAGCAGTTGAGCACGCGCTGGTAGCCGAAGTGGCGCACTGTGTCGGCGAAGAGCTTGCGGCTGTCGCGCTGGTCGAGGTAGAAGCCGGTCTTGTGACCCTCGGCCACGTCGAGCGTGAGCTGCCAGTCGTGTTCGCGGATGGTGACTTCTGT
>JBEGTX010000091.1:0-24335 GCA_041179165.1 Pseudomonadota bacterium | reverse complement strand
CATTTTTCACCGCCTTTTTGTCCCATAGCGGGGCTATGGGCCTGCAAATCCGGCAAAAACTGTCCTCGCTGGGGCCGATTTTCTCTTTCGACGTTCCAAGTCCGACAGGCTTCTAGCCCGCGCTGAATGGCGCGCTGAGATTCAGTCGCCCATTCAGCCTCCGTTCAGCGCCTCGCCTTCAACGCAGCACGAACGCCCGCGCCATACGCCGGGTCGGCCTTGTCGAAGTGACCGAGCTGTCGCTGCAGGATGTCGTCCGGCACCGTGCTCAGCGGGCCGGCCAGGTTGTCGAACAGCTTTTGCTGTTCGAGAGCCGACAAGATGCGAAACAGATTCCCCGCCTGTGTGAAGTCGTCCGAGCTGCCGCGTTCATCGTACCGACCGGCCACGCCGTTCAAGGCCCATCCGGCATCGCCATGACCCAAGCCGCTCGGCTGGGTGCCGGCCGCATTCACGGTCTCGTAATTCGGTGCAGAGCCGCCATTGCTGATGGCCATCTGCCCGTCGCGCTGCTGGTTGTGGAACGGGCACCGCGGCGCGTTCACCGGCAGGTGCTGGTGGTTGGTGCCCACGCGGTACAGCTGCGCGTCGTGGTAGCCGAAGAGCCGGCCCTGCAGCATCTTGTCGGGGCTGTAGCCCAGGCCCGGCACGATGTTGGCGGGTGAGAAGGCGGCCTGCTCGACCTCGGCGTGGTAGTTCACCGGGTTGCGGTTGAGCTCCAGAATGCCGACCGGGATGCGCGGAAAGTCGGCGTGCGGCCACACTTTCGTCAGGTCGAACGGATTCCATCCGGTGCGCTGCTCCCACGCGGCGAGCTCAGCCTCGGTCGCCACCTGGATGCGCACTTCCCACTTCGGAAACTCGCCCCGGTCGATGGCGCCGAACAGGTCGCGCTGCGCGTAGTCGGGGTCCTCGCCAGCCAGCCGCACAGCGTCGGAGGCTTCGAGGTTCTTGATGCCTTGCTGGGTGCGCAGGTGCCATTTCACGAACACCCGTTCGCCCGCATTGTTGATGAGGCTGTAGGTGTGGCTGCCGAAGCCGTCCATGTGGCGGTAGCCATCGGGCGTGCCGCGGCTGCTGAACAACATGGTCACCTGGTGCAGCGACTCGGGCGCCTTGCTCCAGAAGTCGAACATCATCGTGGCCGACTTCAGGTTGGTCTGGGGGTCGCGCTTTTGCGTGTGAACGAAGTCGGGGAACTTGATCGGGTCCTTGATGAAGAACATCGGCGTGTTGTTGCCCACCAGGTCCCAGTTGCCTTCTTCGGTGTAGAAGCGCATGGCAAATCCGCGCGGGTCGCGCTCGGTGTCGGCGCTGCCTTTTTCACCGCCCACAGTGGAGAAGCGCACGAAGGCCTCGGTCTGCTTGCCGATGGCCGCAAACAAGCGGGCCTTGGTGTAGCGGCTGATGTCGTGCGTGACCGTGAAGGTGCCGTAGGCGCCCGACCCCTTGGCATGCACGACACGCTCAGGGATGCGCTCGCGGTTGAAATGCTGGAGCTTCTCGATGAGGTGGAAGTCCTGCAGCAGCACGGGGCCGCGGGGGCCTGCGGTGATGGAGTTCTGGTTGTCAGCCACGGGAATGCCGGAGGCGGTGGTGATGGGGGGCATGGTGCAGGTCCTTGAAGATGTCGAGTCGAGAGCGAGGGGGTTTCAGAGCAGTCGAGGAGATGGTAGTCGGCATGCCCGCACCGCGGCGTCACCGATTTCTATCGTGGCCATAGGAAAGGGCGCGCCTTGCTGTGGGCTGCTGCCGCAGGCGATGCACAATGTGGCCCGGCCCTCATGGTCTGTGCCTCCTGTGGGCGCCGACGCCTGTCGGCTGCCGCTTCCATGGGCCTCGGCCGGCCCGACCACTTCCGCACCCTCATGCGCATTTCATTCGACGCCCCACGCCGCAGCACACCCCAGCGGGCCAAGCGGCTTGCCGCGGCGGTGGTGCTGGCGTTGGTCTGCACGAGTGGTGGGGCAGTGGCGGCGGTAGCACTCGCGCCTTTCACCACCGACGG
Organism: Pseudomonadota bacterium; assembly: GCA_041179165.1. GTDB lineage: Bacteria > Pseudomonadota > Gammaproteobacteria > Burkholderiales > Burkholderiaceae_C > Rhizobacter. Next base: position 22,327 of record JBEGTX010000091.1, on the reverse strand, counting down.
CTGCAGCCTGTTCCCGGATCGCGCGCTGGTGGGGCGCGCCGATTGGTGCCACTGTTGCCTCGCACACGACCTTGCCTATTGGCGCGGCGGTACGGCCGATGAGCGCTTGCAGGCCGACCTCGTTTTTCGCGCGTGTGTGCAGAAGGAGTCGAGCGACCCCGCACTGGCCGAGACGATGTATCTCGGAGTGCGGGCTGGCGGCGGCCCTGCGCTGATGACGCCGTTTCGCTGGGGCTACGGCTGGCCGCGGGGGCGCTTCTACGCGCCCTTGTCGGCCGATGAGGCGGCCTCTGCTGTGCAAGGTGAGGCAGCTTACCGTGCAGCGAACCCGGCCTTGCAATGCGCGGTCAAACCGTGAGCGGTGCGGGTGTCTTGCTCTGTACGCTGTCTGCGCCGTGACCACCTGATTCAGATTACCAGGCCATCGACTCGGCGCGAGCTCGTGTCACGGCTCGGGATAGTCAGCCAGCTCGATCCATCGGGCGCCGGTGTATCCGGCCGCATCGATTTTCTCGGCGAGTGCGCGATGAACCAGAATTTCGCTCTTGTAGTGCTTGGGCCGAAACAGCAGGCGGTCGGCTGGAATGCGTGATTCATCGATCACCAGGTGTTTGAGCCGGGAAATGTCGTTCTTGTCGATACGTCCCCAGCGGGGCTGGCAGGCATCGATCACCAGGCAGTCGACCGGGTTCAGCGGGTGTGCGATGACATAGGGTTCTGTCATCCGGCGGCCCTTCTGGTCCACCACGTTAACCGGCAGATACTCCATCTGCGCAACGCTTGAGGCCTCAAGAAGGGCCTGAAGGCGCCGCGACGCCACGATCAGCGTGTCGAGGTTGTAGAGGCTGTCGGTGAGCTGGTTCTGTCCCGGGTAATCCGGGTTCATCTGGAACTGCGATGCCTCGGGGAACTCCCCGGTGACGGCTTCTCCGTTGATCAGCTTCCAGTCGTCGGGATACCCTGTCATGGGCCGCAGCGCGCAGGCACCGTCGATGAAGGCCCGACCCCAGATGACGAAGTTGGATCCAGCCGAGATTGCTGGCATCACTTCACGTTGGTCACGATGGTCACACGGCGGTTCTCGGCCGCACTCGGCACCTTGGCGTTGAGCAGCTGCTGAGCGCCTTTGCCTTCGGCCTTTAGCCGGTCGGGGGCGATGCCGTGGGCGGTGACCAGGTACTCGCGCACGCTGTCGGCGCGCTGTTGAGACAGGCTCAGGTTTGCATCGGCCGAGCCGCGCGGATCGGCGTGGCCTTCGACGTTGAAGCTGTACTCGGCGAGCCGATTGTTCTTGAGTGCGGCGGCCACCACGCTCAGCTGCTGCTTGGCCGAAGCCGTGAGGTCGGCCGAGTTGGTCTCGAAGGTGATGAGCAGCGAGGCACTCGCCTTGCGCGGTGGTACGACCGGCGCGTTGTCACGGGAGACCTTGAGGCTGCGGGTGACCACTTCTTCGGGCGGCGGCGTGAGGGCATCGAGCAGGTTCGACTCGGTCACCTTGTTGCCTTTCAGCACTTGGGTGCTGTCGGCGCTGTCTTGGGCCCACGCGGTGCCGCTCAGCACGGTGGCAGCGAGCGCGGCTGTGGCCAGGGTGCGCGACAGAGAACGCGACACGGGAGACGACACAGGGGGCAGCGATGCCGTCGAAAAATTTTGCTTGTCCATGGAACAACCTCCGGTAGATCAAAAACCTCGAATCACACGAGTGTGCGCCGATTGCCGGCTGCCGCACACCCCTCGTGCTGGCGGGGAGGCACCCTCGTCAGGGGGGGAGGGGCGAGGAAATGCCGTTGAAACCGGTTGCCGGCATGAATTGGAGCCCGGTGAGTCCGGATGACATCAGTTCCTCGGCGAGCCCTGCGCTCACCAGCAGGTGCTGGCCCCAGTGCTGCGGCCGGAACAATTTGACTGAGGGCGCCACGGCCTCGGGCTTGAACACCAGTCCGTCGCAACTGATGATGTTCGACTCAATCAGCTGATGCCACTTCACTTTCGAGCGTGCCAGGTCGATGCAGTCGACCAGTCCCAAAGGGTGAACGATGAAGTAGCGCTCCGGGACCACGCGGCCCTTGTGGTTGCGAATGGCCACTGGGAGGTATTCGATCGCGTGGTCGGCCAGTAAGGTTTGCAGTCGAGTCTTGAGGGCCTCGCTCACGATCACCTGGGCCGCCACGACAAAATTGTCGCTGAGCACGATGTCATCGGGAAACATCTTGCTCATGCTGAACACGTGCTCGGCGCTGAAATCGGCGGCCAAAGGCTCGCCAGCGCGCGTGCGTGCGGTATCTGAAAAACGTCCGGACTGCAAGGTGCAGTGGCCGGGAGCGACGTGGCTGCGCCAGACAAACAGGCTCATGGGACGTGTGTTCCAGAAGTGACATGATCGGCACGCAGCGCGGCATCGAGGTGGTCAAAGAGGTCGTCCACTTCGGGCGCGGGTGGCGTGAGGCCTCTCGCCGCGTCGGGGCAGAGCGACAAGCCATTTTCCATCGGCATGCCCATGCCTCGGGCAAAGGCCAACCAAGCCAAGGCTTCGATGCTGACGGTGCTTTGCAGTTCGACCAAGGTGCGCGTGGTGCGGTCGCTTGCGTTGGCTTTGCGTGTGACAACATTGGTCTTGTGCTCGCTCAGCAGGGCGGTGAAGGCGCTTTGAAAGCTGAGCACATTGCGTTCGCGAATGGCTTGGCACAAGGTCAGGCGGGTGGCTTGTTGCCCCTCCAGCACCGCGCTGAAACGCTGGAGCAGGGCAGCGCTCTCGGGGGCCCGAAGAAAATCGGGTTGGCCCAGCATGCCGTGGATGAAGCTCAGGTAGCAGAAATCGTCTTCGTACTCAGCGGCGGGTTGCCAGTCACTGGCTGAACCGTGGACGATGTCGTTGACGAGTTCTGACGCGCCTGCCACGACGCAGTCGAAGATGGCGGCCGACTTGGACAGCCCCAGGAGCCTGTCGTCGCGCAGCCCTTCTGCATGCGCTCTGCGCAAATGGTAGCGCCGCGCCTGGGCGCTGCGAATGAGGTTGGCGCGAAAGCGGTGGGTGTCGGTGTCGGCTAGCAGGCAGCAGATGGCCATGCCTTGGAACAGCGTGCTGAGATGGCGCAACGCAGGCCCTTTGCCGGCGACAGAGCCATCGCAGGCAATGGAAGCCAGCGAGTCACGGATGTCTGAGGTCAGCCGTGTTTCTGCTGAAGTGAGATTCATGGGGAGTGACTGATGGCGTTTAGCAGGAAGAGACGCCGTTGAATCTCCCCCAGCTGAATTAAATTTCAATCCTGTGAAACCGGCGGCCAGCACATCATCTGCAAGCGCTGCCTGTGCATTGGGTGAACGCCCAACATCAGTGATGTCCTTGTCCGGCTGCTGCGGCTTGCTTTACTTCGTGTTGGTGACGATGGTCACGCGCCGGTTTTCAGCGGCTGCTGGCACCTTGCGGTTCAGCAGCTCGAGATCGCCCTTGCCCTGGGCCTGCAGCCGCTCGGGCGCAATGCCGTGGGCCGAGACGAGGTACTCGCGCACGCTGTCGGCGCGCTGTTGCGACAGCGTGAGGTTCGTTTCTGCGGTGCCGCGTGGGTCAGCATGGCCTTCCACACTGAACGTGTACTCGGCCAGGCGGTTGTTCTTGAGTGCGGCGGCCACGACCGACAGCTGCTGCTTGGCCGCGCCGGTGAGCTGGGCCGAGTTGGTCTCGAAGGTGATGAGCAAGGATGCGCTGGCGCGGCGCGGCGGCACGGCCGGTGCGCCGTCTCGCGTGACGCGCAGGCTGCGCGTGGTCACGTCTTCGGGCACTGGGGTAAGCGCGTCCAGCAGGTTCGATTCCGTGACCTTGTTGCCTTTGAGCACCGTGGCTGCATCGTTGGCCGCCTGGACGCCGGCACTGCACGACAGTGCGGCCGCGAGAAAGAGTGTGGCGCGCCATGTGCGGGCCAGGGGACGGCGGGTCGAAGACCGCCATGCCACTGAGAGAAAGGGCTGGTTCATGGAATGAATCTCCGGTGTGTCAGGAAAGTGCAGCGGCGTTCAGGACAGGTCGTCCACCCGCGTGATTTCGGCAGGGTCGCCCACCCACACGGCGACGGCGCTGTAGTTGTCTTGCCTTGGCGTGGCCGCCTTCGCCACGATGGTGGCCATGCGCGCCAGCCAGTCTTCGGGGCTGCGGGCTTCGGCGAAGGTGTGCTCGATGGCGGCGTTGTCGAGTTCGTCCCACCAGCCGTCGGAGCACAGCAGAAAGGCATCGCCATCGGCGATAGGCACGGGGGCGGGCACCGTGTTGGGCTCCACCGGTTCGGCCGTGCCCATGGCGCTGAGCAGCTGGTTCTTGCGGGGATGGTCGCGCGCTTCTTCGCGCGACAGGTAGCCCGCATCGACCATGCGCTGCACCACGCTGTCGTCTTGTGTCACGTCGGCCACCCGGCCGTGGTGGAGCCGGTACAGGCGAGAGTCGCCCACGTGGGTCCAGAGGGCTTCTTCGCGGCGGAGGTCGATCCACAGCGCCACCAGCGTGGCGTGCATGCGTTCGTGGCCTTTGCGTTCCACTTGCTGCCGGCCGAGTTGGGCGTGGGTGTCGCACACGAGCTGGGTCAAGAACTCGGGCGATGCCTGCGAGGCCGATTGCAGGCCCAACGCGGTGAGCCGCACCACCAGGTCGGAGGCGACCTCGCCCCCTTGGTGCCCACCGGCGCCGTCGGACAGCACGGCATACCGGAAGGAGCCGGTGCTGCCGAAACGCAGGTCGTCTTCGTTGTGATGGCGGTCGCCGACCTCGGCGCGCGAGGCGATCTTCACTTCCAGCATGTCAGCGCTCGCAGCAGATGGCGCCCAGGTCGGGCAGAGAAAAAATGCCTGCGGGCGCGCCCACGCGCGTCAGCAGGTTCAGGGTGTTGTCAGACATTCGGATGCCGTGCGCTGTCGAGTCGGTCGAGCTGGTCTTCGTAGGCCTTGATGAATGCCTTGCCGAACAGCTCATGGAAGTCTTCTTCGGCATCGCCTTCGATGCGTTTGAAGTGCTGGAGGTAGAGCTCCCACAGTTTGGCGCGGCGGTTCATGGGCAACACGGTGTCCATCACGCTGTTGCCGCTGAGCTTGTTTTCCAGTTGCTTGGGCTCGAAACGCTGCAGCACGCCGGTGAGCGCCGCGCGCATGCCGGCCATGGTGCCGATGGCATGGCCGAGCAGGTCGTCCATCACATCGGTGACGGCTGCGGGGCCGACCATGAACCCGCGCATCGGCGGCTGCAGCAGCTGCTCGATGGCGGCACCGGCGTCAGGCGAGAACTTCAGCGGGTTGTTGTTGCGCGACTGGATGGTCGTGACCTGCGCCCGCAGTTCGGACTTGGCCGCCGCGCGCACGCCCACGAGCTTCAGCGTGCCGTCGACCGAGTGCTTCATCACCTCGCCAATGACACGCATCAGGTCGGGGTTGAGGCCCTGGGGCAGCGTCATCTGGATGCCCGCGCCTTCGCAGAACGCGGCCCACAGGGCCTCGTTGGAATGCTGACCCGTTGCAGCCGCGGGATGGGCCGCATGAGGGGGCTGCACCGGGGCAATGCCCGGAGCCGGGGCTTGGGGAATCAGCGGGCCGGGCATGGGCGCGGCGATGAGGCTGGCCGCGCGGGGCGACGGCGCGTAGGTCGGCGTCGGGGCGGGCGTGGGCAAGGGGGCGGGTGTGGGCGCAGATGCGTGCGGCCGGGATCCCGGCGGCGATGTGGGCGGCATCGGCACCCGCGGCAGCGGCAGTGGCGACGAGGTGGTGTCGTCCGATTGCGGGCGCGTGACGCGCACCGCAGGCATCGTGGTCTCGGCCATCTGGCTCACCGAGCGCGTGCCGCGCACGAAAGGCGACTCGGAGCCTGGTGCCACCGGGCCCCGCGGCACCGTGGCCGAGCTGTCGGGCATGCGCGCGGCGGGCGGCTTGGCGGCCGGGGCAGGTGGTGGCAGCGGCGCTGGGGCCGTTGGAGGAGCGGGGTCGGCTTGCACGGCGGGCGGGTTGTAGGCGCCTTTCAGCTCGGGCGTGCGGTCGAAGTCAGGTGGCAGCAGCGGCGCGGCAGGCGGGGCGCTGGCGCCGAACATCGCCAGAGGGTCCTTGTTTTCGGCTGGCCGCGCAGGCAGCCCGCTTTTGAGATTGACACCCGTGGTCATGAAATTGGCCAGCGGGTCTGCCCCGGTGCTGGAACTCACCCCGGAGCCGCCCAGGCCGAAGATGTCGTCCAGGCTGGATGACGACGGTGCGGGCGCGCCGATGAGGTCGCCGAAGCCCAGGTCGTCCGGCAGGCGAGCGCCTGGCGCCGGAGCGGCCGAGGGGGCATGGCCACCGGACATGAAGTCACCCAGGCCGGCGCTGGCGGCCGGGGCCGGGCTCAGGTCCGCGAAGGGGTCGAAATCATCCGGCAGCCGGTTGGACACGGGCGGCTCGGGCGTGGTCGGCGTGAGAAATGACGGTGCTGGCGCTGGTGCTGCTGCGACAGGCGCAGGCACGGGCGCCGGTGGCATGGCCGGTGAGCGAGAGACCGCGGGTGCCGCCGGGGGCTGCGAGCGTGGTGAGGGGGCAAAAAACGAGGCCGGGATGTCCGATGCTGGCGAAGGTGCGGCCACGGCTGGCGCGGGAGGCGGCGGCGCGAGGGGCATCAGCGGCATGGGTGCCGACACCGCGCCAGCGCGCTTGCCGGCCACGACTGGGGTGGGGCGCAGCGAGGGTGGCGCAGGCGGGGCGTTGCCCAGCAGGTCGGCAAACGGGTCGCTGGCAGACGCTCCGCCCGGTGCGCCGAACAAGTCGGCAAACGGATCGGTGTTGCTGCCGCCTTGCGTGGCGTCTCCCAGGGCGACGGGGGGCGGGGCGGGGCGCGCTTGAGGCGGCGAGGTCTTCGACTCGGTGGCCGACGACGTGATGACGGTCCGGCCGTCGACCGCGTTCAGATCGACCGGGCGCGCCTGCGTCGTCTCGTTCAGGGCCACGCGCATCGCGTAGGCGCCGATGACGATTTCGTCCAGGTCGCTCAGCGGCGCGCCTTCGCCTGGGGCGATGGGCTGGCCGTTGACCATGATGGCGTTGGCACTGCCCACGTTGCGGATGGAGTAGGTGCCGTTGCTGAACCACACCTCGGCGTGCAGCCGCGAAATGTGGCGCTCGGGGTCGGGCAGCGACAGCGTGTTGGTGTCGGAGCGTCCGATGGTGCCGCCCCGCTCATCGAACCGGCCGGTGATGGGCTGAGACAAGGGCTCATTTTTGAGGGTGTGAGCGTGGATCACCAGGTTCATGGACAACTCCGAAAGCAGGGCAAAACCGATCTCCAATGCCGGTTTCCCCCAAGACTGCGTTATCCCGGGACTGGGCCTCGCGGGCAATCAACGAAAGTCACACCGAAGGGGGATGTGTGGCCGCTTTGCGCCCGTTTGCGCGCGTTTGCGTTCGGGCAAGGCACTTTTTCACGAGGCGATCGCTGGCCGAGCCTCTTTGGCGCCCATCGAGCCAATTACGGCCGACGCAGGCAAGGCAGGTCCTTCAAGGCACGTTGTCAGGGCACACCCATTTGGTCCAGGTGCCTTCGGCGAGGCACCAGATCTGATCGGCCCCGATCGACCGCAGCACACCTTCCGATTGAGCCAGCTCGTGGCCCACGTGCTCAGGGGCCGCTGGGCGATCGAACGGTGCGAGTGCGCCATCCCGCACGATGAACAATCCATCGGACGCAGACACGACCAGATCAGTGCCGTGGCAGAGGATGTCCCACAGATTGCCGACGTCCTCGTCTTCTTGGCACAGCAGTTCGAAGCCTTCAGCGGTGCCGCGAACGACGGCGCCGTCGCCCCCGGCCGCGCAATAGCGACCTTCGCCATCGCGGCAGACGGCATGACGATCGCCGTCCAGACGAGGCCCGTCGGCAGCGTCTCCTGGACCACAGAGACCAGATCGGCTTCAATGCCGTGTTGTCCCCACTGCTGCTGATTGGTCGTGATGAAGCGAGTGAACATGGGGCTGGACCGAAGGGGTGGCGTTGTTCAAGCCGCGTTGCGCTGGCAACCCGAATAGGGGAGGACCGGCGTGGACAAGGCAAAGCCGTTTTGTATCAGCAAGCGAGAGGTGTGGGAGGCCTACAAACGCGTGCGCCGTATTGCATTCGAGCACGAGCGCTACGCAGATGATGTGATCTGTCACTGCGACAGCCAGGCCCAAGCCACTGCGTTGTGGGAGGCCTTGACGCTGAGAATGCGAGACTGCAAGTTGGAGCTTCATCCGGAGAAGACGCAGATTGCGTACTGCCGGGATGGCAAGAGACGGGGCGGGTATCCGCAGCGCAAGTTCGACTTCTTGGGCTACACCTTCAAGCCCAGGCGAGCGATGACACGAGGGGGCAAGTTGTTCGTCAACTTCGCACCCGGTGTCAGCGACGCCGCAGGCACGCACAGCGTGCGTGGGATTGGCTCAACGGGCTCAGAGCCCAGCGACCGAACCTGTTCGCACACTGGCTCGGCAAGCCAGCGGCTTGACAATAGGAGCCGTATGAATCGAGAGGTTCACGTACGGTTCTGGGAGAGCGCGGGGGTGAGATTCCCCTGCGCCACTCAACCCTATTGCTCCCTGGAATGAAGGGGCATGTGAGGCTGGGGTGCCGGAAGGTCGCCCAGAAGGTTGCCCAGGGCCAGAAGGTCGCCCAGGGTCAGGTTTTGTCCATTGCTCCCCAGAATGAAGGGGCAGGCAGATGCAAGGCTTGATCCTGCCTTGTGCTTAAGGAGATCGATCGGCGGCCGCCCTTCACACGCTGGCGGGAAGCCTCCACCAGAGCCAGGCCGACACGGCGCTGAAGATCGCGCCGCACAGCAGCCAGGTGCGGGCCTGCACAGGCAGGCCCCGGGCCTGGATGCAGCGCCACAGGCCGAGCAGCAGGAAGGCCGCTGCAAGCAATGGGAACAGGTACTTGGGCGCGGCCAGTTCGCCCAGACTCATGCCTGCATGGCGGCGAGCTGCCGCTGTTGGCGCCAGGCGGGGGCGGCGGTGTTGAAGACGGGAACGCCGGGTTGCAGCAGGCTGAGGTACTCTGCCGCTTGCTGACGCTGGCGCTGGGGGGCGCTTTTCAGCACCGAAAATACATGCGGCGAGGAGGGTTCGGCTCCGCCGAACCATCGGACGCCAGGGCTGTGACGTGCGCCGTTTGCCTGCCACCAGCCCGAGAGGCGGGCAGGGTCGGGCCAGGGCAGGTTGTCGTCTTCGTCGGGCGAGACGTCGGGGTCGTCCGGGTTGTCGACGGGGCCGTTGCTGCCTTCTGGGTGGGCGTTGCCATCGAGGTCGAGGGCGGTCAGATCGAGCCCGGTGATCGTTGCGAACGATTCTCCTGCCAAGCGTGCCAGCGTTGGAGATTCCATTTGCTTGAGCAGCCACGGCAGGTAGACGGCGTCGCCTGACAGGCCGGTGCCTCGAACCAGCAGGCGCAGGGCAGACGGGTCTGTGGTCAACGCCTTGAGCAGGGCGTGGGCATCGGGAATCGACGCGACTTTCAACCAGAGCGACAGCGCGGCCTCGCGGTGGGGCCCGGGCGCCAATGCCAGTTCACGCAAAGCCGCAGCGCCTTGCTGGCGGTCGCCGAGGAGCACGGCCGCTCGAGCGGTTTCAAAGCGAGCCGCTGCGTCCGGATCGGCCAGGCTGCGCAGGGCCATGGGCAGCAGATCGGTGCGCCCCACTTGCCCGGCCACTCGCCAGGCGGTGGCGCGAAGGCTGGCATCGGCGTCGGTCACGGCGACCGACAGCGAAGGCCCCGGATCGACCGCGTGCATGGCGCAGGCGAGCAAGCCCACGCTGCGCTGAACTGAATCCGATGCATCGAGCAGGGGCCGGGTGACGCCTCGCAGGTGGGGTGCAGCGACCCAGCCGAAAGCCGAGGCCAGCGCGCTCAGGTTCTCGGGCAGGGCGCTCACGAGGGAGAACAGTTTTTGCAGCAAGTCCGCATGGCGGTGCGCGAGGGCATGCACCGCAGCTGTCTGGATTTCGCCAGGGCCGGGTGTGCTCAGCCCCTTCTCGCAGGCCCGCAGGCCGTCAGGCCCGGCCACGGCCAGGCCGTCGAGGTAGGCCTGCAGGCGCTCGTCGAGCCGGCCTAACTGGTGCAGCCGGGCATGCGGAGCGGAGACCAGCCATGCACGCGTGCCGAAGAGGGAGGCGGCCGACTCGTGGTGCTGGTGCACGATGACCGGGATGGCCGGACGAGGAAATGAGGACATCGGGCGGCGCTCAGTCGATCCGGGTCCAGGCCGTGCCGTCGAAGCACATCAGGTCTTTGGCACCGATGGACCACAGCACGCCGTCGCCGGCGGTCAGTCGGAAGCAGGTCTTGGCCTGGTCCTCGCCCATGTAGACCGGGCCGAGCTCGCCATCCTCCAGCACGTAGACAGCGTCCATCGACGAGGCATACAGCTTGCCGTTGAACCAGGCAAGGCTCCAGAGGTCTTCGGCAAACACGCCCTGGTCCATCACCTCCCATTGGCCGGCGCGCCCTCTAATCAGCAGGCCGTTGCGGCCGCAGGCGTAGGTCAGGCCGTCTTCGGCACAGCAGACCGACAGCAGCACGGTGTTGACCGGGCTGGCCTGCTGCACCCACTGGCCGTGGTCGCACACCCAGATGTCACCGTCCCAGCCCACGGCCACGATGTCGTCCATCGAGCGGCCGTCCACCGACTCGAATCCGGTGATGACCTTGGGGTCGGTGCTGCGCGGAATGCCCTTGTCGAAGGTCGCCCAGGCGTTTTCGCCCGTGCGGCGGTAGACCTGGCGGTCCATGCCGACCACGATGATGTCGTCGCCGATGCGGCGCACGCCGCGCAAGGGCCCGCGGTTGTCGGGCGAGGAATCGGGTGTTTCGATCAATTCCTCGTGGCGGTCGCCACTGCCGAGCAGCAGCGCGCCGCCGAATTCCCCGACAGCGATGAGCTGGACCAGCGGGTACTGGGCGATGGCCACGCCGGCCGTGCGCCACGCGGTGTTGCCGCCATTGCCCCAGGCGTCGGGCCGCCATTGGGTGAAGTTCGTGACGGCGATTTTTTCGGCGGCTGCGGCGTCGCCGGACAGCGCGACAAACACGATGTCGCGCGAGCGGATCGCGGCATCGAGGAAGGAGAACGAATCGGTCCAGTGGCCTGACATGGAAAAAATCTCCGGGGAATGGGATTAGAGAATGCCGCTGACCTGTTTGGCATCTGCGAGGCGTTGGGTGCGGTCGATGACCGCCTGCGTGGCAGCGCTGGTGTCGGTCTGGCCGGTTTCAACCGCTTTGATGGGCGTGCTGTCGTCGATCCCGCATTGCTTGTGGTACGCGTCGAGCTGGGCCTCGATGCATGCCGCATCGCACTTCGACTCGGGGAATGCTTTTTTCATGGAGGCCGAGGCCTCCTTCTTGGCTTCACCGTAGGTGGTCTTTTTCGCCGTGATGGACTTGCCGTTGGACAGCGCCACGCGGCCTTCAGGGCATTTGGCCGCACCCGCGCTCTGGAAAGTGTGCATCAGCCCGTGCGTGCCGGTGTTCTGATTGATGCCTTCTGCGCACACGCAGGGCGCCATGTTCTCGCTGTAGTCGTCGATGCCTTTGAGCGCAATCGAGTCGCCGCCACCACGGCCTTGGCCGTGGAGCGCGCTGGCTTCGATCAGGTGGTGCCCCGTCTGCTGGGGGCAGCAATGGGACTTCGTGCTCTTGTAAGGCTGCAAGGCGCAGCGGCGTGCGGCAAGGCATTCGCTGGCCGCGGAGCGGTCGGCGAGGGCGTCTGCTTCGCCGCTCGAACGCTTGCCGGACGGCTTCTTGTCGATGCCGAGTGCGGGTTTGGCGCAGGGGTCCTTGTCTCCGTGAGGGGTGCAGTCCTTGCAGGCGGCATGCTCTTTCTTGATGTCGCCAACGCAGGGGTGGTCGAGCGCGATGGCCATTTCATCCATGTACGGCCACACCGGCGAGTTGCCGGGCATCGAGGCATGGTTGTGCGTGGTGACATCGAGATTGCGCACCACGTTCTCGCCTTCGACCTTCACGTCCATCGACCAGGCGTTGAAGAACACCTTGCCCTTGATCTTGCTGGTGACCACGCCCTTCTTCGGCGCGGAGCCGGCTTCATCGCCGGTGCTGGTCTTGAAGTAGGACTTGTTCTTGAGCATGACCTCCTTGCCGGAGATCTTCACGCTGGTGGAGCCGTCGGTGGCGTCCGACGCCATGCCGGTGTTGGGGTAAGGAATCGGGATGCCGGGCGGGGTGGCCGGGGTGAGCGGCGGCGTGAAGCAGACATCCGGAAACGCGCAGATCGACTTGCCGGCGGCGGCCTTGCAGGACACCTCCATGTTGTTGGCGTAGACCTGGTTGCTCATGCGGCCCCCGCGTACTCGAAGATGGCCGCGGCCCGCTGGCCGCCGTCGTTGGCAAAGTGCGCCACGGCCCGGCGACCGGGCGCATAGCCTTTTCGGCACGCGGCGTCGAGCGCAGCCAGCACGGCCAGCCCGCTCGCTGCGCCGGTTTCTCCGATGCTCTCCGCCGGATGCCACAGGTCGAAGAATTCCTTGGTCTGTGTCATGGTGCGCGACAGCGAGAGTGCGGCCTCCTTGAAGTAGTACTGCTCCCCGGAGAGGTCGGCGATGCGCAGGTCCATCTCGTGCATCTTGCGGCCGGAGTCATCGAGCGCTTGCCGTATCGCGAGTGCCAGGCCTTCTCCGCGGAACGGTTCGCCCGAGTCGATGGGTGCCGGTTCGACACCGAATCCCACGCTCGTGCAGCGCAGTTCGGGGCCCGTGCCGGGGCGGCCCAGCAGCACGGCACCTGCCGCTTCGCCTGCCATGAAGCCGTTGGAATTGGTTTCGGTCAGGAGACGGTCCTTGCTTTCGAACACGCTCAGCGACGGCCAGTGCAGCAGGCTGTCGCATGCCGCCACAACGACCTGGGTGCAGTCGGGTCCGTCGAGCAGCTTGTGGGCTGCGGCCAAGGCCACGGCAGCACTGACACGGCCGTGGGTGATGATGACGGACGAGGAAGAGAAATGGGCCTTCAGCAGGTCTTCGACGGCGGCGAACAGGCGGTCGTCCAGGCCGTCGAGCCGGCCCGGCCGCTCGCGTTCGGCGACACACAGGAGCAGCGGGATGCGCGGCCATTCGGCTCGCGGCACGCTGTCCAGACACTCTTCGATGGCCATGGCGGCGATACGCGCGAGCTTGTCGAGGCCTCGCCAGGGTTCAGCCAAAGGGATTTCATGCGCCATCAGCCAGTTGCCGGTCCCGTCCACGAACCGGGTCTCGACCGGGTTGGTGAGTTTGGCGCGAATGGCGGCGCAAGAGGAGGGCGCGTCCAGGCCCACGCTGGTGACGAGCCCGGTCTGCCGAACCGCCAGGGAGGTGATGGTCATGGGTCAGCCTTCCTCGCTGGTGACGGAAGATTCGGGGTCCATCGGCACCATCACCACGGGCACGGGGAAGGTGCCCCGTCCTTCGCGCAGCTGCCACCATTCGCGGCCTTTTTTGCCGACCACCACCTGGGCGATCTCGAACATGTTCTTGCGCAAAGGCCGCGCCACGCGCCAGGTCAGGCTGAAGCGCTGCAGGTCGGGTTCGATCACCACGGTGTCGAGCACGGCGGTCAGGTCCTCGCGCTCGCCACGCTTGGGGAAGATGTGCACGGGAGCCACCAGTTCCGGGATCGTGAAACGCGTGAGGCCCTCCGGTGTGAGGTTGGACAACGTCACCTCCACAGGCCCTTGGCGAAAGAAGTCGAGCGGGACCTGTTGATCGAGGGGAGCCGCCTGGAAGTACTGTTCGTCGAAGTCTGGCGGCAGGAAGGGGAAGTGCTTTTCGCGCCAGGCATCGTCGTAGGTGCCGGCCCATGCGGCGCGCGGGTCCCAGCTCCTGCCCACCGGCCCGAACGACATGGGCCTGTACGCACCGTCGGTGTCCGACACGGGCCGGCCGAGTTCCTCGGTGAGGGGCAGAGGCCGGCCATGCACCCACTCCTTCTGCAGGTGTTTGTGAAAGCCACGGCCGACCGGGTTGGCCATGAAGGCGGCATGCTTGGCCGGGTCTTCGTGCCGCACATCCACGCCGCCATACGCCACGTCGTAGGAAATGGCCTGTCGGGTGAATGGTTCGGCTGCCGTGGCGCGCAGCGTTGCAATGCCGCAGTCCCACTGGCGCGGACCGACCACGGAAAAACTCTTGCTCCAGCTGCCGACACGCACGCCCACGTCCACGCGCGGAACGGGCCGCCCCTCCGGGGCATGAGCGCTGCAGACGAGCAGGATGTCGCAGCGCAGCTTGCGGGGCGCGAAGTCGATCTCATGCACTGGGGACGACAGTCCGGCTTCGCCGGTGAAGGTGTCGGCCATCACGAGCGGGGCCTGTTCTTCATGCAGCGCGAAGTGCCCGGCGGGCTCACCCGGCACCGGAAAACGGAAGGTTCCCTTGACGGCCACAACGAGCGACTCGCGCCCGCTGGGTTCGAGGCCCATGTTGTACCCCGCAAGCATGCGGGTGGAGTTGATCAGTTGCATGCCGGTCGTGCGCGCTCAGTTGAGTTGCACCGTGCCGCCCTTGATGCGGTTGACGCCGGTGGAGCGGCTCGACAGGTACGTGCCTTGCACCAGCACCTTGCCGGATCGGGTCAGCGTGATGCTGGCCTTGCCGCATTGCAGCACCAACTGCTCTTTCGCGCTCACGATCAGGCGTTCGCCGTCGGCGTCAACGCGCATCTCGCCGGGGCGGTCAGACACGGGAGGCGTGGCGTCGCGGAGAACCCCCATCACGATGGGCCGTGCGGCATCTCCGCGTTCGAACGACAAGACGACCGAACGGCCCAGGTGTTCTGCGTGCAGGTCCAGCACGGCACGTGCCCGCAGTGCCCCAGTACCTGGCTGGCCCGGGTAACGCACGAGTGGTGTGGTGCCGTCGTCGGTGATGGCAATCAGTTCGCCGACAACGACCTCCGGCAACACGGCCGCCGGCGCGTGCATGGACCGGTCTACCAGCAAGGGTGCCAGGGAGTCCTCGGAGGTTTCCAGAAGGAGGGCGGATGCCGTGCCGTCGATCGAATGTCTGCTGCCCATGGCGTGCTTTCTTCAGTTTTGCAGGATCTTCGAGCCCTTCATCGCGATGTCTTTGCTGGCCTTGACGTTGATCTTGCCCGAGCCCTCCATCGTGATGTCCTTGCCCTTGATGATGATCGTGCCGTCTTTTTTCATCGTGATGCTGGACTCGCCGGTCTTGATGACGATGGAGTCCGCCACGGTGATGGTGAGGTTCTTGCCCACGGTCAGCGCATCGTCTTCGCCGATGGCGGTCACGCGCGCTTTGGAGATGGCGGTGTTCTGTTTGCCGCCCACGGTGACGTTGCGGTTGGAGCCGATGTCGTTGTTCTGGTTGATGCCCACCGTCGTCGACTGATTGGCCCCCACCGTGATGGACTGCATGGCGCCGATGACCACCTCTTGCGCCGCACCGATGGCGATGCTTTCGTTGATGCCGACCGCGTGCGTGCGCTGCAGCGCCACGGTGGCGGTCTCACTCGCGCCCACGGTGATGGTGCGGTTCGAGCCGATGGTGATGGTCTCGTTCGCACCCACCGTCTCGGTGCGGTTGGCCCCGATGGAGATGGTCTCGTTGCTGCCGACCGACTCGACCCGGTTCACGCCGATGGAGATGGTCTCGTTGTTGCCGACGGTCTCGGTGCGGTTGTGCTTGACGAGCGTGGTCTCGTCGTGGTCGATGGTCTTCGTGCGGTCGTGGCCGACCCAATGGGTCTCGTCGTTCTCGACCTCGATGTCCTGGTTTTTCTCGGCGTGGATCCACAGCTGTTCCGACCCGGCCTTGTCTTCGAAGCGGATGGCGTTGGCGTTGGCGTAGCCGCCGCCCTTGGACGAGCGCGTGAGGATGCCCGACTGGGTGGCGTTGGCCGGCAGGTCCCAGGGCGGCATTTGCTCGGCGTTGTAGACGCGGCCGGTGATGATGGGCTGGTCAGGGTCCCCCTCGAGGAAGTCGACCACGACCTCCTGGCCGATGCGCGGCGTGTGCACCATGCCGAAGTTCTTGCCGGCCCACGGGTGCGATACACGCACCCAGCAGGAGCTTTTGTCGTCTTTCTTGCCGTAACGGTCCCAGTGGAACTGCACCTTCACCCGGCCGTATTTGTCGGTGAAGATTTCTTCGCCGGCAGGCCCCACCACCACGGCGGTTTGCGGGCCTTTCACATTGGGCCTGGGCGTGCGGCGTGGGGGGCGGAACTGCGTGGTGCTGGAGATGGCGTCGAAGTCGCACGAGTAGCTCGTGGCACCTTCGCCGGACTCGTAGTTGCCGACCTTGGCCTGCACGCGCAGGCGGGTGATCAGGTGCTCGGCGTTCTGGTCTTCGCGCGGGTGGTGGCTGAGCTTCACTGTGTGGCCCACGGACAGGCCGAAGGCATTGGAATGCGCACTCACCTGCTGGTACAGCGTCTGGACTTCGTCCATGCGGTTCTCGACCCACTGCGCGCCGTCGGGCTTCTTGACGTAGTCGCCCTGGAAGTCGAAGTTCTCGTAGTCGGAGAGGTCGTGGCTTCGCTTGTGGACCGACTCCACTTCAAGTGCCGTGGACGGCCGCTCGAAGTCGTAGCTCGTGAGCACGTTCTTGCCGGTGCGCACGCCTTCGGAGAAGGTCCAGTTGGAGATGTACTCCTGGTCAGGTGGCGCGTGGGCCGCGTCTTCGATGTAGCGGACGGTGTCGTATTCGGGCACAGCGTCGTGGGCGCTGTGCGAGTCGACCATCACCAGTTTGTGGGCGCCGTCGGTGTGTTCGAAGTACCAGTAGATGCCTTCGTGCTCGAGCAGGCGGGCCACGAAGGCGAAGTCGCTTTCGCGATACTGCACGCAGTAGGTCCAGGGCTGGTAGGTGCGAAACACCTTGGACTCGAAGTTGGCCACGCTGTGGTCGCCGAACACCTTTTTCACGATGTCGGGGACGCTCATGTCCTGGAAGATGCGGCAGTCGGCCGTGCGGGTGAGAAACCACAGCCATGGGCTCACGGTGGCACGGTAGCCGTAGTAGCGGCCGCGGTGCACGCCCAGGCCGAAACGGGTGACGTGGCCGTTGAAGTGGCGCTTCACGCCCTCGCGGGTTTCGATGTTAACCGTGACCAGCTTGCCCAGCAGGTCAGAGGGCTTGAGGTCGGACTTGGTGCTCAGCAGGCTGAGTTCCATTTCGCCCAGGCTGCTCAAGCCGAAGGATGCGGTCATCGACTCGAAGAACAGGTCTTCGGCGGGCAGCGGGGAGGTGAGCGTGATGGGGTTGGCCATGGCGAGGGTCGGTGGCGACGCGCGGTCAGCCCGTCATGGCATGCAGGGTAGGAAATGCACCCTCCAGGGTAAAGCGACGAAAGTCACCTCGCGCTCCGCCCCCGCCCTGTACAGGGGGGCGGAGCGCGCGTCAGGCGGCGTGCCTGCGGGCGGCCACCAGCCAGCCGATGACCGGCTCGCCACCTTCTTGACGCAGCGTTTCGCGCGTGATTTCGATGGTCTTGAACCCGGCCTCAGCCAACGTGGTCTCGACGTGGCTGCGTGCATGCGAATAACGCCCGTTCGGCTGGATGCGGAATGGCAGGCCGAGGGTTTCGTCGAGCACTTCGACAGTGAACACGAGCGTGCCGCCCGGGCGCGTGGAGGTGCTCGCCGCCTTGATCAATGCGGTGAGGTCGCCGAAGTAGCAGAGGGTGTCGGCCGACAGCACCACGTCCCACTGGTCGGGTGACATGCGCAGGAACTCGGTGAGTTCGGCTTTGTAGAGGTCGGTGTACACGCCCTTGGCACGCGCATGGTCGAGCATGCCCTTGGAGAGGTCGATACCTCCGAGCGTCTTGGCCCAGGGCGCGATCAATGGGCCGCACAGGCCGGTGCCGCAGCCGGCGTCGAGGATCACGAGCTGGCCGGCCGGGGGCGGCAGGTGGCGCGCCAGCATGGCGGCGCACAGCTGCGGGGCCTTGTACTGCAGGCGTTCGTTGAGCTGGGTCTCGAAGCTGTCGGCGAAGCGGTCGAAGGTGTACTCGACGTAGTTGTCGGGCGCGCGCTCGGGCACGTCTTCGCCCGAACAAGCGGCGTACATGTGCTTGGCCATCGGGTGATCGGGCTCGTCGGCCAGCCACTGGCGGAACACCTCGGCGGCCTCTTTCACCTTGCCCATGGTGTAGTAGGTCATGCCGAGCAGCTTGCGTCCGTCGGGATGCCCCGGCATGAGTTCGACCGAGCGGCAGTAGTAGCTGATGGCGCCTTTGATGTCGCCCTCATCCGACAGCAGCAGGCCCATGTTGTTGTGGGCGTTCAGGTGCTTGGGGTCGAGTTCGATGGCGCGCTGGTACTCGGCCTTGCCTTCGGCGTTGCGGCCCTGGGCGCGGTAGAGCGCGCCGAGGTTGTTGTGCAGGTCGGCCGAATCGGGCGCGAGAACGCTCGCGCGTTCATAGGCCACGGTCGCAAGCTCGTTGTGCAGGCGCGAGGCGTGGATGTTGCCCAGATTGATGAGGAACCCTGGGAAGTCGGGCACAAGCCTGATGGCCTGCTCGATGAACGCGATCCCTGCGTCGCTGCGGCCGGTCTGGTGCAGCACCATGCCCAGCAGCTGCAGGGCATCGGCATGCTCGGGCACGGCTTCGAGGATGCGGCGGTACAGCTGCTCGGCCCCTTCGAGCTGGTGGCTCTGGTGCAGCTTGATGGCCAGGCGAAGGGCATCGGCCAGGTCGAGCTCGACCGGCTCTTCGGCTTCAACGGCAGAGGTGTTGTCTTGGGCGGTGGCGTTCATGAGGGGCCTTCTTCATCGAAGTGCTTCAGAGACGGCAAGCGCGGCCGGAGAAGACTCCGGCCGCGCTGGGTCACGTTGGATCTTGCGGATCAGGCGAAGGTGTAGACGAACTTGCCGTCGGCCACGTCGATCGTCACGCCCTTGATCTCCACACCTTCCATCATGCGCGTGAGGAACTCGCGCGAGATGTCGGGCAGCATGGTGTTGGTGAGGATGGCGTCGATCATGCGGCCGCCCGATTCGCTCTCGGTGCAGCGCGACACGACCAGCTTGACCACCGCATCGCTGTAGTCGAACGGGATCTTGTAGCGGGCTTCCACACGCTTCTTGATGCGCTTCAGCTGCAGCTTCACGATCTGGCCCAGCATCTCGTCGGACAGCGGGAAGTACGGGATCGTGACCAGGCGGCCGAGCAGCGCCGGCGGGAAGATCTTCAGCAGCGGCTCGCGCAAGGCCTTGGCCAGGCCTTCGGGCTCGGGCATCAGGTCGGGGTCTTTGCACATGCTGGCGATGAGCTCGGTGCCGGCGTTGGTCGTCAGCAGGATCAGCGTGTTCTTGAAGTCGATGAAGCGGCCTTCGCCGTCTTCCATGAAGCCCTTGTCGAACACCTGGAAGAACATCTCGTGCACATCGGGGTGAGCCTTTTCGACTTCGTCGAGCAGCACCACCGAGTACGGCTTGCGCCGCACAGCTTCGGTCAGCACACCGCCTTCACCATAGCCCACGTAGCCAGGAGGCGCACCCTTGAGCGTGGAGACGGTGTGCGCCTCCTGGAACTCGCTCATGTTGATGGTGATGAGGTTCTGCTCGCCACCGTACAAGGCCTCGGCCAGCGCGAGGGCGGTTTCGGTCTTGCCGACGCCGGAGGTGCCGGCCAGCATGAACACGCCGATCGGCTTGCTCGGGTTGTCGAGGCCGGCGCGCGAGGTCTGGATGCGCTTGGCGATCATCTCCATCGCGTGGTCTTGGCCGATGACACGCTGGCTGAGCAGCGAGGCCACCTTGAGGATGGTCTCCATCTCGTTGCGGGCCATGCGGCCGACAGGGATGCCGGTCCAGTCGCCGACCACGCTCGCCACCGCCTGGTAGTCGACCGTGGGCAGGATGAGTGGGGTTTCGCCTTGCAGCGCGGTGAGTTCGTATTGCACCTGGCGCAGTTCGGCCAGCGTGGCAGCGCGTTCGTCGTCAGACAGTTTCGGCGTGTCGGCCGGCAGCGACTTGGCCACGTCCTTGGCGGCTTCTTCGGCGGTTTTCTCCAAGGCGCTGCCCGTGCCTTCGACAGGGGCGATGGCGCCGCGCAGTGTGGCGCGCAGGGCCAGCAGCTTGTCGACCAGGGTCTTCTCGGCGCCCCAGCGGGCGGTGAGCGCTTCCAGGCGCGTGCGTTCCGAGGCGAGCAGCTCCGTGACGGTGGCCGCGCGGTCACGCGTGTCGATGCCGATGGCATCTTCACGGGCGATGATGCCTTGCTCGGTCTCCAAGGCTTCGATGCGCTTGCTGCAGTCGTCGACCTCGGCGGGTGTGGCGTGCAGGCTCACCGCCACGCGTGCGCAGGCGGTGTCGAGCAGGCTCACCGATTTGTCGGGCAGCTGACGCGCGGGGATGTAGCGGTGCGACAGCTTCACGGCGGCTTCGAGCGCTTCGTCGAGGATCTGCACCTTGTGGTGCTTTTCCATCGTGGAGGCCACGCCGCGCATCATCAGGATGGCCTTGGGTTCGTCCGGCTCATCGATCTGCACACTCTGGAAGCGGCGGGTCAGTGCGGGATCTTTCTCGATGTACTTCTTGTACTCGGCGAAGGTGGTGGCGCCGATGGTGCGCAGCTGGCCGCGGGCGAGTGCGGGTTTCAGCAGGTTGGCCGCGTCACCGGTGCCGGCCTGGCCGCCTGCGCCGACCAGCGTGTGGGTCTCATCGATGAAGAGGATGATGGGCTTGGCGCTGGCCTGCACTTCGTCGATCACTGAGCGCAGGCGCTGCTCGAACTCGCCCTTCATGCTGGCGCCTGCCTGCAGCAGGCCCACATCGAGCACGCGCAGCTCCACGTCTTTCAGCGAAGGCGGCACGTCGCCGCGCGCAATGCGCTGCGCAAAGCCTTCAACCACGGCCGTCTTGCCCACGCCCGCTTCACCCACGAGGATGGGGTTGTTCTGGCGGCGGCGCATCAGGATGTCGATGACTTGGCGGATCTCGTCGTCGCGGCCGACGATGGGGTCCATCTTGCCGCCACGGGCCTGCTCGGTGAGGTCGGTGGTGAAGCGCTTGAGCGCCTCTTGTTTGCCCATGGCCGCCGGGGCGATGGCATCGCTGTTTTCACCGGGTGCAGCGCCGCTCTCGGTCGCGTTCTGAAGGGCCTCGGGCGAGTTGCCGAGCAGGCTGGCAAAGCGTTCGGTGAGGTCGTCGAGCTTGATGCGTTCGAACTGCTTGCTGACTGAGAGCAGCGCATTGCGCAGTGACGGCGTCTTCAAGGCACCAATCAGCAGGTAGCCGGTGCGCACCTGGCGGTCGCCGAACATCAGCGAGCCGTACACCCAGCCGCGCTCGACGGCGTTCTCGACGTAGCTGGACAGGTCGGTGACGGACGACGCACCGCGGGGCAGGCGGTCGAGCGACTGCGTGAGGTCGGACACCAGCTGCGCGCTGTCGAGCTCGTAGTGCTTGACGATGCGGTGCAGGTCGCTGTCTTGCGCGTTGAGGATCTGAACCAGCCAGTGCTGCAGTTCCACATACGGATTGCCGCGCATCTTGCAGAAGACGGTGGCACCTTCGATGGCCTTGTAGGCCACCGGGTTGAGTTTGCCGAAGAGGGTGGAGCGACTGATTTCAGCCATGGTCATGTCCCTTTTTTTGGGTGTGGATCTGAATGGATCTGGGTGGAATTTCGTGTCTGGCTGGGGGTGTTGGTCGAGCCAGATGCTCTTGTTGAACCGTGTGCTTTGGAGCGTCTGGCAGGATTGAGGATCAGGTCGCCGCGGTCGGCGGGCGCGCGTTTCCGGCCGAGCCAGGTGGTGCGGCCGAGTGCGGCGCCCTGGCCCAGCTGCAGGGCGGGCACGTCACTGGCCTTGAGCACGAGGCGCAGGTCCCACAGCATCTCGAAGCCGAGCAGCTGGCGCATCCAGTCGCGCAGCTCATCGAGTGCGGGTGCGCCCGGCAGGAAGCGCCGGTACTGCTCGATGCCAAGCGGCCCCAGGTGCAGGCGGATCTTGTACTGGCGGTCCCAGACCTTGCTGCCGGCCACGGCCGACACCCCGAGCGTGGCGCTGCGGCGGTGGGCCGAGCTGCCCAGGCGCGAGCGGTCTTGGGTGCGCAGCGGCAGCCAGTGGCCCACATGCGACTCCACCCGCAAGGGGACTCCGAAGTACTGGCGCAGCGTCTTGACGATGGACTCGGGGTTGCGAGTCGGGCGCGCCAGGTGGCCTGCCACAAAGCGCTTGGACGTGTCGGGCACGGTGTCGGCGTGGCGCAGCGTCTGCGGGGCCTGGCCGAAGAGCGCGCTCACCCATTTGGCGAACTGGTCGTCGCGCTCGCGGTCGGCCTGCACCGTGGGCTGGCCCTGGGCCCAGGCGCGGTAGAAGAGCAGCAGCAGGCG
>JBEGTX010000090.1:0-3204 GCA_041179165.1 Pseudomonadota bacterium | reverse complement strand
CTGAGCATTGCTTCTGGCACTGCTCAAGGACTGCATCGGCCCATTCTTGGCAGTCTGTACCCTGCGGACCAATCGCATACCAAGGTCGTCTTGGATCATTGACTGCCTTGATGACGCACTGATCAACACAGGCGCGGTCATCTCTTGGTTCGCAAGACCCACTGCCGGCTTCCGGCAATGCATCGTCACTGGGCTTGCCGGGACTACCCGGTACAAATGCGGCCCCGCTGCGGTCTTGTCCGCCACAAGTTGTCTCTCCGTGAGCGTCCGGCGGCCCCACCTTGCCCCGCAGCCGAGGGGTGAGCGTCCGGCGGCCCCACCTTGCCCCGCAGCCGAGGGTGCCTGACGATGGTGTCCACCTAAAGATTGGTGGACACCTATGCATCCCAATACTGCCCCACGTCGAGTCCATGACGCACAGCTCAAGGCCGCTGTGCTGGCCGCGTGCAACGAGCCTGGAGCGTCGATTTCGGCGGTTGCCCTGGCGCACGGGCTGAACGCGAACCTGGTGCGCAAGTGGCGGCACGGGCGAGGCTTGAAGCGATCGGGCCTTGCGACGACTGTGGCCCCGGTGCCCACTGCCGTGGCCGCGACCCCGGAGGCTGTCGCGGCGCCATCGTTGTTCGCCGCGCCTGCCAGCTTCCTGCCGGTGGAGATGATCCGCACCACCGCCGCTGCGCCGGGCACGGCCGGCAGCGCGGAGCCTGCGGCCCCATGCGGCGCCACCATCGACATCGAGCTCAAGCGCGGCGCGGCCAGCCTGGGCGTGCGCTGGCCGGTGTCGGCCGCAGGCGACTGCGCAGCCTGGCTGCGCGAGGTGACAGCGGGGCTGGTGCGGTGATCCGCATCGACCGGCTGTGGCTGTGCACCGCGCCGGTGGACATGCGCGCAGGCGCTGACCGCCTGCTGGCCGCAGTGGTGACCACCGTGGGTGCAGCGCACGCCCACCACGGCTACTTGTTTGCCAACGCGCGTGCCACGCGGGTGAAGCTGCTGGTGCATGACGGCTTCGGCGTGTGGTGCGCGGCGCGGCGGCTGAACGCCGGGCGCTTCGAGTGGCCGCGCGGTGAGGCGGCCTCGGCGCCGCTGTCGTTGACCCAGGCCCAGTTCGACGCGCTGGTGGTGGGGCTGCCCTGGCGGCGCCTGAGCGAGATGAGCATCATCACGCGGGCCTGAGCTGCGGCCCGGCTGGCGTTGGCTCGGCTGACGCTGGTTGACGGGACATGCGCCAATGGTGCTGCCCAATTGTGGCCGGCATCATGCAGCGCATGCTCGGCATGCGTGACCTCCACACCCAGGACCTGCAAGGTCTGGCGCCCGAGGCCGTTGCAGCGCTGGCCGCGCAGATGCTGGGCCACATCCGCATGCAGGGCGAACAGCTTGCCTTGAAGGACCAGGCACTGCAGACCAAGACCACAGAGCTGCAGACCAAGGCCGCCGAGATCGAGCGCAAGGACCGCGAGATCGCCTGGCGTGACGCGAAGCTGGAGAAGGTCAACTTCGAGCTCGCGCGCCTGAAGCGCTGGAAGTTCGGCGCTAAGACCGAGACGATGACAGCCGAGCAGCGGCGTTTGTTCGAGGACACGCTGGCCGAGGACGAGGCCAGCCTGCGCGCACAACTGGCTGCGCTGCAGGCGGGCCTGCCCGAGACGCCGAAGCCCCCCAAGGCACCGCGCGCCAAGCCGCGCCGCAAGCCGCTGCCCGAGCACCTGGAGCGCGTTGAGCACCGCCACGAGCCCGAGGACACCGCCTGCCCCACGCCCGCGTGCGGCCAGCCGATGCAGCGCGTGGGCGAGGACGTCAGCGAGAAGCTCGACATCATCCCGGCGAAGTTCTTCGTGCACCGCCACATCTACGGCAAGTGGGCGTGCCGGTGCTGCAGTCAACGCGGGGAGGGTCGCCTGCACCAGGAGCCGGCCGAGCCCGACGTGGTCGACGGCGGCATCCCCGCCAGCGGGCTGGTGGCGCACACGCTGATCAGCCGCTTCGTCGACCACCTGCCGTACTACCGGATCGAAGACGTGCACGCCCGCGCGGGCGTGCACACCCCGCGCTCGACGCTGTCGAGCTGGGGCGGTGCGGGCGGTGCGGCGCTTGAGCCGCTGGGCGATGCGCTCAAGCGCTTCGTGCTGAGCGCGCCGGTGCTGCACGCCGACGAGACCACGGTGCCGCTGCTGGACCCGGGCCGGGGCAAGACGAAGACGGCCTACATCTGGGCCTACGCCCGCGGTGAGTTCGATGCGCAGCCCGGCGTGGTCTACGAGTTCTGCACCGGGCGCGGTGCGCAGTTCCCGCTGGCCTTCCTGGGTGGGCAGGGGCCGCCGCAGGCCCGGCCGGCCTGGGCCGGCACGCTGGTGAGCGACCAATACGCGGGCTACGACGCGGTGCTCGATGCGCGGGTCTTCCCCGGGCGCACCGCTGCCGGATGCGTTGCCCACGCCAGGAGGAAGTTCGAGGAGCTGACCAAGCCCGGTGCCGGGGCGAGTGCGGTGGCGTTGGAGGCCATGCAGCGCCTGGCGCGGATTTACCACGTCGAGGCGCACCTCAAGGGGATGACCGCCGAAGAGCGCCTGGACGGGCGCCAGCGCCTCAGCCGCCCGCTGTGGGAGGAGTTGCACACCTGGCTGCGGCTGGAGCGCTCGCGGGTGGCCGATGGCAGCCGCATCGCGCAGGCCATCGACTACAGCCTCAACCACTGGCCAGCGCTGACACGCCACCTGCACGACGGTGCCGTGCCAATCGACAACAACCTCATCGAGCGGCAGATCAAGCCCTGGAAGCTGGGTGCGAAGAACTGGCTGTTCATCGGCAGCGAACTCGCCGGCCAACGCGCGGCGGTGGTCATGAGCCTGGTGCAGTCGGCCAAGCTCAATGGCGTAGAGCCCTGGGCCTACCTGCGCGACGTGCTCGCGCGCATCCACAGCCATCCCAGCCAGCGCATCGACGAGCTGCTGCCGCACCGCTGGCAACCGGCCTAACCCGGCCACACAGGCTGCCGGCAGCCGACCTCAAAGGGCTGCGCTTCGCCACCAAGCCATCAGCCGGCAAGCATGCTGGCCAGACGCACCAGCACCGTCAAGGTGGCGCCGCCGGACGCTCACGCCGAGGGTGCCTGACGATGGTGTCCACCTAAAGATTGGTGGACACCTATGCATCCCAATACTGCCCCACGTCGAGTCCATGACGCACAGCTCAAGGCCGCTG
>JBEGTX010000089.1:0-15049 GCA_041179165.1 Pseudomonadota bacterium | reverse complement strand
GAAGCAAGGCCGGCTGGTGTTGCTGGTGTTGAGGCTGTTAGCGGCCATTGAGCGTCGGCTGAGT
Source organism: Pseudomonadota bacterium (assembly GCA_041179165.1). Taxonomy (GTDB): domain Bacteria; phylum Pseudomonadota; class Gammaproteobacteria; order Burkholderiales; family Burkholderiaceae_C; genus Rhizobacter. The sequence goes on along the minus strand of JBEGTX010000089.1, from coordinate 14,985 downwards.
CGCCCGGTCTTGGAAGGGGAGCGAAGCGCTTCAAATCATTCTTAGTGTGGCTGTCTGGGTGCAGTGACCGAAGGGAACGTAGCGAGTTCCACACGACCCTTCCAAGACCGGGCGACTCAGCGTCCCCGAAGGGGCGACGCTCACAGGCCGCTGTCCTTTGGGTTACCTTTGGGACGCGCCAAAGGTGACTCGCCAGCCGGGGCGAATACCCGGCGCGGCAGGGCCATGAACCAACCGGTTGGCGTTCAGCCCAAACGAACCGACGACGGTCCATCGAAGCACAAGCAGCTGCACATCGGACCTGTGGGCCCCGTCCTGCGACGGGGTGACCAAGCGATGTGTGCAAGACGCGAGGCCAATGTCACGCAAAGCGCAGCCTCAAGGCGCCTGTGCGGCCAGCACCCGAAAGTCCTCCTCCCACCCCTTCAACTTCTCCACCGCCTTCAAGCGTTGCTTGCGACTCGTGCTGTTGTGCAAGCGCGCCGCGAAGTCACAGTTGTACTGCTGAAGCCGCTGCAAATAATCGCGGTAAGCTGGCCGCGGAGAGCGCTCGAAGCGCTCGACGAGTGCACGCAAAGCCGCCTGGGCTTCATCGGCCGGCATCTTCTCGGTCGACAAGCGCCGCAAGGTGGCCACCACGTCCTGCTGCCGTGCCTTGCGCTCGGCCAGCCAGAGCTGCGGATCGAAGGGCGAGGCCTGCAGCGTCTGCCGGACCTCCTCTTTCTGTGCGGCCTCGAGCGAGCCGTACAGCGACTCGGCTCGCTCCACGGTGCGCGTGACCGAGGCTTCGAGGCGGTCGTCCGGGTCTTTCTGCAGGTAGTCACCCGCGAAATCCTTGTTGCGCTTGATGAACTTACGCTCGATGTGCTGCAGTTGCTTGGGCGACAGCGACTGCGCGGTTTTCACCGCCAGCGGCACCCCCTGCTGCACCATGGGCTGCAAGCGGCCCAGCACATCGCTGTACCAGCGGCAGGCCTGCGCCCCAGTGGACGGCTGCTGCACCTCGGCCTGTGCGCGCACCAGCAATTGCGCATAGTCGGTCAGCTGCGTGGTTCGGTGCCAGCGGAAGAAGGTCTCGAGGCCGGGGCGCACATCCAGATCCTGGGCGCTGGTGAAATCGGCGAAGCCATCGAGCCACCAATGCGACAGGGTTGGTGCGCGGTTGTACCCGAAACGAACGGCGCCACACCCCGAAAGCAGGATGGTCAAGACACACAACACACCGATAATTGCGGGCTTCAAACAAGGACGTTGCATGGCACTCGACATCGTGATCATGGCCGCGGGCAAGGGCACCCGCATGAAATCCAGCCTGCCCAAGGTGTTGCACAAGCTGGCTGGCCGCAGCTTATTGCAGCACGTATTGGAAACCGCTGCCAGCCTGGGGGCCGACCGCATCATCACCGTCACCGGCCACGGCGCCGAGGTGGTGGAAGCCGCGGTGGCAGCACCCCAGCTGCAATTCGTGCGCCAGATGCCGCAACACGGCACCGGCCACGCCGTGCAACAGGCCGTGCCGGTGCTGCACGACACCGGCACCACGCTCATTCTCAACGGCGACGTGCCGCTCATCAAGGCCGCCACGGCGCGCGCCCTGGTGGCCGCCGCCGGTGACAACCGCCTGGCCCTGTTGACCATCGACCTGGCCGACGCCACCGGCTACGGCCGCATCGTGCGCGAAGGCGATGCCGTGCGCGCCATCGTCGAGCACAAAGATGCCACGCCCGCGCAACGCGAGATCCGCGAGGTCTACACCGGCATGATGGCCGTGCCCACCCCGTTGCTCAAGCGCTGGCTCAGCCAACTCACCAACCACAACGTTCAGGGCGAGTACTACCTGACCGACATCGTGGCCATGGCCGTGGCCGACGGCGTGCCCGTGGTCGCCGCCCAGCCGAGCAACGAGGCCGAGGTGCTGGGCGTCAACAGCCCCGTGCAACTGGCCGACCTGGAGCGCCGCCACCAGCTAGCGCTGGCCGCCGACTTCATGGAAGCCGGTGTGCGCCTGGCCGACCCGGCTCGCTTCGATGTGCGCGGTTCACTGCAGTGCGGCAGCGATGTCGAGATCGACGTCAACTGCATCTTCGAAGGCCAGGTGAGCCTGGGCAATGGCGCGCGCATCGGCTCGCACTGCGTGATCCGCAATGCGCGCATCGGCGCGGGTGTGGTCATCCACCCGTTCACCCACATCGACGGCGACACGCTCGGCGTGACCGTGGGCGCAGGCTCGCTGATCGGCCCGTTCGCGCGGCTGCGTCCGGGGGCTGAGCTGGGTGAAGAGGTGCACATCGGCAACTTCGTCGAGGTCAAGAACTCCACGCTCGCCAAGGGTGCCAAGGCCAATCACCTGGCCTACCTGGGTGACGCGACGGTGGGCGAGCGCGTGAACTACGGCGCCGGCAGCATCACCGCCAACTACGACGGCGCCAACAAGCACCGCACGGTGATCGAGGCCGATGTGCATGTGGGCAGCAACAGCGTGCTGGTGGCGCCTGTGACGCTGGGGGCGGGTGCCACCATCGGTGGTGGGTCCACCATCACGCGCGATGTGCCGGCTGGCAATTTGTCGGTGGCTCGGGGCAAGCAGGTGTCGCTTGCGAATTGGGCTCGGCCTGAGAAGGTCAAGAAGTAAACGAGCCGGGTGTGGGCATGCGTCTAGAGCGAAGCGCATTGCCCAACGCCCGCGGATCTGGCTCTGCCAGGCCGCCAGGCGGCGCCCCTTGTATGCTTGAACTGAAGCCTCCGATGAGGCACGGTGGGTAGCGGGCAAAGGAGTCTAGAGCGAAGCGCATTGCCCAGAGCCCGCGGATCTGGCTTTGCCAGGCCGCCAGGCGGGCGCCCCTTGGGGGCAGGAGCGAAGCGACTGGGGGGCCAACAATCTAGGCGGCTTTGCGGCCTGACACCCATTCCTCGAAGGCATCAATGGGCAGTGGCGGGCTGATGAGCAGGCCTTGGAATTCGTCACAACCCAGTCTCGCCAGGTAGTCGCGCTGCGGCTTGGTCTCCACGCCCTCGGCGATCACACCGAGGCCGAGTCCACGCGACATCTGCACGATGGCGCGGGCGATGGCGGCGGAGTCGGCGTCGTCTGGCAGGTCTTGCACGAAGGAGCGGTCGATCTTCATCTTGTCGATCGGCAGCTCTTTGAGGTGGGCAAGCGAGGAGTAGCCGGTGCCAAAGTCGTCGACCGAGATGCGGATGCCCATGGCCTTGAGTTCGACCAGCTTGCGCTTCACGTCCGGCAGGTCGTCCATCAGCATGCGTTCGGTGAGTTCGAGTTCGAGCCAGTGGCCGGGCACGCCCTCTTCGGTCAGCATCTGACGCACGAGTTCGGTGAAGTTGCTGGTCTGGAATTGCACACTCGACAAATTCACGGCCACAGGCACGTCGCGCACGCCTGCATCGTGCCAGCGCTTCACGCAGCGCAGCCCCTCGCGCAGCACCCACTGGCCCAGCGGCAACATCAGGCGCTGCTGTTCGGCCAAGGCGATGAAGGCATCGGGCATCAAGAGCCCGCGCTCGGGATGGTTCCAGCGCATCAGCGCCTCGGCGCCGATGAGCACGCCGTCGAGCGCGCGCACCTGCGGCTGGAAGTGCAGCACGAACTCGCCACGCTCCAGGCCCACGGTCATCTGGCTTTCCATCACCAGCGCATCGAGCGCGGAACGCGCCATGGCGGGCGTGAAGAACTGGTAGTTGGCGCGGCCCCGGCCCTTGGCCAGGTACATGGCGGTGTCGGCATTCTTGATGAGGGCATCGGCCGTTTCGGCGTCGTGCGGGAACATCGAGATGCCGATCGAGGGCGTGACCGAGATGAGCCGGCCGTCGGCATTCACCGGCACTTCGATGGCGGCCAGCAATTTTCGCGCGACTTCTTCCACGTCTTCACGCTGCAGCATGCGCGGCAACAGCACGATGAATTCATCGCCACCGAAACGCGCCACACGGTCGGTGGTGCGCAGGCTGTCGGTGATACGGCGGGCGATGGTCTGCAGCAGCGTGTCGCCCACCAGGTGGCCGAGCGAGTCGTTGACACGCTTGAAGTGGTCGAGGTCGATGAACAGCAGACCGAACTGCGAATCAGAGCGGCGGGCCTCAGCGATCAGGTGACCCAGGTGCTCGATGATGCTGAGCCGGTTGGGCAGACCCGTGAGGGCGTCGTGGTGCGCCAGGTGGCGGATGTGCTCTTGCGCCTCGTAGCGCTCACGGATGTCGCGGATGATGGTCATGCGCACACGCTCACCCTTGTGCGTGATGCTGCGCCCGAGCATCTCGACCGGCAGGCGGTGGCCGTCGCGGTGAATGATGGCGCTCTCGTACTGAACCTCAGCGCCGATGCGCAGCACATCGGCCACCTTCGCATGCTGGTCCGGTGCCACGAACTCCATGGCGCGGCGGCCCACGAGTTCTTCGAGGGTGTAGCCGATGAGGGCGCAGGCGGCCGGGTTGGCATCGATGATCACACCGTCCTGGTGGAAGGTGATGCCCTCGGCGCTGCCGTCCATGAACATCGACAAACGCTCTTCGGACTCGCGCACCGCACGCTCCGCCAAGCGGTGGCGTGTGATGTCGGAGATGAGCACGAAGGCGGCCAGCGGCTCGCCATCGCGGTCGAGGTGGGGCAGCAGGTTGACCTCGAGCCATTGCGAGTTGCCTTCTCGGCCCACGAGCTCGCGCTCGTACGAGGCGGCGCGGCGTTCACGCAGCACGCTGTCGACATAGGGCTGGATTTCGCGGGCCGCCGCAGGGCCGATGATTTCTTCGACTGTGTGGCCGAGGATGGAGCCCTCGTCCCAGCCGAACGTGACGGCGTAACGCTTGTTGGCGAACAGGCAGCGCAGCGTGCGCGCATCGAAGTAGGCGATGAGCGCGGGCACGCTGTCGGAGAGCAGCTGGAACTGGTCGGCGCGCGCGCGGGCAAAGGCTTCGGCACGGGCACGCGAGGTCACGTCATGCAGCACACACACGTAGTGTTGATCGGCCTCGATCCAGCGGGCCGTGCCGTCGAGCGAGATGCCCTCAGGCGCGGAGGGCGTGTCTTGCATGCGCAGCGCAATGCTGAAGTCATGCTGCTCGGAGAGCGAGTCGAGCAGCGCGCGATTCGACGCAGGCTCGAGCAACTCGGCCCAGACCCATGCATCGTGCGCGCCTTCGGCAATGCCGGTGAACTCGCTGAACTGCCGGTTGGCCCAGATCACCGCCCCCTGCGACGACACGCACAGCAGCATGCAAGGCAGGTTGTCCGCGTGGGGCGGATCGAGGGGCTCGATGATGGCGCGCGAACTGGTCATGGTGGTTTGGTGGGTGATCGCTGCACGACGAAAACCCTGCGGAACCCGCACGCACCGGTCCCGAAGTCTTCAGCCGCACCGCGCCTGAAGTTTCGCCAGCCCATGATAGCTGCGGCCCTTCGACAGCACAGTAACGGTGCGTTCCCTCTCACGGGGGGGAGCCGCCCGTGCTGCTCTGCAACATGCCTGCCAGGTGCTCACGCGCAAGGCAGAGGTCGTCCCAGGCGCGGGCTTTGTCTTCGGGATTGCGCAGCAGGTAGCTCGGTGGATAGGTCACCACCACGGCCACGCCATCGACCTGGTGCACCCGGCCGCGAAGTTTGCCCAGCGGCTCATTGCTTTGCAGCAAAGCCTGCGCGGCCAGGCGGCCGAGCGCCACGATCATGCGCGGTCGCACTTGGGCAATCTGCTGGTGCAAGTGAGCGCTGCACTGCGCCAGCTCCTGAGGATCGACACCGCGGTTGGCCGCAGGACGGCACTTCACCGCGTGGGTGATGAAGACCTGTTGCTCCGGTCCCGCGTCGTGGCGGCCCAGGCCCAAGGCACGCAGCATGTTGTCGAGCAGCTCGCCGGGCTTGCCGACAAAGGGCTCGTTGTCGCGGTCTTCTTGTTCTCCGGGGACCTCGCCCACGATCATCCAGTGGGCCTGCGCGTGGCCGATGCCGAACACCGGCTGCGTGCGGTCCTCGGACAAGGGGCAGGCCGTGCAGGCTGCGATGACGGCTTGCAGGTCGGAACCTTCGCCAGCAGGCGGTCGAGGAAGCTCGCGCCGCAGGGGCACCACCACGGCGGGCGTGTCTGGTGTGCTTGGCGTGCTTGGCGTGCCTGGCCTGGCGGGCGGAGTCCGCGCGACGGCCGGAGCGCTGGTGCGTGGTGCATCGGTTCGCGCAGAGTCAGGCTCGCGCTCGGCACGCGCGTTGTGCTGGGGGCGCGAATCGTTCTCGGCATCGCCCACAGCCTCAACGTGGGCCACCTCCGCAACGTCTGTGGACGCGCCCGCCGGCACCTGCCAGACGCGCACCCCCATTTCGCCGAGCATGGCGACCTGCCGCTCACTCCACCCCATCATCGGCCTCCGGCACGTTCAGACTCATGACCACTGCATCCTCGCGCCCGGTTTCTCCGGGCGGCTGCGGATAGTACGCGCGCCGCAGGCCGACCTGCGAGAAACCGTAGCGCTCGTACAGCGCCCGCGCCCGTTCGTTGCTGTGCCGCACCTCGAGCCACAGCACCTGGGCTGCCGTCTTGCGGCACAAGGCCACCACGTCGTCGAGCAATCGCCGCGCATGGCCCTCGCCCCGACACGGTGGCGCGACGGTGATGTTCAACAAGTGCAGCTCTTCGACCCCGGACATCGACACCACATACCCCACCAGCTCACCCGCGCGCCGCAGCACGTGACAGTGGTAGCCCACGGCGAGCGAGTCGATGAAGTTGCCGCGCGTCCAGGGCACCGCGTAGCTGATCACCTCGACGGCCATCACCGCATCGAGGTCGGCCACGGTCATGGGCTCCAACCTTGGGAGTCCCCGGTCGTCCGAGCGTCCTTTGAGCACCGCGCTCATTCACACCACCCCTTCTTTCGCGAGGCGCTGCGCCTCGCGCTCGGCCGTGGTCTGGGCGACTTTGTCGCGCACGTAGACGGGCAGTGCGAGGGCGGCATCGACAGCACGGCCCTGCGCCCACAGCTGCTCGGCCAGTCGGCCCACCGCCTGCGCGCGCGAGACGGCCTGCGGCGTTTGCCGCGTGGCTGTCGGCAGCGCCAGCCGCTCGCCGAACACCGCGAGTGCCGAACCCGCCACCCAGGCCGGTGGCGTGGCCTGCCAGCGCGCGGACAAGGTCTCGGGCGCATACAGAGCCGCAGCCTCGGTGACCTGCCAGGCGGCGCCGGTCCATTCGAAGGCCGCGGCGTAGATCTCGTCCATGCGCGCGTCCATGGCCACCCACAGTGCGGCCGGACCCTCGTGCTGGAGGCGCGCGTCTTCGGCCACGAGCATCAGGCTGTCGACCGGCAGCACGGGTTTGCCTGCGCCAAAGGCCAGTCCCTGCGCCACCGAACACGCGGTGCGCAAACCGGTGAATGCGCCGGGACCACACCCGAAGGCGATGGCGTCCACATCGGCCAGTGTCAGTCCAGCACGGTCCAGCAAGGACAACACCGAGGGAATGAGCTGGGCAGACGCCGCCGCACCGCCTGCCGCATCGATCACCTCGCGGCCTGACGAGGTCACGAGGGCAATGCCCATCAGTTCGGTGGAGGTGTCGAAGGCCAGCAAGTTGCTCATAACAAGAGTCTATCTCCCGGGGCCTCATGCGATCATCCGAAGGATGAGACTTCCTTGCCTGTCTGGCGCTGCCGCCGCCCTGCTCTGCTGCCTGTCCACTGTCTCGGCACAGACATCCCCTCTGCCCCCCGAAGTACAGGCCGCACTGGCCCGCGCGAAGGTGCCGGCCGACAGCCTCGTCGTGAGCATCCAGGAGGTGGGCACGGCCGCACCGCGCCTGAGCTGGCAGCCGCTGCAACCGGTGAAGCCTGCGTCGCTGATGAAGCTGCTCACCACCGCGGCGGCGCTCGAGGTGCTGGGCCCCGCCTACACCTGGTCGACGCCGGTGTGGTTGCAAGGCCCCCTGGCCAATGGGGTGCTCGAGGGCAACCTGGTCATCAAGGGCAGTGGTGACCCCAAGCTGGTGGTGGAACGCATGTGGCTGCTGCTGCGGCGTGTGCAGCAACTGGGCGTGCGAGAAATCCGAGGCGACATCGTGCTCGACCGCAGCGCCTTCAGCGTGCCCGAGCAAGATCCGTCTGAATTCGATGGCGAGCCTTTTCGGCCGTACAACGTGAACGCCGACGCGCTGCTTCTGAACTACAAGTCGGTGGCACTCACCTTCACCCCCGACGCCGTTCGCGGTGTGGCCAACGTGTCGAGCGAGCCGCCGCTGGCCGGCGTTCGTGTGGACACCACCGTGCCCCTCACGCCCGGCGCTTGCGGCGACTGGCGGGGCGCCCTCAAGCCCGACTTTTCCGACGAGAACCGCATCCGCTTCAGCGGGGGCTTTGCCACCAGCTGCAACGAGAAGCAGTGGTACACGGCCTATGCCGGACCCAAGAGCTACAGCGGCCGCGCGCTCGCGGGCATGTGGAGAGACATGGGCGGCAAGCTGGTGGGCCGCGCACGCGAAGGCCAGGCGCCGGCCACGCCGCCGAACTTCGAACTCCCCTCGCCGCCGCTGGCCGATGTCGTGCGCGACATCAACAAGTACAGCAACAACGTGATGGCACAGCAGCTGTTTCTGACACTCGGGCTCACCCAACGCGGCCGCGGCACGCCCGAAGCCGCGCGCGAGGTGGTGGCGCAGTGGCTGCAAGAACGCCACGGCGAATCGGCGCTCGGCACGGTGGTGAACAACGGTTCGGGGTTGTCGCGGGAGTCGCGCCTCAGTGCGCAGCTGCTGGCGCGCGTGCTGCAATCGAGCTGGGGCAGCCCGGTGATGTCGGAGCTGATGAGCTCGCTGCCGGTGACCGGCATGGACGGCACGCTGCGCCGCACCCGCTACGCGCCCGCCGGTCGCGCCCACTTGAAAACCGGCTCGCTGAACGACGTGACCGGTCTGGCCGGCTACGTGCTGGGCGACAGTGGCAAGCGCTATGTGCTCGTGGCCATCGTCAACCACGCCAATGCCGCCGCGGCACGGCCCGCGCTCGACCTGCTGGTGCAGTGGGCTGCGGCAGACGGCGCGCCTCGACTCGCGCCGCCCGCGTTGGCGCAGCGCAAGTAGACCCCAGGGCCGCCAGGCCCGGGGCCTGGCGTCGGTCAGAGCGGGTTGCCGCGCAGGCGCGTGAGCGCCTGCGATGCGAGCAGCGAGTGGCCGTAAGGGCTCAGCTGGGTCCCGCTGGTCCAGAGCCAGGCACCCCAGGTGGAGTTGGTGACCGTGTTGGCCGCCGCCACCGTGCATTGGGTGGCCAGGTCGGCCTCTGCAATCGTTCCGCAGGCTGGCTGACTCACGTTCACCAAGGTGCCGAACTGGTTGTTCAGATTCACCGTGAACAAGGTGATCAGGTCGAAGCCTTCGATCAGTGCGCCGGAACGCCCGCCTCCATTGGGGTCGGAGCCCAGCGCGAGACGCATGTTGTCGTTGAACGCAATGGAAAGCCGCCTCAGCAGGTCGGCATTGGCCGCGCCGCCGACCAGCAGCGCTTGCGAGCGGCCGTACGGCGTGATGGCCTGGTCGGGCACACTCACCACCAGCACCTTGGCACCCCTGGAGGTGACCTTGACGATCTGCAGCCCCAGGCGTGTGCCGGCAGCCCGCACCGCTGTGAACATGGCCGCTTCTTCGGTGGGTGTCGGGCTCGCCTTGTAGGCGGCGAGAACGTCGTTCACGCCCACGAACACGGACACCAGGTCGGTGCTCACGGGGGAGCCGCTGGCCAGGTAGGTGTCGATCTTGGTGGCAACCTCGGCCACCTTGTCGCCCGCTGCCGCGTTCAACTGCTTGGTGGGGTCGGTCGCGGCCGTGCACAAGGAGATGCCGTAACCACCGGCCACGCCCTGAATCCACAACGGGTTGACGGCGCAATCGGCCGGCTGGGCGTTGATGTTGTACTTGCTGCCGTCGGCATTGATGGTGCTGGCTTCGTCACCGAACACGACCACGCGGCGTGCCTGGAAGGTTTCACGCTGCTCGCCCCCACCACATGCCGACAGTGCGGCGACAGCGACGAGCGACAGACCGCAGGCCAATTGGCGGCGGCCCGAGCGGGAAAAAACGTCCGAAAAAATCATCAATGCTCCAAAAACTTCAAAGTGCGCCACGTTCAGGATGCAGCGGCTCGCTGCAGTCTGTCGCGCACGCCGTCCCACGGCGGGGTGTCGGGCGGGCTTTCCACCCAGATGAGAGCCACTTGGCGGTCATCGAGTTCGCGCAGGACTGAAAACAACTCATGCGCAGCACGCGCGGGGTCATCGGGCATGGCGCGGTAGAGCGCGGTGCCAGCCGCCTTGCGCGGCACGGTGCGGCAATATACCGCCAGCTTGACCGAGGTGCCGTCGAGCAGGGTCAATGCCGAACGCATCATCTCGGCCGGCATGAGCCGCACCCGGGCCTGGGGCGCGTAGTGGGACTCGAGGGTGCCCGAGGCCCGTGGGGCGGCTTCATCGCGGTCAAGGAGGGGCTCGCCGGCCGCGGCCTCGAGCTGCTGGCGGGTCAGCAGGCCCGGGCGCAACAGCACCGGGTGGCCGCGTGAACAGTCGACGATGCTGGACTCGATGCCAACCTCGCTCGGTCCCCCATCGAGCACCAGCAGGCTGGCGTCGAACTCGGTTTGCACATGCGCGGCCTGTGTGGGGCTCACGCGGCCGAAGCGGTTGGCACTCGGCGCGGCGACACCGGCCACACCCTGCGCGCGGGCGGCCCGCAACAGCGCCTGTGCCACCGGATGGGCCGGGCAGCGCAAGCCCACCGTGGACTGTCCGCCCGCCGCCGCAGCAGCCAGCCCCTCGGCGCGCGGCACGATGACGGTGAGCGGCCCGGGCCAGAAGGCCTCGGTCAGGCGCTGGGCGACCAGCGGCCACTCGCGGGCGAAAGCGCGCGCGTCGGCGGCATCGACCACATGCACGATCAGCGGGTGATCGGCCGGCCGGCCCTTGGCAGCGAAGATGCGTGCGACGGCCTGGTCGTCGTCGGCACGCGCGCCGAGGCCGTAGACGGTCTCGGTCGGGAATGCCACCAACTCGCCCGCGGCGAGCGTCTGGGCACCCCGCTGGATGGCGTCGGGCAAGCGTCCGTCGAGCAGCACGGTGGGAGGCCGGACAGGTCGCTTACCAGGCCGCCAGGCCCAGCAAGGACGCAGCGCGCAGCGCGGTCTCGCGGGCCGCGGCCGGCGTGGCGGCGGTGATGTTGAGGTGGCCCATCTTGCGGCCGGGCCGGGCGCTGGTCTTGCCGTACAGGTGCAGGTGCACACCGGGCAACGCGAGCACCTCATCCCATGGCGGGGTGGTCTCGGCGGCGCCATCATGGAACCACAGGTCACCCAGCAGGTTGAGCATCACGGCGCTGGAATGCAGGCGCGGCGCGCTCAGCGGCGCGTGCGTGAGCGTGCGCACCTGCAGGTCGAACTGCGACAGGTCGCAGGCGTCCATCGTGTAGTGGCCGGAGTTGTGGGGCCGCGGCGCCATTTCGTTGGCAACCAGGCTGCCATCCTTGAGCACGAAGAATTCCACACACAGCACGCCCACATACGACAGCGTTGCAGCGATCTTTTCGGCCGCGGCAATGGCCTGCTGTTGCACGGAGGGCGTGACGTCGGGCGCAGGCACCTGGGTGACGGCGAGGATGCCGTCGATGTGCAGGTTCTGCTGCAACGGGAAGTGCACGATCTGGCCGGACGCGCCACGCGCCACGATCACGCTCACCTCGTAGGCCAAGGGCAGCATCTTCTCGAGCACGCAAGGCACCTGCTTGAGCGCGCCCCAGGCCTCTGCCAGCTCGGCGCGTGTGCTCACCCGCACCTGGCCCTTGCCGTCGTAACCCAGCCGGGCCGTCTTGAGGATGCCCGGCAGCAGGTCGTCGGCAACGGCCGCGAGTGCCGCGGATGAATCGATCAGGGCGTGCGGCGCGCAGGGCACACCGCAAGCCACGAGGTGCGCTTTTTCAGCAGCACGGTCCTGGCAGGTGGCCACGGCGCGGCCGGCGGGCGCGACCGGTCGCTGCGCGGCCAGCGTATTGAGTGCCTCGGCCGGCACGTTTTCGAACTCGGTGGTGACGGCGGCCGACACGCGGCCCAACTCGGCCAGCGCCGACGCGGACAGGTAGTCGCCCACCACATGGTGGTGCGCGACCCGGCCGGCCGGGCTGTCGGTGTCGGGGTCGAGCACGGCGCTGAAGTAGCCCATCTGCTGCGCGGCATGGACGAACATGCGGCCGAGCTGGCCGCCCCCCATCACGCCGAGCGTGGCACCGGGGGCGATGAATTCGTTGGCTGCTGCCACGGTGCTCACGCTCACTTCAGGTCGGCCGACATGGCGCGTGCCACCTCGGTCTGGCGGGCACGGTAGGCCTCGAGTTTCTCGCGAAGGGCCGGCTGCTCGGTGGCCAGCATGGCCACGGCAAAGAGGGCCGCGTTGGCCGCACCGGCGTTGCCGATGGCGAAGGTGGCGACCGGAATGCCCTTGGGCATCTGCACGATGGAATGCAGCGAGTCGACACCCTGCAGGTGGCGGCTGGCGACGGGCACGCCCAGCACCGGCACGGTGGTCTTGGCCGCCAGCATGCCTGGCAGGTGCGCCGCACCGCCGGCCCCGGCGATGATGGCGCGCAGGCCGCGGTCGGCCGCGGTCTCGGCATAGGCGAACATGTCGTCGGGCATGCGATGGGCCGAGACCACACGGGCTTCGAAGGGAATGCCGAACTCGGCGAGAATCTCGGTTGCAAGGCGCATGGTGTCCCAGTCACTGCTGGACCCCATCACCACACCAACCACGGGGGCGCTGCTCACGGCTCGCTCCAAGTGCTGAAAGAGACTTGAATTGTAGGCGGCGCAGCGCCACCTTCAGCGCACGAGCGGCCCACAGGGCTGCCCGAGTGCACGAACCGACCGCCGGAACACCATGGACATCTCCATTCAGAACTTCGAAACCGACCTCATCCACGCCTCGCTGCAGCAGCCGGTGCTGCTCGACATCTGGGCACCCTGGTGCGGCCCGTGCAAACAGCTGGGCCCGGTACTGGAGTCGCTCGAAGAAAGCTACGGCGGGCGCTTCAAGCTCGCCAAGCTCAATGCCGACGACCAGCCCGACATCGCCGGTCAGCTCTCGCAGATGTTCGGTGTGCGCAGCATCCCGTTCTGCGTGATGTTCAAGGGCGGCCAGCCGGTCGATGGTTTCGTGGGCGCCCTGCCCGAGGCCAAGATCCGCGAGTTCCTCGACAAACACGTGGTGCCTGCTGCGGAAGGTGAAGGCGAGCTCCCGCTCGACAACGAACCCGAGGTCGAAGACTCGCCAGAGCGCGCCCTCGAAAAACTGCAAGAGGCCGTGGCCGTCGACCCCGGCAACGACGGCCTGCGCTACGACTACCTGCGCGCCCTGCTCACCGCCGGCCGCGTGACCGAAGCCCAGCGCGCCTTCGAGCCCGTGGCCAGCAAGGTCATGCTCGACGCACGCCTGGCCGCCGCCGGCCACTGGATCGCCGCCCACACCGCGGCCGCCCAGGCCCGCTCACCTGCAGCGTTGGCCGAAGCCATCGCCGCCAACCGCCGCGACTTCGACGCCCGCTTCGAGCTGGCGCAGACGCACTTCGCGCTCCACGCTTTCACCCAGGCCATGGACGAGTTGCTCGAGATCATCATGCGCGACAAGACCTGGCGCGACGGGACAGCGCGCAAGACCTACGTCGCCATCCTCGAAGTGATGGCCAAGCCAGCGGCTCCAAAAACCGAGGTGGCCGCAGCCCCCAAGGGCACACTCGAAGTGGCCGGCAAGATCAACACCACACCGGCCGACCCGGTCATCGACCAGTACCGGCGCAAGCTGAGCATGGCGTTGAATTGAGCGCCAGGCATCAATATGGACATCAAGCGATGACAATCCAGCGCATCAGTCCATGAGATTCCATACGCTCCACCATCACATTAAAGGTCTGTAAGTCACGGCAGCCAACCTCCCAGACCCTGTCGATCGCTTGGCGGAGATGCGCGAAGGCTTGAAAGCAGGGATCGAAGGCGCAAGCGCCAAGCGCCTCGCCTGTCTCGGCGCTACCCAGCCCGGCCGGCAAGTCACCCCACACAGGGCAGGATAGAAATCAACCTCGGTCAACGGGGTGGCCACGGCCCACTGAATTGTTGGCGGCCTCTATGGCGCTCCAAATGAACAGTGACCCCCCATATTAAAGGTTTCTGAAGTCGGTACGCAGCCGGATTTGACATCCGTTGCACGGCACGCATGACAATTCACCGTCCAGGGATTGCCGCAACCGGTCAACGTCTCCCGGAGTCCAGCGCACCGCGCCAAGTATTACCGGCGTCCTCACTTAACAGCAGGCGATGCATTCCATCAGTAGCCAGGATTTTCTGGTCACTGACATGGATGAAGGTCAACGTATATGGCTTCCACAAGAAGGGCCAATACTGCGGCTCTTGTTGGTGAACAGTCACCCACGTTGCGCCACCATCATGGGTACGTTGAATGTCAAACTTGGTCGTGTTGAATCCGACCTTCGAGTCCCGGAATTGTGGAACCGCCAACTCGGATCCAGAATCCTGCCAAGTCTTTCCTTCATCGCGCGTTTCCCAAGTCGTGAGCCGGGCTCCAACTCTGTTGCAGCAGGATCGAATAACCTTGTCGCCCGAAATTTTGGCCCAATAGACGCCAGCACCCGAAAACTTTATGGCCTGCTTGTCGAAAGTTTCCAGATTCAGGAAAAATGACTGATTTCCCGGAAGCATCAAAAGCAATCGTTTTGAAGGCAGATCGGGGACAACCAAGGGTTGGCGCGAGCCGCCGAACCAGGAGCTGAATCTGAAATCGTTGCTCGTCCGTTGCTTCCAGGCACCCCCATCCAAACTTCCGGAATACACGCTAACGGTCTCCCTCATTTGAAGGACGGCAATGATCTCATTTTGCCGGACACTGAACAGCCCGCGGATCGCAGCATACGGGAGACCTAGCTTCGCATCCTCCCAAGTTCGACCGGCATCATG
>JBEGTX010000088.1:0-14314 GCA_041179165.1 Pseudomonadota bacterium | reverse complement strand
GAACTTGCCGCCCGTGTGCTTCTCGATGCCGCGCAGGCGCGCCATGTCGGCGAAGTCCAGCACCGGCTGGGCCACTTCGAGCCGCATCGGCGGGTTGACCGCGTTGATGTCGAGCAGGTTGGGCTTGGGGCCGATGAACGACACCAACGACATCACCACCGCTTCGCGGATGGGGTCGATGGGCGGGTTGGTGACCTGCGCGAACAACTGCTTGAAGTAGTTGTAGAGCGGTTTGTTTTTGTCTGACAGCACGGCCAAGGGCGAGTCGTTACCCATCGAGCCGGTGGCCTCTTCGCCGTTTTGCGCCATCGGGCTCATCAGGAACTTGATGTCTTCCTGGGTGTAGCCGAAGGCCTGCTGGCGGTCGAGCAACAATTCGCTGAACGTCGCTGCGGCGGGGGCCTCACCTTCGATGGCATCGAGCTTGATGCGCACGTTTTCGATCCACTGGCCATAAGGCTTGGCGAGTGCGAACTGGTTCTTCAGTTCTTCGTCGTCGATGATGCGGCCCTGGTCGAAGTCGATCAGGAACATCTTGCCCGGCTGCAAGCGCCACTTCTTGACGATCTTGTTCTCGGGGATCATCGGCAGCACGCCCGACTCTGACGCCATCACCACGAGGTCGTCGTCGGTGACGATGTAGCGCGACGGGCGCAGGCCGTTGCGGTCGAGGGTTGCGCCGATCTGGCGGCCGTCGGTGAAGACCATCGACGCGGGGCCGTCCCACGGCTCCAACATCGCAGCGTGGTACTCATAGAAAGCACGGCGACGTGGGTCCATCGTCGTGTGCTGCTCCCAGGCCTCGGGGATCATCATCATCGCGGCGTGGGCCAGCGAGTAGCCGCTCATCGTGAGCAATTCGAGCGCGTTGTCGAAGGTGGCCGTGTCGGACTGGCCTTCGAAGCTGATGGGGTAGAGCTTTTGCAGGTCTTCACCCAGCACTGGCGACTTCATGACGCCTTCGCGGGCGCGCATCCAGTTGAAGTTGCCCTTGACGGTGTTGATCTCACCGTTGTGCGCCACCATGCGGTACGGGTGGGCCAGCGGCCACTCGGGGAAGGTGTTGGTGGAGAAGCGCTGGTGCACGAGTGCGAGCGCCGAGGTGGTGCGGGGATCTTGCAAGTCCTTGTAGTACTTGCCCACCTGGTCGGCCAGCAGCAGGCCCTTGTAGATGATGGTGCGGCAGCTCATGCTGGGCACGTAGTATTCGTGGCTGTGCGTGAGCTTCAGGCGCTGGATGGCGCTCGAGGCCGTCTTGCGGATCACGTAGAGCTTGCGTTCGAGCGCGTCGGGGACGATGACGTCCGGGCCGCGGCCGATGAAGATCTGCCGGATGATGGGTTCCTTGGCGCGCACGGTGGGCGACATGGGCATGTCGGCATCCACCGGCACATCACGCCAGCCCAGCAGCACCTGGCCTTCGACCTTGACCGCGCGCTCGAGAGCTTGTTCACAGGCCAGGCGCGAGGCGTGTTCTTTCGGCAAGAACACGATGCCCACACCGTACTCGCCAGGCGGCGGCAGCGTGACACCTTGCAGTGCCATTTCTTCGCGGTAGAACTCATCGGGAATCTGGATCAGGATGCCCGCGCCGTCGCCCATGAGGGCATCGGCACCGACGGCGCCGCGGTGGTCCAGGTTCTCGAGGATCTTGAGTCCTTGCTCAACGATGCTGTGCGCCTTGTGGCCCTTGATGTGGGCGACAAAACCCACGCCGCAGGCATCGTGCTCGCGGCTGGGATCGTAGAGGCCGTGTTCGGCTGAATGCTGCAGCTCTTCCGAAGAAGCGGTGCCCGGGATGGCCTGGTTCATGGCGCACTCCAAGTGAGGGATAGGGGAATACGCCGAGGATACCTGAGTCACCAGGGGCGTTCAACCGGATTAAATGGGGCCAGGCACCATTTAAAGACCGAACTCGGTCCGCTCGTTTTTAAATTAGGGACAGTCAATTTCCCGCCGCGGCTTTGATCGGAGGGCGTCCCCGCTTCAGTGGCACGAGTCGACGCTCCGTGGCATCGCCCAACTGCTGCACGAACGCCTTCGACCCCACCGGCCAACCCTTCTGCACCGCCTGATCGAGGCTCCCGCGGCCCGCGGCACTCAGCGGACGCTCCAGCAAGCGACGGTAGGCGGCCTCACGGTCGAACGGCGTGTTGCCGAGCGACCAGAATTGGGCGTGATCGCTCACCAGAGGATCCTGGCGTTGCCCAAGGTGGTGCGACATGCTGGTGAGCAGCACCTGAGCGGTCTGTTCGGCATCGGATTCTTCAACGTAGCGCATGGCATCTAGCAAATGCTGTTCCGGCTCGACGATGGTGGCGCGAAACCTACCCGCCCACAAACTGCCCCGCCGGCCATGCCGCCGGTTGAAATACCCGCCGTAGCGCCGCCCCAAGGTCTGCATGACCCGGCCCAACGCCGCACTGTCGTCCGGCGTGGCCAGCAACACCACCTCGTTCTCACGGAGCGCATAGGCATGCACGGCAACGCCTTGAGCGCGCACGGCCTCGAGCAGCCACACGCTGAAGTGGCGCGCATCCTCGTCATCCCGGAACACGGCCTGCCCATCGTGGCCGCTCAGCACCACCAGGTGCGGCCAGCCGCCGACACTCAACCGAGGCAGTCGCGCCATCGAACGCCGGCCTCAGGCAAAGAGCCGGCGACCGGTGAGCCGCTCGTGTTCGCGCAGCGCGAAACGGTCGGTCATGCCGGCGATGTAGTCCGCCAGCGAGCGCAGGCCTGCCTTGCGCCCACTGCCCTGCCCTGTCCACTCGGACGGGTCGGCCCGATAAGCGTCGAACAACTCTCTAATGACCAGCTTGGCGTCGTCGGTCGTCGACGTGACCTGCGGATGCCGATAGAGATTGAGCCGAAGGAATCGCTTGAGCGATTGGCTTTGCTGCGCCATGTCGGCGCCGAAACACACCAGGGGTGGCGCGCGGCGCACGTCGTCCACACTGCGAGGCCCATGCGCCGCGAGCGAAGCACGGGTTGCACGCAAGACGTCGTACACCTGCTCAGAGAGCAACAAGCGAATGCTCTCGAACAGCAGGCGGCGGCCCAGCAGGTGGGGATGGGCTTGCAACGCAGCACGCTGAAAGCGGTGGAAGAGCGGCACAGCTTCGAGCTGCTCCATGCTGAGCAGGCCCGAGCGAACGCCGTCGTCGATGTCGTGCGCGTTGTAGGCGATCTCGTCTGCGAGGTTGCACAACTGCGCCTCCAGGCTCGGCTGCTGCCTGGCAATGAAACGATGACCCACACCACCCGGTTCACGGGCTTCGAGCAAGCGGGCATGGGTGGCAGAGCAGTGCTTCAGGATGCCCTCGCGGGTCTCGAAGCTCAGGTTCAGGCCGTCGAATGCCGGATAGCGTTCTTCGAGCGAGTCGACCACACGCAGGCTCTGGAAGTTGTGCTCGAATCCGTGGCTGGCCGGGTCGGCGCTCCGCAGGCATTCGTCCAGCGCATCTTGCCCGGCGTGACCAAACGGCGTGTGGCCCAGATCGTGCGCCAGGGCGATGCCCTCCACCAGGTCTTCGTTCAATCCCAGTGTGCGGGCGATGGACCGGCCCAGTTGGGCCACCTCAAGCGAATGCGTGAGCCGGGTGCGAAAGAGATCGCCTTCGTGGTTCAGAAAGACCTGCGTCTTGTAGACCAAGCGGCGAAAGGCGGTGCTGTGGACAATGCGGTCGCGATCGCGCTGGAAATCGTTGCGCGTGGGCGCAGCTGCTTCTGGGTGGCGTCGCCCCTGGCTGTGGAGCGGCTGGCACGCCCATGGTGCCAAGACAGCGCCTGCTGTGCCGGATGCGCCGTCCGCCATGTCAGCCTGTGTGGGCGGCAATGACGTCCCGCACCAGCGTGTCGGGCACGGCACGCAGGGATGCGCGGCCAGGCCCGTCGATCACCACGAATCGAATTTCACCGTCTTCGGCCTTCTTGTCGACCTGCATCAGTTCGAGATAGCGATCCGCACCCAGAGCCGGCCCTCGCACGGGCAGGTGCGCTCGCTGGATCAACGTGGTCACTCGCTCGACGTATGCCGCATCGACCAGGTCCAGGCGCCGCGACAGATCAAGCGCCATCACCATGCCGCAACCCACGGCTTCGCCGTGCAGCCAGGCGCCGTAACCCATGCCGGCTTCGATGGCGTGCCCGAAGGTGTGCCCGAAGTTGAGAATGGCGCGGATGCCAGACTCACGCTCGTCCTGGGTGACCACCCACGCCTTGATCTCGCACGAGCGCTTGACCGCGTAGGCCAGTGCCTTTTTGTCACGTGCCCACAGTGCATCGAGATGGAGTTCGAGCCACGACAGGAAGGCGTCGTCGGCAATGGGACCGTACTTGATGACTTCAGCGAGGCCAGCCGCGAGTTCACGGTCTGGCAAGGTGTCGAGCGTGTCCAGATCAGCCACCACCCTCAGCGGCTGATAGAACGCGCCGATCATGTTCTTGCCCAACGGGTGGTTGATCGCGGTCTTTCCACCCACTGACGAGTCCACTTGGGCGAGCAAGGTGGTAGGCACCTGCACGAATGCCACGCCGCGCATGTAGGCGGCCGCCGCAAAACCAGTCATGTCGCCCACGACACCGCCGCCCAGCGCAAACAGGATGGTCTTGCGGTCTGCAGCAGCACCGAGCAAACGGTCAAAAATCTGATTCAGCGAGTTCCAATCTTTGTAGGCCTCGCCATCAGGGAGCTCGATGAGCTCAACCTTCGAATATCTGCTGAGGAGTGTTTGCTTCAGGCGCTCGGCATAGAGTGGCGCAACGGTCGTGTTGCTCACGATGAAGGCCTGTTGGGCCGATGGAAGCGCAGTGAAGCTGTCTGGGGCATCGAGCAGCCCTGAGCCGACCTGGATGTCGTAGCTGCGGTCGGCGAGGTCGATGCGAATCGATTCGAACGTGGAATTCATGGCGCCAGTGTAGCGGCAGCCCGAGTGTTCAGCCTTCAAGCGCTTGCAGGATGCGGCCGCTCACGCGGGGAGGCGGCGGAGTCAGCAGAGAGGCTCGTTTCCGATCGTTCCCGGCGCTGCGGACGAATCGATGGCACCCGCCAGTTCAAGCTGCATCAACAGCATGTTCACCAGAGTCGGAACCGAAGGGCGGCCGGTTTCGACCACGAAGTGGGCGACCTCGCGGTACAGCGGGTCACGCTCTTTGTAGAGTTGCCGCAGGCGCGCCAGAGGATCTGCCACCTGAAGCAGAGGCCGTTGCGTGTCGTGGCGAAGCCGCCTGAAAAGCTCTTCGGGTGTAGAGCGGAGGTAGACCACGTGGCAAGCAGCGTGCAGGATGCTGCGGTTGTCTTCACGCAGCACGGCACCGCCGCCAGTGGCCAGGACGCCGCGTGTCCCCTGAGCCAACTCGGCAATCACTGCGGCTTCGATGTCGCGGAAGGCACCCTCGCCCTCCCTGTCGAAAAACACCTTGATGGGGCATCCGATGCGTTTTTCTATCACCGCATCGGAATCACTGAAAACCCACCCGAGGCGCTTGGCCAATTGGCGACCCACCGTCGACTTGCCGCCGCCCGGCATTCCGACCAGGGCAACGGTTTGGTGAGACATCATGGCTGGAACAGAAAGAAAAGACCTCGCTAATCAGCTCGCCATGCACTCAGGCACTGGCAACCGATTTGACTCAGGAACCTTCGGAGTAGGTGATCGTCACCGAGATCTGATTGTTCAAGCTGTCTTTGATGGTGAGTGTGGCCGGAGACACACATCCGCCCAGCAAGTAAACGCCGAAAGACTGCCCGCGATGAGCAACCAGCTCGGTGGTCAACGCAACCCGGTCCGGATAGGGGGTGAAAACGTTATAGGGTGCCACGCCGCCGTTGATCACGAACCGACCGACCACGGCAGCATCGGGGGAACCGGCTGCGACTGCAATACCTGGGCAAGCGCTGCCTGCGTCAGCCGTCACGTCGAGCGTGCTGGGCGACACATTGAAGGCCACGGGGCCGCCGGCTTCGTCATCGGTGCCGCCGCCACAAGCAGTGAGAACCACCGCGCAAGCCACTGCGCACAGAGCGCGTTGAAATCGAAGTTTGTTCATCTGCAATACCTGTTGAACTGTTTCTGGTCACCAGCCTGACACGCATCAAACGCTCAGGCGGGTGCGTTAGCGGGCGGCTGACCTGTCGGCAATGACCTTCGGTGTGATGAACACCAGCAGTTCGGTCTTGCTGGTCGAGCGTGACTTGGTCTTGAACAAATTGCCAAGGTAAGGAATGTCACCCAGGAACGGCACCTTGGTCACGTCATCACGTTCGCTTTGGGTGAAGATCCCGCCGATCACGACTGTGCCACCATTTTCCACGAGAACTTGGGTGCGTACATGCTTGGTGTCGATGGCAAAGCCGGCGGCGGTGCTGCGGCCCACGCTGTCCTTGTTGACATCGACGTCGAGAATCACGTTGCCTTCAGGGGTGATCTGAGGCGTCACTTCGAGGCGCAGATTGGCCTTGCGGAAGCTCAGTGCCGTAGCGCCGCTCGATGTTGCGGTTTGATAAGGCAGTTCTTCACCTTGCTCGATGAGCGCCTTCACTTGGTCAGCCGTGATGACTCGCGGACTGGAGACGATGCGGCCCTTGCCGTCAGCTTCGAGGGCCGACAACTCGAGGTTCAGGAAGCGATTGGCCGCAGCGCTGAACAGCGACAAAGCGAAGCTGGCGGCGTCGTAGTTGTTTTGCCCTATGGCAGGGAGATTCACAAATTGCGAGTCCGAGAACGAGCCGGGGGGCGCGACCTGTCCAGTTTGCACGCCCACTGCATTCATGTTGCCGCCGACGGCCAGATTGCGGTCGCCGCCCACGTTGTAGCCGGACACGCCGCCTCTGACGCCGCGCATGTCGCTGACGCCGAGTTTGATGCCAAGCGACCGACCAAAGGTGTCACCTGCTTCAACGATGCGTGCTTCGATGAGCACCTGGCGCACAGGGATGTCGATCTTTGCGATCATGGCCTGAATTTCTTCAAGCTTGCTCGGCACGTCGGACACGAACAGCTGGTTCGTGCGGCTCTCTGAGATCACACTGCCCCTGCTGGACAAAATGCGAGTGGCTGTGGACCCACCACCGGCGCCCCCTTGACCCGACAAACCCTTGGCGATGTCTTCCGCCTTGGTGTAATTCAGCTGGAAGGACTGGGTCCGCAGTGGCTCAAGCCCGGCAATAGCGGCCTTCGCTTCGAGGTCGAGCTTTTCCTTGGCCGACAGCTCATCCTTGGGGGCGATCAGAATCACGTTGCCGGACTTGCGAAGACCCAGGCCCTTGGCTTGCATGATGATGTCGAGCGCCTGATCCCAAGGCACATCTTTCAAGCGCAGCGTGACGTTGCCGGTGACGGTGTCGCTGGTCACCACGTTGAAGTTCGTGAAGTCGGCGATGACCTGCAGCAGGGCGCGCACTTCGATGTTCTGGAAGTTCAGCGACAACTTTTCGCCGGCGTAGCCCGGGCCTTGCACCAGCTTGTTCGGATCGTTCTTTTGCGGACGAACTTCAAGCACGAATTGATTGTCAGTCTGGTAAGCGCTGTGCTCCCAGGCGCCGCGTGGCTCCACGACCATGCGCACACGGTCGCCGTTCTGGAACGTGGACACGGCCTGCACTGGCGTGCCGAAGTCGGTCACATCGAGGCGACGGCGAAGGTTCTCGGGCAGGCTGGAGCGCAGAAACTCGACGACGAGCGTCTGGCCTTGCTGGCGGATGTCGACACCGACCTGATTGTTAGGCAAATCGACAACCACGCGCCCGGCACCGTCTTGGCCGCGGCGGAAGTCCACACCCTTCAGGGACAGTGGCGACTGGTTCAGCGGCTCGGAGAAGTGCACAGGGGCGGCAGCACTGCCCGAGGCTCCTGCGACGGGCGCGCTGTCCATGATGACCAGCAGGACCTTGCCTTGCAGTTGCGTGCGGTAGTTGGCCGGCGATTTGAGGTTCAGCACCAGGCGTGTGCGCTCACCACCTTGGGCAACGTTCACTGACCGCAGGTTGCCTTGGTTGATTTCGATGGTCGAGCGGCCCATGGCATTGCCGACACCAGGAAGGTCGAGGGCAATGCGCGGCGGCGTCTGCACCGTGAAACCAGCGGGCGCTGCCGTCAGCGGCTCCGACAGCTCGATGCGAACCACCTCGGAACCCGACTGCTGGCTGCTGTTGATCGACTGGATCGCGTTCTCTGCCCATGCAGAGCAGGACGCACCGAAGCCCAAAACCAGGGCCAGTGTTTGTGCCCGCCAATGACTCATCATCTTCTTCTCCTGCATAGTCTTCATCGCGCCTTCTCCTGAAGCTGAAGGGTGCTCATGTGCTCGGTCATTTCACCCGATGCATCCAGAAGGACCTCACGGAACGTGATTTCCGTTTCGGTGATTTTCTTGATCAGGCCATAGTTCTGGCCGATGTATTCGCCGACACCCACCTGGTAAAGCAGGTTGTTTGCACGGAGCAGCGCATAAGGGCGACCCAGCTTCGTGACGCTGCCCACCATCAGGAGGCTGTCCACAGGATAGGCTTCCAGCGGCTGTTTGCGCCGATTGAGTTCAGCGGCCATCAGCGAGTTGGTCTGCCGGCTCTCCTGCTTGATGGCCACGCTCAGCTTCTGGTTGCTGAACGGCTCGACACCCGCGGCGGCCTGATATGGCTGGGGATCGAACTTCTTGGGTGGCGACAAGGGGGAGACGTTGGGTTTGGCCTGACGCCGCTCCTGCTCCATCCACTCACGAAGTTCGTCCTGAGGACCGCCGCAAGCTGCAAGGCCCACCAGCACAAGCGCACTCAGCATCAAGGCTGTTCTAGAGAAGCGTTGGCTCATTTTTTGGCTCCCGCAGCGAGCGTCTTCTTTTGCTCGTTGACTTCTTCGGGGTCAAGGTATCGATAGGTGCGTGCTGTCGCTTCCATGGTCAGGACTCCGACGGTGTCCTTGGCATCGCGAACCGAGGTGATGGTCAGCCCATGCAAGGTCACGATGCGAGAGAGGTTGGCCACATCCGCCGCGAACGAGCCGATGTCGTGGTAGCGACCCGTGACCTTCACCGCAATGGGAAGTTCAGCGTAGTACTCTTTGACGCTCATCTGCCCGGGACGGAACAGCTCGAACTGCAACCCGCGGCCCAAGCCTGCCTGGTTGATGTCCGACAAAAGGGCATCCATTTCAGCCTTGCCCGGCAGCTGCTTCTCGAGCTGCGTGACGTACTCTTCGACTTGCAGCTTCTGCTTGCGGAGTTCTTCCAGATTCACGGCCTGTGCAAGCTTGCCGCGATAGTCTTGCTTCAGCGCGGGCTCTTTGTTGCGCTCGGCTTCGAGTTCTTCATCGGCCGTTTGCAGCAGGGCAAACCAACCAGCAACCACCATGAAGAGGGCAAGCGCGATCCAGGCGAAGAAACGCGGAAGCAGCGGCCATTGGCCCGGCTCATTGGGATTAAGGCCTCGGAACTGCGAAGCCGCGGCTCCGAAGACCGAGTTCAGATCGATATTGGCTGATTTCGCTTGGGTTGCCATGGCATCTCTACGTTCAAGGCTTCTTCGGCGCCGCGGCACTGGCCGCGGACATCGGTTGCGAGGCGGCAGACGGAATGGCGTTCGGATCAACGACTTCAGGACGTTTGATGCTCACGCGCATGGAAAAGTCGTACAGGCGCTTCTGTTCCTTGTCCGCCGTTTGTACGTTGGCCGACTTCACTTCAATCAGTTCGGGCTTGCTCAACCATTCAGAACGCTTGCTCGTGTTGCGCAGCAACTCCGACACGCGTTCGTTGGTTTGAGCAATGCCCGAGAGCGTCAACACCTGGCCGTCTTGCTTCACCGTGGTGAAGTAAATGCCTTCGGGTGTTTGCTTGACGAGTTCGTTCAGCACGTGGACCGGAATATTGCGGTCGGTCTGCAGATCTTCCACGGCCTTTTGACGCGCCTTGAGGCTGTCGATCTGAGCACGCAGCGTGGCGATGTCCTTGATCTCGAGCTCGAGCTTGGCGATGGCGTCTCTGAGGAAAGTGTTGCGCTCGACTTGCGCGGCAGTGAGCTGCTGCAGGACGGCGTACCACAAGCCCACGGCCACGATGCCCGCCGCAGCGGCAACACCCAGACCCAGAAAAAATGCTGCCTTGCGCCGCTTGCGCTTTTCCTCCCGGTGCGGGAGCAGATTGATCAGGATCACTGCAGAAACCTCCGCATCGCCAGTCCGCATGCCGTGAGATACGACGGTGCCTCACGACGAAGCTTGCTCTCACGCACTGCCGAGCCCAGCTTCATGTTGTCAAAGGGATTCACGACCATCGAGGCGAAGCCGGTGAGTTCGGTCACTCGGTCTTTGAGCCCTGGCAAGGTGGCGGTACCCCCTGCCAACATCACGTAATGCACCTTGTGGTGCGGCGTGCTGGTGAAGAAGTACTGCAAGGCCCGGCCGATTTCCTGCGAGAGGCTGTCGACGAACGGGGCCAGGATGGAGGTTTCGTAGTCTTCGGGCAGTTCGGCAGACAGCTTCTTCTGCTCGGCTTCCTCGAACGAAAACCCGTACTGACGCGAGATGAGCTGTGTGAGCTGCGAGCCACCGAAAGCCTGGTCGCGGTCGTAGAGCATTTCGTCGTCGCGCAGGACCTTGAGGCTGGTGGTGTCGGCACCGATTTCAAACAGCGCGACCAACGCGTCGCGGCCTTCGTTGGGCAGGGCCTCGATGAGGCGGCCCATGGCCAGGCGCGAGGCGTGCGATTCGATGTCGAGCACCACAGGCTTGAGGCCGGCGGCTTCGGCCAGACCCTGGCGGTCTTGCACGCGGTCTTTGCGAGACGCTGCAATCAACACCTCGACGTCGCCGACCGATGTGGGGCTCGGGCCGATGACCGAGAAATCAAGACTGACTTCATCGAGTGAAAACGGGATGTACTGGTTGGCCTCGGACTCGACTTGGAGCTCGAGTTCTTCTTCACGAAGGCCAGCGGGCAGCATGATCTTCTTGGTGATGACCGCCGACTGCGGCATGGCCAACACGACCTGCTTTGTTTTGGTGCCACTTTTGGCCACCACTCGCCGCACAGCTTCAGCCACCTCGTCGAATTTCTCGATCTGGCCGTCGGTGATCCAGCCTTTCTCGAAGCTTTCGGCGGCGAACCTCTCGAGCACATACTCGCCGGACGCGGTCTGTCCCAACTCAACCAGTTTGACACTGGAAGAGCTGATATCCAGGCCGATCATCGCGGGATGCGTGCGGCCCAACAACATATCAAGGAAGCTCACGAGGCCATCTCCCAGGGCGCACAAAAACTGCGCTGGATTGTTAAGAAGTTACTTCAATGCTAGCAGTAAACCCTTTGTGCAACAAAGAAATTTCCTTTTCTTGCAACTGCCGCGCGTTGCGAAACTCACACGCAATCGACAGGCAAAAAGTGTCACATTCGGGTCTTCCCTGAGCCCGCGACAAGCCGTCGGCCAGTTGCTCACGCTTCGTATCAGTGTTCTCCCGAAGCCTTCCTATAATCACGGCGAATTTCCTGGAGTTCCATGAGCGATTCCTCGCGCGCGTCCGACAGCCCGTCCGCCTCTTCTCCCCGTTCCTCCGGTTCTCGGTTGCCTGGCTGGCTGGCCTGGCCCGTCAAGATCAGTTTGTGGATTGCCGGGTTGGCAGCGGCTGCGCTGTTGGCGGGCGTGTTGATCGCTGGCTTGGCGCTGGCCGTGGCCTACCCCAGCCTCCCCGAAATCAGCGGCCTGCTCGACTACCGGCCCAAGCTCCCGATGCGCATCTACTCGGCAGACAACGTGCTGCTGGGAGAGTTCGGCGAAGAGCGCCGCAACTTCACGCCCATCAAGGACATTCCCAAGGTGATGCAGAACGCCGTGCTGGCGATCGAAGACGCTCGCTTCTACCAGCACAGCGGCGTGGACTACAAAGGGGTGATCCGCGCGGGCGTGGCGCACCTGAGCCACAGCGGCAGCCAGGGCGCCTCCACCATCACGATGCAGGTGGCGCGCAACTTCTATCTGTCCACTGAAAAGACGTTCACCCGCAAACTCAGCGAGGTGCTGCTGTCGCTGCAGATCGAGTCCCAGCTCAGCAAGGAGCAGATCCTCGAGGTCTACATGAACCAGATCTTCCTGGGTCAGCGCGCCTACGGATTCGCCGCTGCCAGCGAGATCTACTTCGGCAAACCACTCAAGTCGCTGACGGTCGCTGAAGCGGCCATGCTGGCGGGGTTGCCCAAAGCACCTTCGACCTTCAACCCGATCGTGAACGCACCTCGGGCCACCCAGCGCCAGCGCTACATCATCGCGCGCATGCTGGAGAACGAATTCATCACCCAGGAAGAACACGACGAAGCCCTGGCTCAGCCGCTGAAATACCGCGCACCCTCCGACGTCGCCGTTCATGCCGAGTACGTAGCGGAAACCGCGCGACAGATGATCTTTTCTCAGTACGGCGAAGACGCCTACCGCCGCGGCCTCAACGTCTACCTCACGATCCGGGCACAAGAGCAAAGCGTCGCCTACCGCGCGCTGCGCAAGGGCATCCTCGATTACGAGCGCCGGCAGGTCTACCGCGGCCCGGAAGACTACGTCAACCTGCCGGGCAAGGCCTCCGAAGTCGACGCTTACGTCGCCGACGCACTGCAGGAACATCCCGACAACGACGAACTCCGCGGCGCCATCGTGCTCGAAGCCTCGCCCAAGAAGGTCATCGCCTTGCTGCAGAACGGCGAGTCGGTGACGGTGACTGGCGAAGGCCTGCGTCCTGTGGCCTCCGGGCTGTCGGAGAAGGCCAATCCCAAGACCCGCATCCGCGCCGGTGCCGTGATTCGCGTCGTCAAGGGCACCAAGGGCGATTGGTCGATCACGCAGCTGCCCGAAGTCGAGGGTGCATTCGTATCGCTCGACCCCCAAACCGGCGCATTGCGCGCGATGGTCGGCGGCTTCGACTATGCCAAGAACAAGTTCAACCACGTGACCCAGGCCTGGCGCCAGCCGGGCTCGAGCTTCAAGCCGTTCATCTATTCGGCTTCGCTCGAGAAGGGCTTCACCCCTGCCACGGTGATCAACGACGCCCCGATGTTCTTCAATGCCGGCAGCACGGGCAGCCAGCCGTGGGAGCCCAAGAACTACGACGGCACCTTCGACGGCCCGATGTCCATGCGGCGCGGCCTGGCGAAGTCCAAGAACATGATCTCGATCCGCATCCTGCAGTCGATCGAACCTCTCTACGCACAGGAATGGGTCACCCGCTTCGGCTTCGAGGCCGACAAGCACCCACCCTACCTGACGATGGCCTTGGGCGCGGGCTCGGTGACACCGCTGCAGATGGCTTCAGGCTACGGCGTGTTTGCCAACGGGGGCCACCGACTGAACCCCTATCTGATCACCAAGGTGACCGACAGCAAAGGCAAGGTCCTGAGCGAAGCCAAGCCCCAGGTGCTCGACGAGCGCTCACGCACCATCGACGCCCGCAACGCCTTCGTGATGACGAGCCTGCTCCAGGAAGTCACCCGAGCCGGCACGGCCGCACGTGCACAAGCCACCCTCAAGCGGCCTGACATCTACGGCAAGACCGGCACCACCAACGACTCCCTCGACGCGTGGTTCGCCGGCTACCAGCATGACGTGGTGGCCGTGGTCTGGATCGGCTACGACACGCCCCGCAAGCTCGGCGCCCGCGAAACCGGCGGAGGCCTGTCGCTGCCGGTGTGGATCGACTACATGCAGAGCACCCTCAAGGGCGTGCCTGTCAAGGAACCCTCGGCACCCACCGGCTTGGTGAATGTCGGCGGCGAGTGGTACTACGAAGAGTACGCTCGCGGCTCCGGTGTCAGCAGCCTGGGTCTGGACGACAAGCTGCCGGCCGCTCCAAGCGAAGACGAGAAAAAGGGCATTCTCGATCTGTTCAAGAATTGAATGGGGCCTCCCGCGTCGCTCTCGCTCCTGCCCTCCCGAGGAGGGCGCCTCGCATTGGGCCGGGAGACCCGGGCCGAAGCGAGTTGCTTGAGGGGTCGGCCACACTTCGCTTTGGCCTCTTGACCTATGGGACCCGCTGCTGGTTTGCTTCAAGCATGCAAGCGGACGCCTCGCATCGGGCCGAGAGGCCTGTTCCCTCGCGCGTTGCTTGAGGTTCGGCCTGATCTAGCGGCCTCTGTGCCGGGTCGGCAAGCTCGAGCGCGAACATCGACATTCCAGTGCCTCGCCCCGCGGCGGTACAGCGCAGTGCCTCGAGATTTTCTGAGCCTAGGAGCCTGTCGGACTTGGAACGTCGAAAGCGAAAATCGGCCCCAGCGAGGACAGTTTTTGCCGGATTTGCAGGCCCATAGCCCCGCTATGGGACAAAAAGACGGTGAAAAATGG
>JBEGTX010000087.1:0-2791 GCA_041179165.1 Pseudomonadota bacterium | reverse complement strand
CCGGCTCTTCCCGCCGAGCATGGCAAGCGGCGCTGAACTGGAGCTCAGGCATTCTCCAGGCAACATGGACGACAGCTCACGGCGGGTCGGAGTGAGGCAGGAATCCAGAGCGAAGCGCACTGCCCACCCCCCGTGAATTCAGCGCGGCTGTTCAACGAGCAGGGCCAGAGGCAATCCCAATCACCGAAAAATCCAGGTGCGCGTTGAACGCGGCCGAAGGCAAAGTTGCCCAGAGCCCGCGGATCTGGCTCTGCCAGGCCGCCAGGCGGGCGCCCCTTGGGGGCTGAGCCCGGACATGAACAGTCCAGCGGACTGTTCATGCCTGGCGAAGAGCTAAGCTTCAGCTCAGCTCAGCGCGGCCTGCAAGGCAGGAGGGCGGAGCCCGACTGGGGGGCCTTAATTCAACAATCGACTCGGGTCGACATCGAGCTTGGCCAGCGCACTCCGCGTGGCGCGCACGCTCAGCGATTCGTCCTGCGCCGGCACCAGCAAGCCGGCTTGCAAAAACGCGGCCAGGCGGTGCTGCTGGAACAAGATGCCCCGGCCGTGCGGCGACACGAACAGCGTGAGCTGGCGGCGCATGCCTTGCCAAGCCAGTTGCACGGCCTCGTTGCGGCTGCGGTAATCGAGCATGTACCAGCCGCCCACTTGCAGCTCGCGGGCCCAGGTCAGCATGGCCGGAGTCGGCATGGAGCCGCCCTCGCCCACCACCTCGAGCTCCGAGCTTTCGTGGCCCGACAGGTCCAGAACCAGCGACTCGTCGATGATGAGGTCGTCGGTGTCAGGCAGCAGTTCTTCTAGCGTCTCCAAGCGGCCCATCAGCTCTTCAAGGCGTTCGCGCGAGATGGCGGCCGTCTTGGCGGTGAAGGCGGCGGCCAGTGAGTTGTTGAGCTTCTGGATGTGCTCGTCCTGGCGCTCAGCGGCCACGCCCGCGTTGTCCATGCCTTCACGCAGCGTCTTGAGCAACGGGGGCAGGCGGCGAATCACGTCGGCCCGCTCTTCGCGCGACACCTTGGCGCTGGCCGACCAGATCAGGTCGGCAGCGACCCGCTTGATGATCTTGGTTTCGTCGCTCTGCACACCATGCTTGACCGCAGTCATGGCCAGCACATCGGCCCAGACCTGGAACAGGAACTCGCGCACGCCCTCTTGCACCGGCACCTCGTTGAGCATCTTGCGCAACTCGATGGTGTACTGGATGGCCAGGGTTTCACGCAGCTCGACCTGCTGGGCCAGGGACACGCCCTTGCGACTGGCCTCATTTTCGCTGCGGAAGTAGTGCTCGAGGAACTTCTCGAACTCGGTGAGCACCGTCTGGAACACACGGCGGCCGGTGTCGGGATAGGCCTCGACGACCTGCACGACCCGCTTGATTTCTTTCTCGAGCGTGTCACCCACGGCGCGGGTGTTGGCGTCGAAACCCATGACACAGGCGCCCATGCGGTCGATCAGCCGGCGGGCCGGGTGGTCGACCGTGGCGAAAAAGTCGGGCTCACTCACGGCCACCCGCAGCACCGGCATCTGCAGGCGCGCGAACCACACCCGAACCGAAGCGGGAATGCGCTCTTCGGTCAGGATGCTCTGGAACAGCAGGGCCACGATCTCGATGGTGGCGCGCTCGACCGGCGTGGTGGCTGCATTCTTCAGCGCTTGTTTGCGCTGGTGCAGTTCCTCCATGAGAGCGGGCGTGCTGACCGGGCCGTTGTTGCCAGTGCCCCCTTGGGCGGACACGCCCGGGCCGGGCGCAGCGGCCAGCCGGCGCTGAATGAGCTGTTGGGCGTCGTCGATGGCCGCGCTCAACCCGGGCGATGCTGGCGGCATGGGGGCCGTGCCTGCAAACTCGGGCAACTGGCGGCCGATGAGTCGGTTGAGACGGCCGAGCACGGCCTCGGCATGGTCGGAGCCGCGCGCAAAGCCGCCGGCGCGGGTCATCATGCGGGTTTCTTCACCCACTTGGCCCCGGCCGAAACCGCTGGTCACTGCGGGGGGCGGCGCAGCACCGGCCGGGATGGGCGCACTGCCCGCCGTGTTGCGGGTACGGCGGATGAACGGCCGCAGGTCGATATCGGGCAGCACACGCTGCTGAATCAGCCAGCGGTTCGTCTCGTGGTACGCCTCTTCCGCGAAGTGCGCGAACTCTTCGTGCAGCACACCTTGAAGCAGGCGCCACGCATCCTGGCTCAGCGAGGACGCGCGCCACGTGGTGGTGACGATGCGCGCCAGCACATGGGGGCGCAGCACATCGTGGGCATCGAGCTCATCACGTTGTTCGAGTGACGACATGCGTGAACGCAGGTCGGTGAATTCCCAGGAGGCCCGGTCCATCATGGCCAGTGCCAGGCGGGAACTCAGGATCTCGACCTCGATGGTGTCGTCGTCGACCAAGGCCATGCTGAGGGAGCGGCCCGATGGGCCGGCCAGTTCACCCGGCCGTGTGGCCGCTGCCACCATGCCACTCACCAGCGCGCCGCGCAGTGCAACGACGATGCCGTTGATCCAGTGGGGCGCGGCCTTGCGGAGATCGGCCGCGATGTCGCGCCGCCTGTACTGCAGGCCGTGCTCAGCCGTTTGGGTGGCCAGCAGGCGGGCGCCATCTTCGACCGCCTGCACCACACCGGGCGCGCCGCTGAGCAGGCGCTCAACATAGGAGCGCCTGGCCTGGGCAGCCAGGGCCAACGAGTCGGCAGTGGTCGCCATGGGTGGGTCAGCAGGAATGTGCAGTGTTAGCGATATGTCAACTCTACACCACCGCCCCGGCATTCGGATCGTTTGGATCGATGTCCTTTGCCGA
>JBEGTX010000086.1:0-11841 GCA_041179165.1 Pseudomonadota bacterium | reverse complement strand
GGACACAACGGCCAACCCATCGTGTGGCAAAGCATGCGCCTGCAAAGAGAGATTCGCAACGCACGCTTGGGGGCGCCCATGCCGAATCCTTCCGCGATTGGAAGATGGGTCGTCTGCGAAGCAATGTCCGCTGATGAGAACACGGTGGCTGCGGGCTGCAACGATGACAGCGTGGAACTCTGGGACATCCAGACTGGCACTCTGCTGCATCAGCTGAAGCCGCATGCAGCGAAGCTCGCCTGCATCGACATCACGCCAGACGCCACGAAAGTGGTGACCGGCGACGCCAAGGGAACGGTGAGCGTGTGCGATGTTTCGAGCGGCGAAACGCTGCACGTCACCGAGCACCCCGGAAGCCACGTCATTGGCCTGTCGAAAAGTTCTGACAGCAAAACCGTCCTGGCGGCGTTCTTCCACAACGAGCTCACACTCTCGGACCTGTCGACTGGCGCGCGGATCCACACGCTCAGCCCGGGCTCGGGCCGTTTGAGCTGCGCTGTCATCAGCCCCGACGGGAAGCTCATCGTTGCTGGATGCACCAATGGCACTGTGTCGGTCTGGGATGCCCGTAGCGGTGCGCTTAAGCACACCCTGCACTCGCGCGCAACATGGTTGACTCACCTTGCCGTGGCCCCGGACAGCCAGGTCATCGTGTCGGCCGGCCACAAAGTCCTGTCATTCTGGGATCCTCAACTGGGTGTGCTGCAGCAGTCTTTCCATCTGGACGCCAAGGTGACGGGCCTCAGGTTTGTGCCAACCGACGATGCCCCCAAACTCGTCGTCTCGTGCGGCGAGGTGGTGGTTCATTTTGTCTGCCTGGGCGGCAATGACGTCAAGGCGGAGCCGTCACCACCACCCAATCACTGACCACCGGCCGCAGCGGGTCCACCGACTTCGCGCTCACCACGTAAGTGCCCTGCTCGCGCACGGCGAACTCAAGCCGGGCACTCGACCGCTCGGCCAACACCACAGGTTCGCTGAACAGCGGCAGCGTCGAATCCACCGGCGTGACCGTCACGGTGAGCCGCGCCGCCTTGACCACGTCCAGGTCGATCTCGATGGCCCCCCCCACCAGCACCAGCGGCGACACACGGAGGCCGATGGTCCCGTCGGCTGCGGCGCCGCTCATGTACTGCCGCGCATCCAGCGGGTTGGCGAGGTTGTAGACGATGTCGGTGACGCCCCAGGCGGACGGCAGGCTCACGTGCATCTTGTCCACCACGATGGCCTTTGATGTGCTCGCCCATTCGATGGGGACGGCCGATGGCCCGGGCACCGTGCCATCGCCTCGGCGGAAAGCCTCCTCCGCCCCGGCCGGTCCGGGCAGGGGCGAATCATTCGACATCTCCAACACCTGCGCCGACCAACGCGCCGACTGCGGTGTCTTTTGGCGCCGGTTGAAGAGACAGGTGATTTCGTAAGGCGAAGGCTCGTCATGCGCAAGGCGCTGAATCACCGGCCGCCGGATTGCAGCGTGGAACTCAAGCGCATCACGCAAGCGCCGCGAATCGATGTTCGGCAGTGGGTCTAGCCCCGTCGGCACGGGCGCAGGTGGCCCCGACGCAGGTGGCACGGGCAGCACCGAGCCCAGGTCGAAGAAGTCGGCCACGCGAGCCAGCGGCGAGTCGTCGTACTCGCCGCGCACCAACGGATACTGCGGCAGCAGCTCGTAGGTGGACGCAAAGCTGCGGATCACCCGAGAGAAATCGAGCGGCCCGAGCCCCAAGCCGTTCACCAGCGCGTTCAGCGCCTTCGGCGCCCCCCGGTGCGGCGTGCCGATGGTGATCAGGTGCCGCGTGATCTCGGCGCCGCCCAAGTGTTCAAGAAAGTAGCGCGCCACGAGCCCGCCCATCGAGTGCCCGACCAGCCAGAGCTTGGCATCGGCACCCCCCGCCCCTTTGCGCCACGCATGGAGCTTGGGCCGGATGAAGGCATCGAGCGCCTCGGCCGCCCAGCGGTTGGACGCCCGCCAGTCGTATGGGAACTTGAAGAACTGCTCGGCCGGATGCCGCACCACCGCGCTCAGCGTGGCGGCCAACCCGACGTAGTCGTCCACCCCGAAGAACCCGGGAACGAGCTGGTTGTTGAACAAGTCCGTCGCAACCACCCCGTCGTCAGGCTTGCCGCTCCCTCCATTGAATGCCAAGTCACCACCCACCCAATTCCAGATCAGGCGAGGCAGTGCTTTCACAGACAGGTCATAGATGGCCTTGCCGTCCCGTTCGAGGCGCGAGCCGCCAATGCCGGGGAGCAGGACAATGACGTCGTTGGTCATGAAGGAGGTCCCTTCTTGCGTGGTCCATGGGAGGCTGCATTGTTGATGCCTCGTGTCCTGGGGTCAACGTGCAGTGCCCACGAACCATGGTCGCTTGATTTGCGAAACCCTCGGACGAGACAATGACCGCCACCACGCCGAACAGCAGTTCGAGACAAGCCGGCTTCGACCTCCAGAACAACCTGAGCCGATGGGCCGATGCTTTTCCGCAAGACGGCCGACTGGGCGAGGCCACCCCATCGGCCATCAACACCTACCTCAGAAGAGGATCAGGGCCATGGACATGCAAGCGGTTCTCAAAGCCCTGTGCGAGGACCTGAAAGGCCAGTGCATCAACGCCTCCCTACACGGCGGCCATGACGCAGGCCCCGGAGTTCACAGGTTCAGCACGTCAACGGCGAGCGAGGTTCTTGGCCGACATGAATGTCATCAGGGTTTGGCCACCGTGGCCAACACACGCGGATTGCCGGCCCGGCTCAGATGCACCTGCGCCCCGTAGCCACGGTACTTGACGTGCAAGGCCTGGGCTTGAGCCATCAGTGTGTCTGCGCCTTGGATGTTCGCCCCATGCCGCTCGAGTGTGTGCATCGCCATGTCGATGAGCTTGGCATTGAGGGTGCGCTCGGCGTCAGAGAGCAGCAATTGCACCGCCACCAGCGGCTCGCCATTGACCGTCTTCGTGACCGCCTCTTCAGCCCCGCTGCAGATGCCGGCATAGGCCTCGCGGATCACGTCGCCAAAGGGAGCCTGGTCGCGCGAGGCTTTCACCAGCAGCTCGGCGGTCACCCGCGAGACGGCAAAGCGCCGGGCCAGCACATTCGCATCGTGGGCGAGGTCTTCGAGCGTCAACTCGCTCTTCTGCAAACGGGCCAACAGCGCGAGCAGGTTGCAAGAGGCCTCGAACTCAAAGCTTGGCAGCGTGACTTCGGAGATGAGCTTGCGGGCGCTGGCGACGGCATCGGCCACCTTGCGCTCACTCAGCGACTTGAGTGCGCTGATGGTCAGCTCGAAGCGGCGCAGGCGGTCGCTGTTCGGACGCAGCGCCAAGGCGGCCACCATGCTGCCGTACGAACCGGCCAGGCCGCGCCGGTCGTTCAAGTCGAACTGCACGGCGGCCAGCAGCACCAGCCCCTGGAAATCGAAGACGCGTGAATTGAGCCCCAGGCGCGCGGCCTTGGCGAGGATGTCGGCCGCCTCTTTGGAGTCACCGTAATAGAAAGCCAGCAGTCCATGCTTGACGAGGCGGGTGACACTGCCGGGCGTGAGCGTCGTGGCCTGTCGCATGGCATCGAGTGCGCGCTCGGGCAGGCCCTGGTCGAGCAGCACGCGCCCCATGACGTCGTAGGCATCGGCGTAGCTCGGTTGCTCGTTGAGCAGGCTCTCGAGCGTGCGCCGGGCTAGCGTGGCGCCGCCCGCGTCGTACTGCGCACGCGCCAGGCCCAGTCGGGCCCAAGGCACGGCCCCGACCGTCAGGATGGCATCGAACATCTCCTGGGCCGCATGGGGCTTGCCAAGCGACAGCCAGATCTCTGCGCCGATGCGGGCAGCGGGCAGCCAGCCTTCAGCGCGGGTCTTGAAGCGGAACTCGCAGAGTTCGGCGGCTTCGATGTACTGCTTGGCGTCGATGAACTTGATGATGTCGACCAGCGCGCGCTTGCGCACGCGGGCACGTTGCAGCCGATCGCGCAGGGCCTCTTGGGTGTGCGGCTTGATGAGGTAGGCATCGAGTGCGGCTTCAGCCGCCTCGGCCACCTTGGCGTAGCCGGCTTCGCTGGAGATCATCACCACCACCGTGGACAGCGGAATGAGCTGCGCCAGGCGCAGGTCGTCCATGATGTCTTGCCCACTCACCGCCTCGTCTTCGAAGTGGTATTCGCAGACCACGATGTTGAACTGCTGCGTCTCCATGAGGCGGCGCGCATCTTGCGCGCGGCGGGCTTGGGTGACGTTCTGCACCCCGAAGTCTCGCAGCATGTTCGTGAGTGCTACCCTCGAGGCTGCGTTGCCGTCAACGACGAGCGCGGTCGCTTTGTGGATCTCAGCGTCCAGTGGAATCATGCGGTGCCGTCTCCCATTGTTTTGTCTTCATCATGCGCCTCATCCGTCGCGCTGCATAGCGGGACTTCTGACAGGGCTTGTCAGGGAAAACAAGGAGGCGAGCGGTGCCCGTTCAGCGAACGAGCGTGACTGCCTGCGGCGCCAGGCTGCGCAACAAGGCGGGCTCGATCACGGAAGCTGCACTTGCTTTGGACTCCGGAGCGGGCAACAAGTGTTCCTGGGCAGCCCAGCGGCGCTGGCTGCTCATGGTGCTGACGAGAGCCTGGTCCAGGCGAATTCGAAAGTCGTGTTCACGCAGATGCTCTTGCGCCAGAGCGAGGGGGATGCCCTGCCGCGCGATCAGCACCTCGCGCGCCTTGACCGGTTCCTCTGCAATGAACCGCTCTGCACTCAGCAGGGCCCGCAGCAGCCCGCGCAATGCAGCCTCTTGAGACTGCACAGCCCGGCGGGTCGTGATGAGTCCGAAATGCTGGGTGTACACCCGCGGATTGGGCAACAGCGCCCCCTCCACGCCCGGCGCTTTCTGAGCGGCAGATGCCATGGGCTCCCAGATGGAGAGCACGTCGATGTCGCCGCGGCTCAGCGCCGCCGCCGCCTGATCAGGGGCGACCGGCACGATCTTGACGCGCTCTTGGGGAATGTCGTGAAACAGCAGCCAGCTGCTCAGAAAGTACTGGGCCGAGCTGCCCATGACGGTGCCGATGCGTTTGCCCACGATGTCCGACGGCAGCGCAATGCCGGCTGCCTTGCGGGCCACCAGCTTGATCTGGTGCGACGAGGCGCTGATCGATGCGATGTAGGCCAGGTCGGGATGGGCAAGCCCATTCAGCGTGGCGATCAGCTCGGCCGCCGTGGCTGCGCTCACCTGACCCTCGGTGAGCAGGCGAACGCAATCTTTGCCGCTGCTGCATTCATGCAGCTTGACCTTGACGCCTTCGCGTTCGAAATAGCCATTGGCCTGCGCCACATAGATCGGCAGGGAGACCGAGCCTTTGGAGACCGCCAGATCCAGGCTCAGGCTCTCCGCGTGGCCTGTCGAGAGGGCTCCCAGCAACACAAGCGCCGTCGCCACCCTCAGCGCCACTGCGCGGCACAGCCCGATGTTCAATCGCATGCCTAGCCCTTCTCTTGTGACGGAGGATAGGCCACCCTGAAGGTGTTTCGGCCTGCGTCCTTGGCAGCATACAAGGCGGCGTCGGCCGTGGAAAGCAGGTCTGCCGCCGGTGGGGTCTTCGCCGACGCATGGTGAAAGGCAATGCCGATGCTGGTGGACACATCGACCCGGCCCGCATCGGTGTGCATCGGCAGGTTCACCGCCGAGATGATCTTGGCTGCGACCGCCAAGGCTTCGTCATCCTGATTCAGGCCTTCGAGGATGATGACGAACTCGTCACCGGCCAGGCGCGCCACGGTGTCCGTCGAACGCACACACTGCAGCAGCCGGTGCGCGAACTCCTTCAGCACGTCGTCACCAGCCGCATGCCCCAGGCTGTCGTTGATGGACTTGAAGCGGTCGATGTCCAGAAACATCACGGCCAGCAGACGGCGTGAGCGTGCAGCCCGCGCCAGTGATTCCGGCAGCCGCTCATTGAACTGCAGGCGATTGGCCAGACCCGTGAGCGAGTCGACACGCGCCAGCGCCTTGAGCTGCTTTTCGACCTGCTTCAATGCCGTGACGTCGGAACTGAGCGTGTAGATGCCTCGCACCGCGCCATCGGGATCCAGATCGGGGATGTAGCTGGTGTGGGTGGTGCGCAGGATGCCGAGCGCCAACGCCTCGTTCTCGAAATCCACCCGCTCGCCGGCCAGAGCCCGCTCCACATAAACGCGGCGGGGTTCGTACAGCACCTCGCCCACCACGTCGCGCACATGCATGCCGATGAGCTTGGCCGGGTCGGCCCCGAGCCAGCCGCGGTAGGTCTCGTTGGCAAAGCGCACGCGCTGCTCGCTGTCGATGTAAGAGATGAGCACAGGCAGGTTGTCGGTGATGTTGCGCAACAGCCGCTCGCTGCGCGTGCGATCGATCTCGGCCTGGCGCACGGGCGTGACGTCGAAGCTCATCACATAGAAGCCCCGCACCGCGCCTTCGGTGCCGATGTCGGGCACCAGGTGCGCCTGGAAGTAGGCATCGCGCCCCTTGCGTATGACGTGACCCTCGAAGCTGGTCATTTCACCCGCCAGGGCCCGCCGCACGTGCGGTTCGTGGAGCGCATAGGCTTCTTCACCGATGCCCGAGCGCAGCGTGTGCAAACCGGTTTCGTTGTTCTTGATTCCGTTCAGCCTGAGCACCGTGCTGTTGGCAAAGACGCAGCGCTCGTCGCTGTCGAAGTAGCCGATCATCGCGGGGATGTTGTCGGTGATGTCACGCAGCCGGCGCTCGCTGTCGCGCAACTGGTTCTCCGCCTGCTTGCGCTCGGTGATGTCGCGAAGGAAGGCATTGGCCGCAAAGCCGCTGCCTTCGTTGACAGCAGCGACCGACAGTTCGATGGGAATGGTGCGGCCGTCCTTGTGCAGCGCTGTGATCTCGATGCGCTGGTTCACCATCGGGCCTGACCCGGTGCTTGCAAAGCGCTGTATGTCGTGGTCGTGGCTTGCACGGTGCTCTGGTGGGATGAGCGTCTGTGACAGCGGCCGACCCAGCACCTCCGCGCGAGTCCACCCGAAAGTGAGTTCGGCTTGGCGGTTCCACTCCTGGATGCGACTCTTCGAGTCGATGCTGATGAAAGCATCGGGCGCATGCGTCAGGATGCTCCGCACCCGTTGTTCACTCTGCGCCTGCAGCAGCTCCGCCTGCTTGCGCGGTGTGATGTCGAGTGTCATGGCGTAGAAGCCCGGTGGGCCGCTTAGCCCATCGGCATCGGGGATGTAGGTCGAGCTGTAGTAGCGGTTCCCATCCGGGTGCGGCGACATGCCCTCGAAGTGGCACGACTCGCCCAGCAACGCCGCCTCCACATGCGCGGCGAGGTCGGGATACTCGGCTGAGCGCACCTCTTGCAAGGTCTTGCCAATGATCTGCTGCTGCGTGAGGCCGGTCGATTTGCGCACGGCGGCGTTGGCAAAGGTGTAGCGCTGGTCGGCATCGAAATGAGCGATCAACGCGGGCAGGTTGTCGGTGATCACACGCAGTTGTTCCTCGCCACGCGCGTGCGCGAGCTGCAGTTCTTTCTGCATGGTGATGTCGACCGCCATCGTGAAGAGTCCGTTGACCGTGCCGTCTGCTGCCACGTCGGGGATGTAATCCACCAGCAGGTGTTTTGCATGGCCGTCTCGGGTGAAGGTCCGCTCGAACTGCTGGCGTTCACCGGCCAGGCCCGCCGCCAGATGGCGCGACACCGCCACGCGTGTGAGTTCCCCCAACGCGCAGGCCACGGTCTTGCCGAGCATCACCTCGGGCGACACCCCGAGCAGCCGCTCATAGTGGCCGTTCGCAAAGCGGAACTGCTCATCGGGGTCCACATACGCGATGAGCGTGGGCAGGTTGTCGGCAATGAGGCGCAGCATCTGTTCGCTGCGGGCCTGTGCCATCTCGGCCTCCTTGCGCGCCGTGATGTCGTTGGCCAGCACGTAGAAGCCAGCCACGATGCCATCGGACGCGAAGTCCGGTGTGTAGTGCACCAGCAGGTGCACCTCGGTGCCCCGATGGAAGCGCTGGCGTTCGAAGCGGCGGCGCTCACCACGCAGCACACCGGCCAGTTCGTCCTTCAGGTCGTCATGGGCGTCGACGCCCGGCCGTTGGCCCATGGGCTGGCCGACGAGGCTGTCGGGATCGATGCCGAACGCTGTGGCGTAGTAGGCATTGGTGAATCGATAGACGAGGTTCTTGTCCACGTAGGCCACGAACGCAGGCATGCTGTCGGAGACAGCCCTGAGCTGACGCTGCGAACGCAGCATCTGCTCGTTGCTGCGCGTGAGGGCCGCGGTCATCTCGTCGAACCGCCGGGCCAGGTCGCCGAATTCGTCCTTGCGTTCGCTGCCGATGTGAGCCGAGAGGTCACCCTTGGCCACCCGTGCCGTGGCCGCCTGCAACACCGACAGCGGCGCCAGCACGCGGCGCCGCACGCCCAGCGCCAGCACGACCAGCAGCGCCAGAATGAGCAGAGGCGTGGCAATGGCCAGCACCTGAAACTGGCGCTCGGCGCGGGCCCGCTTCTGTGAGGCGTCCTGGTACCACTGGTAGGTGAAATCGCTCATCGCCTGGGTGTTCGTGAGCAGCTGATCGATGAGGGCCTCTTTGCGCCGCCGCGTGAAATCGTCGCCGGTCTGCGGAAGTTCTTCCAGCCGACTGAACAACTGCGGCAACGAGCGGGTCACCGCTCGGAATTCATGCAAGGCAACGCTGTCATTGGCGGTGGCCGCATCAGCTCGCAAGGTCGCAGCGATGGCCCCATGGCGCTGATGCCACTGCTGCGCGGAGCGGTCCTCGGCATAGCGAGCGTACTCCTGCGTGAGCACCAGCAAGCCCGATACCTCGTGCGAGGCGGTCTGCGCGCGGGCCTGGAGTTCGCTCGCCAGGTCTTCATCACCTGCTGCGCGGCCAATCAGCATCGCAGCCACCAGGCCCACGGCGATGCACGCCGAGATGGCGGCAATGAGTTGTGTGCGGATCTGCATGGCCGTCAGCGGTTCACACCCACGGCCGAAGGCTTCACCGCCTTCAAGGGGGCACTGTGAAGCAGCCCCAGGAAGTTGGGGGAGGCACCCTTCACATGGCCCTCACGGCGAGCCCATCGGGCCTCACCTTCCATGGTGCTGATGAGCGACTGATCGAGACTGAGCCGGTAGGCCATGCCGCCCCACACCCACTCGATGAACGGCTGGTCCAGCTGCAGGGAGGTCCGGAGAATGGCCTTGGCTTCGTCGGGGCGCTCTTGAATGAAGCGCTCAGCACGCACGATAGCCTTCAGCAGACGGATCATGTCGTCGTCGCGCGCGCCGACCAACCGCCGATGCGCCACCAGGTTGAAAGTGAGCAGGTAGCCGCTGGCATGGGGCAGCACCACAGCGCTGCTGCCCAGGGCCTTGGTCGACAGGTAGGCGTGGGGTTCCCAGATCGCCACCGCATCCACCTCCCCACCCTGCAAGGCGGCGAGCATGTGTTCAGGCTGGAGCGCGACCAGGGTGACCCCTTGAGGATCCACCCCGGCCGTGAGCAGGTAGAGTTCCAGAAAGTATTGGCTGGCCGACCCGATCACGGCACCGACACGTTTGCCGGCCAGGTGCAGCGGCTTGGAGATGCGCGAGCGGGCGTGGGCGATCAACTTCACGTCGTCGCTGCTCGTGACCAGGGTGCCGATGACGGCATAGTCGGTTCGCTCGAAGCTGTTCAGCACGATGGGCAGGTCGCCCACTGTCGCGATGTCGGCGCGTCCGGCCAGCATCTCCTTGAGGCAGCGATAGCCGCCTTCACATGCCGCCAGTTTCACATCCAGCCCCTGTTCGGCGAAGAACCCCTTTTGCGCGGCCACGTACAGGGGCAGCGACAGCGGCGTCTTCGATACCGCCAGGCGCAGCTCCGCCATGGCCGCGGATGCGCTCAGAAGCAGCAGCCCGGACATCAGGACAGGAAGCGTTCCACGGCAGACCACCGCGAACCGGGCAGAGCGCCGGGCGAGTGAAAAACAGGGCTCAGCAAGGTGCATGGCAGGCATGGGGCAAGGGCTCACACGGAGCGGAACAGTCGTTTGCCACAGCGGGCGCAGCGGTGCGAAGACGGTCGCAAGACATGTCCCATGGTGCGCATTCGGCGCCGAACCCATGCCCCGATCAACGCGGGGATTCCGGGTCTTCTTTGTGGACGGGTTGCCGCGCCCTGCCGGCTGGTTCACCTTGCCGGCAGGGCGTACTCAAGACGACGGCGTGCCAGTTCGCGACACTGGTTGCCAGTGCCCTGGACATCGGGGAGGTTCGTGTGAATCAGCCGTTCCCACATCTTGTGACCTGCTACATGGAAACGCTTGGGGTGATTCGACATCCGCCTGATGGAGCGGTAAAGCACCTGCACGCGCCTGTCGCGAAAGTCACACCATGAAACGCGTTCTCGTGTCCCCCGGCAAGTACGTTACCGTCTCCAAGATGGTTTCGGAGAGGATGAGCCGCGCCTTAGCGGCCAGCCCCTTCACGCCCGCACGGGTGCGCGAAATTGTGGCAGCAGAGCCCCGCAACGCTGGCACCGTGCTGGTTGGTGGAAAACCCGAGTCGATTCCGCCTGCTGGCAGGTGCGGTCAGGGAGCGACTTTGGGTTCCAAAAGCACGGTCGCGATCACACGCAAGGGCAACAACAAGCGCGTTGCGCACACCTTGATACCCGCATCGGGGAAACGCAAGGCGGCCTGACCCACTGCAGATTGCCAACTGCAGGCCTTCATCTTGGGCGCCCCGCCCTACATCACGCCTTGGCGAACCGCTCCTTCGCGAGCCTTGTGCCTTCTGCCAGCGCTTTCAACTTGCCCCACGCCACGTCACGTCCCATCGGAGCGAGGCCGCAGTTCGTGCACGGGAACAGCCGCTCCTTCGGCACGAACGCAAGCGCGCGGCCGATGGTGTCGGCCACTTCCTCGGCGGTCTCGACCACGTCGCTGGCCACATCGATCACGCCGACCAGCACGTCCTTGCCGGCCAGCAGCTTCATCAAGTGGGGCGGCACATGGGAGTGGATGCATTCCAGGCTCACCTGGTCGATGCGGCTTCGGGCCAGCGCGGGGAACACCAGCTCGTACTGGCGCCATTCATCACCGAGCGTGCTCTTCCAGTCGGTGTTGGCCCTGATGCCGTAGCCGTAGCAGATGTGCACGGCTGTCGTGCAGGTCAGGCCCTGCGCCGCGCGCTCGAGCGCCTTCACGCCCCAGTCGGCGGCGTCCTTCATGTAGACATTGAACGCGGGTTCGTCGAACTGGATGATGTCCACACCATCGGCCTGCAGCGCGAGCGCTTCCTGGTTGAGCAGCTCCGCAAACGCGAAGGCCATCTTGATCTTGTCACCATAGAAGCGGTCTGCCACCGTGTCGACGATGGTCATGGGGCCGGGCAGCGTGAACTTCAACTTCTTCTTCGTGTGTGCACGCGCCAGCTGGGCTTCGAACGCATGCACACGGCCCTTCAAGCGCAGGGCCGACACCACCTGCGGCACCATCGCGTCGTAGCGGTTGTCGCGGATGCCCATCTTCACCTTGTGCTCGAAGTCGATGCCATCGACTTGCTCGAGAAAGCCGTGCACGAAGTGCTGGCGCGATTGCTCGCCGTCGCACACGATGTCGAGGCCTGCGTCTTCCTGGGCCTTGATCCACAGCAGGGTCGCGTCGGCCTTGGCCTGGCGAAGCGCGTCGCCTTCCGCCCGCCATTGAGGCCAGAGCTTGTTGGTTTCGGCCAGCCAGGCGGGCTTCGGCAGGCTGCCGGCGATGGAGGTTTCAAACATCTGGGTGTTCCTTTGAAGCGAAGAGGGGTGTAGCGAGGTGAGCCAGGCGCCGGGGCGGCACAGAGGGCGCCTCGGTCATCGGGCTTTCAACGCGCGA
>JBEGTX010000085.1:0-10661 GCA_041179165.1 Pseudomonadota bacterium | reverse complement strand
TGCGGGTGGTTCCGGGTTCACACCGCCACGGCATCCTGTCGACCGAAATCGCTGCACAAGTGCGGCAGGTCCAACCCGAGGTGACCTGCGAGGCGGCTTTGGGCTCCGCGCTCGTGACGCGGCCGCTGCTGCTGCATGCGTCGTCGAAGGGTGTGGGCGGGAGCCGCCGGCGGGTGCTTCACTTTGTCTTCGGCCCGGCGTCGCTGTCGCATGGCCTCCAATGGAAACATGCGGCCTGATGGCGCAGCCTTCACTCCGCGAAAGGGCATGTGAATGAATTGGGTTCGATCACGCCGCTTCTGGTACGTGCTGATGGGCATCGTTCCCGCTGTACCGCTGTTGATGTTTGCGCTGTTGATGATCGGTGCGCCGGGCTCTGCAGTCTGGTTCGTCGTGTTGGCGGTCAGCGGGTTCATCGGGTTGTGCACGGCGACCGTGATTGCGCCTGACAGCAGCAACCGCCGCGCTGCAGCGCTGGCGCTGCTGCTGATGCTAGGCGGCGTGGCGGTGACCGGCACGATGCTGTTCTATTTCATCGAGCAGACCGTGCGCGATTGGCCGGTGGTGGCCAGTCAGCCGGTGGCATTGCTGTTCTTCGTGCCGCCGACCGGCATCGCGTTGCACTACGCTTGGGCGTTTGTGCAGGCACTGCGGCGCCACGTGTTTCGTGCGGGCATGCCGACCTCCGCCAGCGCGACGGACCCCGAGGTGCCGCATGTCACGTGAAGGCGACCTGATGCGCCGGGCGCTCAAGCGCCACCTGATGCCAGCGTTGGACACGCGGGGCTTCACCGGCAAGACCTCAGCGTTCCAGCGCAAGACAGCGCAGTGGATGGACCTGCTCGACGTCCAGTACGGGAAGTACGGCGGACAGTTCATTCTCGAATTCGGGCGCCGCGAACGGGGCGAACTCAAGACCTCCTGGGGTGAGGTGGTGTCTGAAGACAAGCTCAACGTCGCGCACCTCAGCCCCCTCAGGCGGGCCCGACTGGAAGAGCGAGGCCCCTCCATGGGCCCGCTCATGCGCGGGTTCTCGTTCGAGGGTTTTGGCGAAGAGGCCG
This sequence comes from Pseudomonadota bacterium, assembly GCA_041179165.1. Lineage (GTDB taxonomy): Bacteria > Pseudomonadota > Gammaproteobacteria > Burkholderiales > Burkholderiaceae_C > Rhizobacter. Next base: position 9,600 of record JBEGTX010000085.1, on the reverse strand, counting down.
CGCGCTATGACGCACTGGCTTCCCGCGTCGCCGCCTTGTTGCCGCAGGTGGAGGGCTGGCTCGAAGGAGGTGTTCTCGGCAGCCACATCCATTCCCTGGGCACGCCAGGGGCTCGGTCGGTTGAGTAGACTGGCAGCTCGCCGCCCGCGCCACCGCTTTGTGTCGCCCACGTGCGCACGGCCGAGAAGCCTCAACGGAACGAGACGCTGATGACCCACTCCTCTCTTCACCACGAAGCCGCGTCATTCTTCGATGACTTCGTTGCCGCCTTCGAAAAGTTCGATGGTGCGCTCATCGCCCGCCGCTATGTGGCCCCTTACATGGCGGTGCACGTGGACCGCCCGACAGGGCTGTTCGTCGAGCATGACGACATCGGCCGGTACTTTCAAGACATCGTCGACAACTACCATCAGCAGGGCTGTCGTTCGTGCCGCTACATGGACCTTGAGGCCGCAGCGCTGGGCCGAGACGGCATGGTGGCCACCGTCAGCTGGGACCTGCTGCGCGAAGACGGCAGCGTGCTGAGCCACTGGCGCGAGTCGTACACCCTGCATCGAGCCGGCGGCAAGTGGCGCATCTTCGCATCCGTCGACCACGCGGCTTGATCGACACAGGCCCGAGCATGAGCAACCGCTACCAATGCCCCGCGTGCGGCTTCACGATCTTCAACCGGCGGCTTGCCACATGCGAGTCCTGCAAAGCCGAACTCCCCAAGGCGCTTCTGCTGTCTGACAAACAGACCGTGTTCCTCGATGCCGAACGCGCCCGTGTCGATCAGATCCGGCTCGACATGGCGCTGGAGGCGGAGGCCCTGGAGCGCAAGCGGGAACGCGAGCGCGGCAGCGGCGGGTGAGGCTCCCGCGGCAGGCCATTCCGCACGAACGAGCAGCAGCGTCCAGTTCTCACCCGTCACACAAGGAAGCACCATGTTCTCCCATGTTTTCGTGAGTGTCACCGACTTCGACCGCGCGCTGGCCTTCTACACGCCGTTGATGCAGGTGCTGGGCAATGCCGCCCGCTTCTGTGAACCCGACAAACCCTGGGCCGGGTGGCACAGCGAGGGCGGAACGCGGCCCTTGTTCGTCATCTGCAAGCCGTACGACGGACAGCCCCACGACCCCGGCAACGGTCAGATGGTGGCCTTCATGGCCAAGGACCGCGCCACCGTGGAAGCCGCCTATCAAACAGCGCTGCGCCATGGCGGCACCTCTGAAGGCCTGCCAGGACTCAGGCCCCAGTACCACGCCCACTACTACGGCGCATACGTCCGCGACCCTGAGGGGAACAAGCTGTGTGTGGTGAGCCATGGGGCAGAGTAGGCAACCGACGTTTCAGATGCTGAATTCGACCTCAAGGGCGCGTCCGTCATCCTTGAACTCGTCGGCTGAAATTTCTGGGCCAGGCCCGATGCGAAGTGAGGCCCGGCTGGTGTTGCTCTGGCTGGTGTTAGCTGGTGTCCGCGGCCATTGAGCGTCGGCTGAGACGCCCGATCTTCGAGGGGGGCGCGAAGCGCTTCAAGTTCATGCTTCGTGTGGCTGTCTGAGCGCAGCGGCGAAGCCGCGTAGCGAGTTCTACACGACCCCCTCGAAGATCGGGCGACTCAGCTTCCCCGCAGGGGCGACGCTCACAGGCCGCTGTACTTTTGGTGACTTTTGGGACCAGCCAAAAGTTACTCGCCTGCCGGGGCGAATACCCGGCGCGGCAGTGCCGTGAACAAACCGGTTTGCGTTCAGCCCGAAAGGCCCGACGATTCTGTGTCGACGCGTCAGCGGCTTCACATCGGAACAGTGGGCCCCGTCCTGCGACGGGGTGACCGGAGCGGTGGGTGCCGTCGGCGCTTCGAAGCACAAGCAGCTGACTGCAGCAGAAGCACAGCAAGAACAAAAAAAACTTCACCCACCCCACATCCAATCCCAAGCCTCCTGCGTAACAACCCCCGTTGGCAACTCGCCAACGACCAGGAGGCCCAAAATGACCACTTCAACGTTCAGACTGAACCCACTCTCCGCAGGATGTGCGGCGACGGTGCTGGCAGCTATGCTGCTGGCTGGCGCGGGGAATGCGGCGGCGTCCAGCCACCGCGAGGCGCCGTTCATCACCACCTCCCCCAAGGTGGATGCGACGGACTTCTACATGTTCCGCAGCTATGAGCCGAGCCGCAGCGGCTTCGTGACACTCATCGCCAACTACGTGCCGCTGCAAGATGCCTACGGCGGCCCGAACTACTTCGCGCTCGACCCGAATGCGCTCTACGAGATCCACGTCGACAACAACGGCGACGCGGCGGAAGACATCACCTTCCAGTTCCGCTTCAAGAACACGCTGGCCAATGCCGGCCGCGGCATCGAGCTGCCAGTGGGCGACAAGATGGTGGGCATCCCCCTGGTGCAGGCAGGTGTCGTCGCCGCCGTGAAAGACGGTGCGCTGAACCTGGGTGAAAGCTTCACGCTGAACGTGGTGCGCGGCGACCGCCGCAAGGGCACGACCAGCATCGTGACCAACGCCGACACCAACGCCACCAGCTTTGACAAGCCGGTGGACAACATCGGCACCAAGACCATTCCCAACTACCCCGCCTACGCGGCCAAACACGTCTACAGCATCAGCATCCCGGGGTGCGCCACGCCCGGCAAGGTGTTCGTGGGCCAGCGCAAGGACCCGTTTGCCGTGAACCTCGGCGTGATCTTCGACCTGGTCAATGCACCGGTCGGTGTGATCACCGACCCGACCAAGGTCGGGGCCGCTCCCAACACGCTCGACGACAAGAACGTGACCACGCTGGCGCTCGAAGTGCCCACGAGCTGCCTCACGGCCGGCGGTGACCCGGTGATCGGTGGATGGACCAGCGCGAGCCTGCGCCAGGCGCGCCTGCTCGACCCTTCTCCGAAGCCCGGCCACCAGACGGCCGAGAAGGCGGGTGGCGCCTGGACCCAGGTCTCACGCCTGGGCATGCCGCTGGTGAACGAGGTGGTGATCGGCCTGAAAGACAAGGACCGCTTCAACAGCTCCAAGCCGAAGGACGACGTGCAGTTCGCGAACTATGTGACCCACCCCACCTTGCCCAAGCTGCTGGAGATCGCACTCGCCTTGCCCAACACGGCGCCCACCAACTACCCCCGCAACGACCTGGTCACGACCTTCCTGACCGGCATCAAAGGCGTGAACCAGCCGCAGAGCTACATCAACTCGCCGTCCACCTTCGTGCTGTCGGAGATGCTGCGTCTGAACACCGGCATTGCACCCGTGGCCTTTGCAGAGCAGAACCGCCTGGGCATCGTGGGCAACATCCTGGCGGGTGGCGCTGACAACGCGGGCTACCCGAACGGCCGCCGTCCGAAAGACGATGTGGTCGACATCTCGCTGGTGGCCGTGGCCGGCGGCCTGTGCATGGCCAATGGCGACACCAACGCGCTCGCCTTCGGCGCAGCGTGCAAGCCCTCGGCTGTGCCGCTCGGCGCCACGACCTTCAAGCTGCACGATGCCGTCGACCAGGCCGTGGTGCCGCTGATGTCGGGTTTCCCGTACCTGTCCACGCCACGTGGCGGCACGCAGTAAGGAGGCGGGCATGAAGAACTCACCCATGTTTGCCAGGCGCTTCGGCCTGTCGGTGTTGGTGCTGGCTGCATCAGGAGTGATCGCGGCCTGCTCGGATGGCGATGACTGGACCGAGCCCCCCGTTGCCAAGGAAGAAGCGCCCGCCTCGGCTGCCGACTCGGTCACGGCGTTCGTGAACTTCACGCAGTCGCTGGAGGCTACAGAAACCGCCGAGTCCCTTGAGCTGAACCTCGTGGCGCTCGCGCCGGTGAGCGAAAGCGACGACCCCGTCATCCTCAACTGATGACGACCCGCCGCAGGGCGCGCCGTGATGGCGTGTCCTGCGGTTCTTTGGGGAACCTCGAGCGTGTCGACAACGAATTCACCGCTGCGCCCGGCCGCTTTGGCGTGGTGAGCTTCACAGGGCGCCATGGGCGTTCGATCATGACGACTCCTTCATTTTCAACAGGCGCAGTCGCCCGACCTGCCACGACTCGTCGCCGTCGGTTCAGCGTCGTGCTGATGGCCGCGGCGATGGTGCTGGCCGCTGGACCCACCGTGGCCGACGCCGCGCCCGTGGTGCCGCAGCGTGACGACGAGGTGGTGGCCCAGCTGCCGACGCGCCTGGGCTCGGCCGATGCCCGCCGTCAGCAGCGGCAGGCGATGCAGCGGCTACAACAGCAGCCGCTGCAGTTGCCGCTGGCGCTCACGCTGGCCCGCGAGGCCATCGAGCGGGCACGCCGCTGGGGTGACCCGCGTGAACTGGGCCAGGCCCAGGCCGTGCTGGCACCGTGGTGGTCGTTGGCGGAGCCGCCACCCGCGGTGCGGCTGCTGCGCGCCACCGTGTTGCAAAGCCAGCATGCATTTCCCGCTGCGCTGGCCGACCTGAACGCCTTGTTGTCGTCGGCCTCGGTGCCCTTGCCGATCCAGGCCCAGGCCGAGTTGACCCGTTCGTCGGTGTGGCAAGTGCAGGGACGATGGGCCGAGGCGCAGGAAGGATGCGAGCGCTTGGCGTCGGCACGCTACGCCAGCCTGGGGACCTCGGCGCAGTGGCCGGCGCAGGTGTGCTTGGCCGAGCTGATGAGCCTGCAGGGGCGGGCACCGCAGGGCGCACAGCGTCTCGATCGGCTCGTGCGTGAGACCGGTGGCAGCGCGCCCTGGATCACGCTCGTGCGGGCGGAGCTGGCCGAGCGGCGTGGACAGGCCGGCGCGGAAGCCTTGTACAAGCAAGCGCTGCGGCCTGCTGGCGTTGAGCAGCCCGAGGCGACCGATGTCTACAGCCTGGCCGCCTTCAGCGACTGGCTGCTGTCGCAGGGGCGTGCGCGCGAGGTGGTGCCGCTGCTGGTGGACCGCCAGGACGCCGATGCCTTGCTGCTTCGCCTGGCCATCGCATGGCGGACGCTGGGCGACGAGCGGGCGGCTGTGGCCATCCGCACGCTCGACGAGCGGTTCGATGCCGCGAGCCTGCGCGGCGACGAAAGCCATGCACGTGAGCAGGCGCGGCATGCGCTGGACCTCAAGGACAAGCCGGTGGCCGCCCTCTTGCTGGCCCAGGCCAATTGGGCAGTGCAAAAGGAGCCCGCCGATGCGGTGTTGCTTGTGCGGGCTGCGTTGGCCGCGCAACGTCCTGAGGCGGCCGAGCCGGTGTGGTCGATGGTTCGCGACACGGGCTTCGAGGACGCGCGCCTCCACGCGCTCTCTGCCGCACGCAAGGGCACCCGATGAAGGCGACCACGCACCTGCTGATGCCGATGCTGGTTTTCTTGATCGGCCTTGTCAGCGCGAACGCAGCACACGCTCACAAGCCGAGCGACGCCTACCTCCAGTGGCGGGTTCAAGGCAACACGGTGACCCAGCAGTTCGACATCGCCCTGCGCGACCTCGACCGAGATCTGCTGCTGGACGCCGATGACAACGGCCAACTCACCTGGGGCGAAGTGCGCACCCGGTGGTCTGACATCGAGCAGCTTGCCCTGCAAGGCGCCACGCTGCGGGCGGACGGCATGGCTTGCACGCCAGGCCTCACCCGGCCCGCCCAGCTGAACGAGCACAGCGATGGGCGCTATGCAGTGGTCATGCGCGACTGGGCCTGTCCGTCGGCGGGCAGGCTGTCGCTGGCGTACAGCCTCTTTGCCGGCTCCGACCCCACGCATCGGGGCATCGTGCGCTGGCTGCAGGGGGAGCGCAGCGACACCGCTGTGTTCACGGCCGGTGTGGCGGGCCAGCCTTTCGCTGTCGATGGAAACGGTGCGGGCCCGGTCACGGGGTTCGGCGTGCTGGTGAAGGAGGGGGTGCACCACATCCTCATCGGCACCGACCACGTGCTCTTTCTGCTGGCGCTGCTGTTGCCGACGGTGCTGGTACGCCGTGACAGCACCACCTCGACCGGCCACTTGCAAGGGCGGTGGGAGGCGGCGCCCGCGTTGCAGCCGGTGCTGGGAGACGTGTTCCGCGTGGTGACCGCCTTCACGGTGGCTCACTCCATCACGCTCGCCTTGGCGGCCTTCGAGGTGCTGGACCCGCCGAGCCGCTGGGTGGAGTCCATCATTGCCGCGAGTGTGGTGTTTGCCGCGCTCAACAACCTCGTGCCGTGGGTGCGCGGGGGGCGCTGGAAGCTCACCTTCGCCTTCGGTCTGGTGCATGGCTTCGGGTTTGCGGGCGCGCTGAAAGACATCGGCCTGCGTCACTCCGAGTTGGCGAGTTCGCTCTTCGCGTTCAACCTCGGGGTGGAGCTCGGCCAGCTTGCCATCGTGGCCTTGTTCCTGGCCGTGGTCTGGCGCCTGCGCAACACGAGGCTCTACCGGCGCGTCATCTTCCGAGTGGGATCGGTGGCCATCGCCTTGCTCGCCACGGTGTGGCTGGTGGAGCGCGCGTTCGACCTGCAGTGGTCTTGGCCGTTGTGATGCGGCCCGCGGAGGGGGGGGCAGCCGGCTCAGGCGTAAGCCAGCAGGGCAGTGTCACACACCTGTGCGCCCATCGGAGTGAGCTTCAGCGCACCGCCATTCCATTGCAGCCACCCCTTGCGCACGAACTGATCCACCTTCTTTTCATCGAGCTGATCGGCACGGCGGCGCAGCAGCTTGTCGACCGCCGTCAACAGCTCGGCGTAAAGGCTCTGGTCGGTGACGGACGGCTTGCCGACGGGCGATTCGATGGGGTTGTCACGCAGGGGGTGATGCATGGGGTGAGACATGGAGTGAGACATGGAGTGAGACATGGAAGCACCTGTGGGTGAAATGGGCGGCTTGATGACGATGCGATGAGCGTAAGGGCCGGCGTTCGCCGGCACGGTCGTCTCTGGGCGCAAGCCGCCGTAGGACGACGCCGCATGCGGAGCCCATAGAGGAAGGCTGTTCTGTTAGGCCCGCCAGCGCGCACAAGCTCGTGTGGGAATTTCCCTTCACGCGCTTGCGCCAAAAGCCGCTTCAGCTGCAGGCATCGGGACGGGATGATGGGCGCTCGGTGCAGGCCGATGTGGCGGCCTGCAGTTTCTTCGTGTCATGCGCCCCTGCGCAGAAAGAGCGTTTCCACCATGGCTGAGCGATACCGCGCCCCCGCGACGGGCCCTGACTCTCACCTCGATGTCTTCGACACCGAGGCCTTGCGTCAGTGGAGCATGAAGCTCGGCGTCACGCCGGACCGACTCAAGGTGGCCGTGCGCGCGGTGGGTCCCAACGCGCGTCGGGTCGAAGACTTTCTTCGGGGCGGCGGCCGCAACTGGTAGTGCGCAAGCCGAGGCCTCCTGATGCGTCGAACGCACCAGGGCTTTGAAGCAATGTCATGGGTGCGGTGCCGTCATGACACCGGATGCCAGGTCAGAGGGCGCCGTAAGCGCCCCGATCACATCACGCGCCGGCCAGCTTCTTGAACGTGGCCAGCACCGCGTCGCCCTTGAAAGGCTTCACGATCCAGCCCTTGATGCCAGCCGCCTTGCCGCGCTCTTTCATGATGGGCGAGTTCTCGGTGGTCAGCATCACGATGTTGACGGTCTGGTTGTTCAGCTCGCTGCGGATCTTTTCGGCCATGGTCAGGCCGTCCATGTTGGGCATGTTCACGTCGCTGACGATGAGCTTGATCTGCGGATCGCCTTGCAGCTTGGTCAGGCCGTCTCGGCCGTCCACTGCCGTCGAGACGACGAGGCCGCTCTTCTTCAGGAATTCGCTCACTTCGTTGCGCACGGTGCTCGAGTCGTCGACTACCAGGATCTGGGCCATGTTTACCTCTTGAATGAATGTGCAGGGGGTGAAAGAGAAATCAGAACAGCTCAAGCTCGCCCGAGTCGAACAGCGACTCGACCGATGGCAGGTTTTCCTTGAACTTGTCGGGACTCCAGGCCAGGCTGAAAGCGAACCACTGGTACAGCACGATGGACTCGCGCGACGGATCGCGCCGGTCGAACAGGCGGTACTTGACGCACAGCAACGGGTCTTCCGAGCCGAACGAGATGTAGCGGTGGCGATGGTTCACGATGATCGGCACCTGGGACAAGCGGTTGCTGTCGGGCGCGTCGATGATGAAACGGTTCTTGAACGCGCCCCACACCATGTTGGTGGTTTCACCCAGCAGGTTGTTGATCTCGCGGAAGTTGGCTTCTTCACCTTCAACACTGGGGCCGAAGGCCTCGGTCGACAGGAAAGACAGCAGCTGCTGCTCTTCGCTCTGCAGCATCATGTAGCCGCGGCACCAGCTGCTCTCCAGCGGAATCATGCTGAACAGCTCGCCGAAGATGATGCGGTCTTTCACCAGGCAAGGTGCCTCGTGTTCGACCGACACATGCTTGAACTGGCCTTCGATGGCCGATTTCGTGACCTCGGTGATGCCGCGCACGAGAGCGTTGGGATAGGCCCGGCTGAACAGCGAGACGCCGATGGCATCACGCAGCAGGTGCATGGTGTTGCTGGTGTAGGCCGCACGGAACACACGCTGGTCGGCTTCAGAGAAGTCGTCCAGGTTGGGCGTCGATGTGCGGCGCAGGAAGATGGGAAGTTCTGGGCGAACGCGATGAATGGCGCGCCCTGCGGCAAGGCCGCCGCATTCGCTGTAGCACTCGGACAGCAGGATGGCACCGAGGTCCACGTTCGAACGCAACACGGCCAAGGCGTTGTCTGCCTGCGCCTTGACGGCCACCAGCCCGTTGGCATCGCAGAAGGCCTTGATGTTGTCGCGCTCGGCGTCATCGCTGTCGAGGACAAGCACCTTGCTGACAAGCGTCGAATTCTCAGCGGTCATCAAAACATCTCCAGTTCGCCAGCCGTGTCTTCTTCTTCCACGGCTCGGGGTTCAAAGGGAAAGTCGAGGTCTGCAAAGGCGCAGAGCGCGAGCGTCATGTGAAGCACCACACCAGGCGATGGTTCGGCGCGGTAGTGGCGGGTGAGCGCGGGTTTCAGCGCCTGCACGTGTTCAAGAGAGATTCTGTCCAGAATACAAGGCGTGGACATGCCGGTATGCGGGAAAAAGACGGCCAATTCCCGGTTGAATGCGCCGCAACACAGGTTGCCGCGCTCCATCACCGCGTCCAGAAACCGTTCGCCATCCATGTCGTCGAGGGGCACGTTTTCCAAGCTCGCGAAGTGCTCCCGCGTGACCAGGTTGGCATCGAAATGGATGAACAGCAGTGCGCGGAACATGTACGAGGACACGGTCAGCATCGCGACCTTCTTTTCGTTGGCGTCAGCGTGTTCGGTGGGCGTGACCGGGCAGTCGTTGCCCGACGCGGCCAGCGCGCTCTTGGCCGACACGGCCACAAAGTGGTCGAGCCCGGTGCAGGCCCGGTCACTGATGGTCTTGGCGTCGCCGCTCATGGCGTGCTCCTGATCTGGACGGTCGTCATGCGACCTCCACCATCACGCTCTGGCGTGTCTTGCCATTGAGCAGGCGCAGCTCGTTGAGGGCGCCGGCAATCATCTTGCCGCCGGCCTGCAGGTCCTGGAAGGTGCTGCCGGTGATGAGGTCGTTCTTGTACAGGTTGCTGCGGTAGTCTTTCGACAGCTTGTCGGCGCGGGTGGCCAGGTCGCGCACCTCGGCCGCCACCACGGCGAACCCACGGCCTTGCTCGCCGGCGCGGGC
>JBEGTX010000084.1:0-2635 GCA_041179165.1 Pseudomonadota bacterium | reverse complement strand
ATCCTCCGCGGCACGGCCCGAACCCGTACTGCACTGATCAGACATCCCGCAACCCCATCCCCAACGACCGGCCGTCAACAGGGCACCCCCCGTCTTGTTGTATCCCCCGGCCAGGTCTTTCAGCGCGCTTCGGCGCGCTTTTTTTTGGCCGTTTCATTGTCGAGTGAGGCCCCCGCACACATCGACCGATCAAGACATCGTGATGGTCGGAAGTTCTTCCCGGTGCCGTCCTACATCGGCGCACGCACGCGTCTGATGGTTGGCCACAGGTCCGGGTTTTACAGTTCATTCATCGCCTCTGCGGCTTCCCGCCGCAGGCTCTGACCAAGGAGATTGTGATGCTGAAATGGGCTTTGATCTTCGCTGTCGTGGCACTCATCGCTGGTGTGCTCGGATTCTCGGGCGTGGCTGCAGGTGCTGCAGGCATCGCCAAATTCCTCTTCGTGACCTTTTTGATCCTTTTCGCCGTGGTCGCCTTGTTGGCCGTGTTCGGTGTCAAAGCGATCAGCAAGAAATAGCTTCGTCGGGTGGCTCAGACAATGAGCCACCCAATCAGATCGGCCCATTTGGGTGGGGGCCCTTCGTTGAACAACCACCCGCCCTCTTGCCGTGATACCGCACCTCGGTGCACACGGCTCATTCTTTGAACCACCAGGAGATTCAACATGATTGTTCGCAACACCCTCGCCGCCGTTGTTACCGCTGTCGCTCTGCTTGCCACGACCGGCTGTGCTGTCACCCGTGACCAGTCCACCGTGGGCCAGTACGTCGACGACGCCACCATCACCACGGCCGTGAAGGCCAAGTTCGTTGAAGACAAGGACGTTGCTGCTTCGTCCATCAAGGTCGAAACGCTCAACGGCACTGTGCAACTGTCGGGCTTCGCCAAGAACGAAACCGAACGTGCCACAGCCGAGCAGATCGCTCGCAAGGTGCATGGCGTCAAGTACGTCAAGAACGACATCAGCGTCCGTCCTTGAGCTGAACATCGTCGCGCAGCCGCGTTCGGTGATGCCGCCGGCACCGCACATGGCTCCGCACGATGACAGTGATTCAGGGCAGTGCCGACACGTGCCGTGACCACTGACAAAGCGCGCTTCCCTTGGGGGATGCGCGCTTTGTGCCGTTGAAAGCCTGATTTGCCGTTGATCGTCGTCGCGACCACCAAATCTCATTCGACCCATGTCCACGCCATTTCCCATCCCTGCCCTCGCCGCTGCCGATGCGGCGGAGCCCGCCAGTGGCGGCGCATCACGTGCCTCTGCGTCTGCAGCCACCGCGGAGTCCGTGCCCAGCGATCCTGCTCTGGCGACTACCGACCCGCTGGCCGATGCCGGCCCGGCCGATGCCACGCTGTCTTCAACGGCCCCGCTGGAAGAAACACCTCGCTCGTCTACTGCAACCACCGTGCTCGCCGCCATCGCCGTGGTGGCTGTGCTGTGGTGGGGACAGCGCTTCCTGGTGCCTGTGGCCGCTGGCCTGATGCTGACTTTGCTGCTGGCGCCAGCCGTCACCTTGCTGGAGCGGCTTTTCCGCGTGCGCGTGATTTCAGTGCTGATTGCGCTGGGCCTGTTCCTGGGCGGAGTGACCGGCGCCACCTGGGCCTTTGGCGGCCAGGTGCTGCGGATGATCGACCGGAGCCCGGCCATGATTTCTCTGATGGCCGACCAGATCGCCCACACCGAGCCCGACGCCGACTCCGTGCTCAAGCGCTCGCGGGACGCGCTCCAACAGCTCGACCGCGCGGCACAGAGCGTGGCCAACGGCACGGCGATGCGCCAGCGCCCACGCGCAACCCCGACACCTGCTGCCGGCACCACGCCCATCACTGAAGGCGCAACGGTCGTGCTGCGCGAAACCGCCAAGAGCGGCTCCACCGTGTTGTTCAAGTTCGCGGCCGACCTCACCGTGATCCTGTTCGTTGCATTCTTCGTGCTGTCTGGCGGGGCTCGCCTGGCTGACCGTTTCGTGAACCTGTGGGGACACTCCGCCCACGGCCGCATGCGCGCCGAGCGTGGTCTCGAGGAATGCGGTCGTCAGATTCGGCTGTATGCCGGCGTGCTGCTGGTCACCAACACCGTCATCGGCGTGACGGTCTGGATCGTGTTCGCCATGTCGGGCCTGCCCGATGCAGCCATGTGGGGCGTGACCGCGGCCGTGCTGCACGTCATTCCCTACCTCGGCATGGCACTGCTCACCGCCATGGGTGCCGCCGAAACCTTCCTCGTCCACGGCACCTTCGGTTCGGCCATCGGCATGGCGGCCTTCGTCGTGGTGTTGTCCACATTGGTGGGAACCGCCATGACGGCCTGGTTGCAAAGCCGCGCAGCCAAGATGAACCCGGCAGCCGTGTTCATCGGCTTGTGTTTCTGGGGTGCACTGTGGGGCGTCTGGGGTCTGTTTCTCGGCCCAGCGTTGGTGGTGGTACTGAAGGTGATTGCGCAGAACTCACGTTCGGCTCACCGCATGGCCAAGCTGATGGCGGGCTGAAGCTGCCGTCGCAGACATGCCTCTGCATCGGCATAGGGGGCCTCCATTTTAGGAGGCACCCCTGCCACACCACCCGGCGTGCGGGTCCGCACCGGGCGGTTCGAGAGTTTGAGGTCATGAGAGCCTGGGCATCCCCAGGCGATCG
>JBEGTX010000083.1:0-5466 GCA_041179165.1 Pseudomonadota bacterium | reverse complement strand
CGACCGGCACGCCGTAGGTCTCTTTGATCTTGCCGCCGTACTGGTTGATGATGGCCAGCAGGTCTTGGGGCACGCTCGACGAGCCGTGCATCACCAGGTGGGTGTTCGGGATGCGCTTGTGGATTTCCTTGACGCGCGAAATCGCCAGGATGTCGCCCGTGGGCTTGCGCGTGAACTTGTAGGCGCCGTGGCTGGTGCCGATGGCGATGGCCAGTGCGTCGAGCTGCGTTTCGCGCACAAAGATGGCGGCTTCTTCGGGGTCGGTTAGCATCTGGCTGTGGTCGAGCTTGCCCTCGGCGCCGATGCCGTCTTCTTCACCGGCTTCGCCGGTTTCCAGGTTGCCCAGGCAGCCAAGTTCGCCCTCGACCGTGACGCCGACCTTGTGCGCCAGTTGCACGACCTTGCGGGTGACCTCGACGTTGTAGTCGAAGTCAGCCGGCGTCTTGCCGTCTTCGCGCAGCGAGCCGTCCATCATGACCGAGCCGAAGCCCAGGTCGATTGCGCCTTGGCAGATGGCGGGCGTCTGGCCGTGGTCCTGGTGCATCACCAGCGGGATGTGGGGATAGGCCTCGACGGCAGCCTGGATCAGGTGCTTGATGAAGGCTTCGCCGGCGTACTTGCGGGCACCCGCGCTGGCTTGCAGGATGACCGGCGCACCGACCTCATCAGCGGCCTGCATGACGGCCTGGACCTGCTCAAGGTTGTTGACGTTGAAGGCGGGGATGCCGTAGCCATGTTCTGCTGCATGGTCGAGCAGCTGTCGCATTGAAACGAGAGGCATGATGAAGTCCTGGAAGTGATTGAAAGAGGCTGATAAACGGGAGAAATTCGGGGCGGGCGCGAGGATTCCGTCAGCGCACCGGCATGCACGAATTGTACCGGCGGCATGCGCGCCAGCCCCCGCCGGGAGGCAGGCACGGCCTCCCCCGTCCGCGGGGTGTTCAGCGCCAATGCGCGGAAATACGGTCGGATTTGCCTGTTTTTCCCGCTCAAGGTCCAGGCCGTGCCGGCCGACACTGGCTCCCTACGTTGGGGAAACAACATGGCACGACTGAATTCACACGCGCTCTCTTCGTGGATCACGGCCGCTGCCGTGGCCCATCCGCACGACCTCGCCCGCCACGTGGCCGAGCGCACGGGCGTGACCAGGCCCACGGCCAACAAGGCTTTGCAGCGCCTGGTCGAAGCCCAGTGGCTGGTGCGCGACGGTACACCGCGACGCCCCCACCACCGCCCTGGCCTGCTGCGCCAGGTGGTACAGCACTACGACCTCCAGGGACTGCAGGAAGACCTGCCCTGGCTGCGCGATTTCGCCCCCTTCTTCACGCTACCGACCGCCGTGCACCGCATGGTGCAGCATGCCTTCTACGAACTGGTGAACAACGCCGCGGACCACAGTGGCGGCAGCCGCGTGACGGTCTCGCTGCGGCAGACCCCCACCCAGGCGCAGCTGCTGGTGTCCGACAACGGACGCGGGGTGTTCGACACCATCGAAGAGCACTTCGCCATCGACGACCCCACGCTCGCCATGCTCGAGCTCAGCAAGGGCAAGCTCACCACCGCCCCCATCTGCCACACCGGCCGCGGCCTCTTTTTCACGGCGCGCATGGCCGATGTGTTCGACCTGCATGCCAACGGCGCGGCTTTCCAGCGCCGGGAGTGGGAGCCGCTCGGCTGGCAGCCTGGCCGCCCGCTGAACCATCAGGGCACCTCGGTCTACGCCGCCATTTCACTCGACACCTCCCGCACCATCGACTCGGTTCTGCAGGCCTACAGCCTCGACGGCGAAGGCGTGGGCTTCGAGCGCACCGTGGTGCCGCTGTGCCTGCTGGCCTCGGACCAGGCCGAGCTGGCGTCTCGCGCCCAGGCCCGCCGTGTGGCCGCACGTCTGCAGTCGTTCCGCCGCGTGGATGTGGACTTCGGCGGCGTGTCCCTCATCGGCCACGGCTTTGCCGATGAACTGTTCCGCGTGCAGGCCGGCACACTGGAACAGCTCGACCTCGTGCCCATCAACATGTCGCCCGCCGTGGCGGCCATGGTGAACAGCATCCACCGCTGAGCACCTGACACACATCGCGCCCGCCGGCTGAATAGTCCGTCGTGATGCTGGGGCTTGCCGTTCAGGGTTTTCCAGAAGACTGCCTATAGTGGCGGGTCCCCGTGCATGGCGCGTGGGACTTTGTCTCATTTGAAAGCAGGAGTCGGCCATGTCTCGCCGCGTTTCGTTCGTCCTTGCCGCCGTGTCACTTTCCGTGACGGCCCTGGGTGCCGTCGGCCATGCCGCCGCGCAAAATCTCCCGCCCGTCAGCAGCGAGCCCATCGTGCGACCCACCTTGATCAACGCCGCGCCGCGCCAGCCCGACCGCGATGTCGAGTGGCGCTTTGCAGCCGGCCTGGGTGGCACCAAGAGCTCGGGCAACTCCAAGTCGGCAAGCTTGAACATCACGGCCGAGGCGGTGCGCATCACCGACAGCAGCAAGCTCAACATCGCGGGTCGCGCTTTGTACGCAGAAGCCAACGAAAAGGTCACTGGGGCCAATGGTGCCGTCGGCGCGCAATACGATCTTGACATCACCCGCAGCACCTTCGGCTTCGGGAAAATCGACTACCTGCGCGACCGCACCGCCAACATCGACTCGCGGCTGTCCACCTACGGCGGCCTGGGCTACCACGTGTTCCGCACCGACAACAACTCGTGGGACATCTCCGGCGGCTTCGGCTACACCGAAGACCGCTACGTGAATGCCGCCCAAGTGGCAGGGGCCTTGCGCACCAGCTACGGCCGCGTGGAAGGGGTGGTGAGCGAGTCGTCCACGCACAAAGTCACCGAGACCACGTCATTGCGACAGAAGCTCGGCATCTTTCCGAACCTGAAGGACGGGCAGCAATACCGGGTGGTGTTCGACGCCGGCGTGTCGGTGGCCATCAACTCAAGCATCAGCATGACGGCCGGCATGACGTATCGGCATGACAGCGATCCGGGGTTGAATCTGCGCAAAGGCGATTCGCTTTATGTGACCGGGATCTCGATCAAATACGATTGAGGCGGATTAGCGGCCTCGCAACCAAGCCCAGGTTTCACCTTCGTAGGTCTCCGGCGCGCTGAATCTGGCTTCACCCGTCATCAGGTTCAACGACCTGATGAGAAGTTTGATCCGACCATCACTCCGCTGCTCACTCCAGGGGGAGCGTGTGAACAATGCTTCTTCGGCAAGGCGCTCACCATGCTGATCCAAGTACCAGTCCTCGGCCTCGGCTTCTTGCAAGCGGCGCAGCAACTCCCTGTCTTCAACGCTCAGCAGAAGGCGACCAGCGTACGCTCCGCCTGCCGCGGCTTCAAACTCGAACCGCTGTTCGAGGTACTGAAGAGTCCTTCGCGTACCCTGTGACATACCGACTCACCCCACGCGGTTGACCTTGAGCATGTTGGTTCCACCCGGATAACCCATCGGCTCACCGCAAGTGATGGCGTAGGTGTCACCCGGCTTCAGCACACCCATCTCGATGAGCAGCAGTTCGGCGTGGCGCAGGGCCTCGTCGCGGTCGGTGAAGCTCGGGATCAGGATGGGCGACACGTTGCGGTAAAGCGTCATGCGGCGCTGGCTGGCCAGCTGCGACGTGAGTGCGTAGATGGGCACGTGGATTTTCTGGCGGCTCATCCACAGTGCGGTGGAGCCCGACTCGGTGAGGGCCAGGATGGCCTTGCAGCCGAGGTGGTAGGCAGTGAACAACGCGCCCATGGCGATCGACTGGTCGATGCGGCCGAACTTCTTGTTGGCAAAGCTGTTGTCGAGCGAGATCTCTTCGGAGTTTTCAGACTCCACGCAGATGGCAGCCATCATCTCGACCGTCTCGACCGGGTAACGGCCGGCTGCGGTTTCGGCGCTGAGCATCACAGCGTCGGAGCCGTCGAGCACCGCGTTCGCCACGTCACTCACCTCGGCGCGGGTGGGCACCGGGTTGACGATCATGGACTCCATCATCTGTGTGGCGGTGATGACCACACGGTCCATCTCGCGCGCCATCTTGATCATGCGCTTTTGCAGCGCCGGCACGGCGGCTGCGCCCACTTCAACGGCCAGGTCGCCACGCGCGACCATGATGCCGTCACTCGCGCGGAGAATGGCTTCGAGTGCAGGAATGGCCTCGGTGCGTTCGATCTTGGCGATGAGGGCCGGCTTGTGGCGCCAGGGTTCACCGGCCACGTTGGCCAGCTGGCGCGCCATCTCCATGTCGGTTGCGCTTTTGGGAAAGCTGATGGCCAGGTACTGGCACTGAAAGCTCATGGCCGTCTTGATGTCGTCCATGTCCTTGGCCGTGAGCGCCGGCGCCGTGAGGCCGCCACCGGCCTTGTTGATGCCCTTGTTGTTGGACAGCTCGCCGCCGATGATGACGGTGGTGTGCACGGCCTCGCCCTGCACCGAGTCGACCACCAGGCGCAGCAGGCCGTCGTTCAGCAACAGCGTGTCGCCAGGGCGCACGTCGCGCGGCAGCTCCTTGTAGTCGAGGCCCACGCGCTCGTTGGTGCCGAGCTCCGTCATGGTGGCGTCGAGCACGAACTTCTGGCCGGGGATGAGTTCGGTCTTGCCGCCCTCGAACTTGCCGACGCGGATCTTCGGGCCCTGCAGGTCGGCCATGATGGCGACCTCGCGGCCGACAGACTTGGCGACCTCGCGCACGAGCATGGCGCGGTCGATGTGGTCTTGCGCCTTGCCGTGCGAGAAATTGAGCCGCACGACGTCCACGCCGGCGCGGATCATTTTTTCGAGCACCTCACGCGAGCTGGAGGCAGGTCCGAGGGTGGCAACGATTTTGGTGGCGCGTGGCATGGAAACTCCGGGCGATCAGGACTCAGCAAACAGACAGGCGCGGTGCACCTGAGACAAACCGGTGGTGCCCCAACGGGGGCCCACCCTCGCGGGCACGCCAAGCTGCCCGCCCTTCACCATATCAGGCAAAACGCTTCTGCAGGATCTCGAAGGCCGGCAGGGTCTTGCCTTCCAGCACTTCCAGGAACGCACCGCCGCCGGTGGAGATGTAGCCCACGTCCTTCTCGATGCCGTACTTGGCAATGGCGACCAGCGTGTCGCCACCGCCCGCGATACTGAACGCACTCGACTCGGCAATGGCGCGCGAGATGGTCTCGGTGCCATGCGAGAAGGCATCGAGCTCGAACACGCCGACCGGGCCGTTCCAGACGATGGTGCCGGCGGCCTTGATCTGTGCAGCCAGCAAGGCGGCGGTGTCGGGGCCGATGTCGAGGATGAGGTCGTCTGCGGCCACATCGGCCGAGGCCTTGATGGTTGCGACCGCATCAGCGCCGAAGGTCTTGGCCGTCACCACATCCACCGGAATAGGCACGGCGGCGCCGCGCGCCTTCATGGCCTCGATCACGGCTTTGGCTTCGTTCACCAGATCGGGTTCGGCCAGCGACTTGCCGATGGGGTAGCCCGCGGCCAGCAGGAA
>JBEGTX010000082.1:0-4853 GCA_041179165.1 Pseudomonadota bacterium | reverse complement strand
GAGGACAGTTTTTGCCGGATTTGCAGGCCCATAGCCCCGCTATGGGACAAAAAGACGGTGAAAAATGGACCGCTGCGGTCGATTTGCAGCCGACGCTTTCCAAGTCCGACAGGCTCCTAGTAGACGTCTCGCCGGTAACGGCCTTCTTCCATCAGGCGGTCCAGCCCCGCCTCGCCGAGGATGTCGCCCAGCGCGGCGTGCACCGCACCGGCCATGCCTTCCAGGCTGCCGCACACATAGATGGCAGCCCCTTCGTCCACCCAGCGAAGCACGTCGTGCCTCAAAGCCAGCAGGCGATGCTGCACGTACAGACGCTCGGGGTGATCGCGCGAGAACACCAGATCGGCCCGGGCCAGCACCCCTTGTCCCACCCACTGCTCGATGAGGTCCCGGTGATAGGCATCGTGACCCGCCTGCCGTTCACCAAAGAGCAGCCAGCACGGCGGACGCCCCACCGCCGCGCGGGCCTTCACATGGCCGAGCAAGCCGGCCAGGCCGGTGCCATTGCCAATGAGGATGAGCTGCCGCGCCTCGTTTCCGGTCTGGCGGAAGTTGCCATGAGGCCGCAAGCGGAGCTGCACCACGTCACCCACGGCCGCCCCCCACGTGAGCCAGCCCGACGCGAGCCCGAGCTGGCCGTCGGTATGCCGTTCCTGGCGCACGAGCAGCTGCACGCGGCCCTCGGTGGGCAGCGAGGCGATGGAGTATTCACGCGGGCGATCGGGGTCGGCCGGCGGCGAGACCTGCACCAAGTCCCCCGCTTGCCACTCGGGCAGCGTGCCATCGGCAGGCTCGAGTTCCAGATGAAAGGTCGGCCCGCCTGCGCTGCCCGGATTCAGATGGCGGCGTGCGGCAAGCCGCCATGCCTGCCACGCCGGGGCCTGCCAGTCGGGCAGGTCGGTGGTACCGGCCACATGGCTGAGCTGGTGTTGCCAGTCGGCCAGGGCCTCGGCGTCGGCATTGTGAACGTCGATGCGATCGAACAGGGGCTGGGCGCCGGACTCGCGCAGCCAGGCATCGAGCCGCTGCCCGAACGCGCAGAAGTGGGTGTACTCGCGGTCGCCCAGGGCCAGCACGCCCACATGCAGGTGGCTCAGCGAGACTTTCTCGGACATGACCCGCCGCACGAACAGCGAGGCGTTGTCGGGCGCGTCGCCCTCACCGCAGGTGCTCGCGATGAAGAGCGCCCGCTCGGCCTGCGCCAGATCGGCGGCACCGATTTCCGACAAGGTGACAAGGCGAGCGGGCACACCGGCCGTTTGCAGCAAGCCCGCGGTGTGGGTGGCCAGCTGCTCGGCGAAGCCCGTCTGGCTGGCATAGGCGATGAGCAAAGGCGCGCGGCCATCGGCCGGCACCGTCGTACGGTAGCGGGCGCGACGGCGCTTGGCCCATTGCGTGCCGGCCATGGCCGCGCAGAACACCAGATAAGCCGCGATCACAACCGCTGCTGCGCCCGGGCGCAGCAGCTCCGCATACCAGCTGGGCAGGCTCATGATGCAAGCCCCTCGAAGGCGCGACTCAGGTGTTCGCTCACCTGCCCGTCATCAGCGCGCTGGAGAAAACGCACCGCGAGCCCGCGTTCATCGGCAAGCGCCAGGCCCGCATCCACCCCCAGCACGGTGAGTGCCGTGGACCAGGCATCGGCCAGCACACACTTGGCATGCAGCACGGTGACGGAGGCCACACGGTTCTGCACGGGGTGTCCGGTGCGGGGATCGATGGTGTGCGAGTGGCGCTGTGCCTCCCAATCGAAGAAACGCCGGTAGTCGCCCGAGGTGGCCACCGACAGGCCGTGCAGCGCGACGAGGGTTTCGTTGTCTTCGGCGGGATCCTGGCCCTGAACCTGCACACCGGGCGGCATTTCCAACGCCACCCACCAGGGCTGGCCGTCGGGCTTCATGCCGGCGCCCCGCAGCTCGCCGCCCACCTCCACCAGAAAATCGCGCACACCCTGCGTGGAGAGCTCGCGCGCCACCTGGTCCACGCCGAAGCCCTTGGCGATGCCCGAGAAGTCGAGCCGCAGCCCGCCAGGTTGCCAGACCGTGGATGTGGCTTCATCGATGCGGAGCAGTTGCCAGCCGCAACGTGCGCGTGCAGCTTCGATGTCCGCCGACGTGGGTGGGACGAAGCCGGGCTGGTCGTGCCGGCCCGTGGGGCCGAACCCCCAGAGGTCCACGAGCGCGCCGGCGGTGGGATCGCACGCCCCCTGGCTGGCGCGCGCCACGGCCTGGCCGGTTTGCAGCACCTCGAAGCAGTCGGCCGGCAGCACCTGCGCATGACCTGCCGGGGCGCGGTTGAATCGGCTCAGGTCCGAGGTGTCGAGCCAGGTGCTCATCTCGGCCACCACCTGGTCCAACGTCTGCTGCACATGTCGCTGGAGCAATGTCAGGTTCAATGACCGCGAACCCACCAGGCGCACCGACCAGCTGGTGCCCATGGTCAGGCCCCGCATCGCATGCAACTGCCCACCGAGCGCCGGCCCCGCACCATCGATGCCTGAGGGCACGAGCACGCGCCTCATGGCGAACACCGCCTCGTGGCAGGTGAGGCCTGGCGCAGGCTGGGCGACAAGGCAAGCAGCATGGAGATGGACTCGATCAGGGCAAGAGACATCTGGGTGCGATGAAAACGCGGGGGTGAACGATCCGAACGCGACCCGAACGGCACAGGCCGGTCAGCAGCGCTCCGTCAATGGATGAACAAGAGCGCCAGCACCAGCGGAATCACCAACCCCAGGCCCACGATGGGCCAGGTGCTGGGCCGGTTGGTGGCGTGCATCTTCAGGATGAACAAGCCGGTGACCGAGAACAGCAGCGTGGCCACTGCAAAGATGTCGAGGAACCAGCTCCAGGCTGTGCCGGTGTGGCGGCCCTTGTGCAAGTCATTGAAATAGGACACCCACCCGCGTTGCGTGAGCTCGTACTCCGCCTCGCCGCTTTCGCGGTCGATGCGCAACCAGGCGTCGCCACCCGGACGCGGCAGGGCCACGTAGATCTCTTCGGCCGACCAGTCGGCCGCGGCATCGCCCACCTTCGCCGACAAGGCCTCGGCCGCCCAGCGCTGCGCTGCCATCGGCAGCGCAGCGCCCTTGGCAGGCTGGAGGGCCGACAGTTCGGCGCGCAGCGCATCAGGCAGGATTGCCTTGCGCGAGGTGACCTCGGGCTTCGACTCGATCTGTGCGGCGTGGTTGAGCGTGATACCGGTGACGCTGAACAACAGCATGCCCACCAGGCACACGGCCGAGCTGATCCAGTGCCACTGGTGGAGCGTCTTGAGCCAGTAGGACCGGCGGGGGTTGTGCAGAGGTGAATTCATGGACTTCTCAGGCGGCCGCGGGGCGCGCTCGGGGGCAGCGTGCATGCGCAGCAAGGCGCGTCAGCCGGATGCGCGCCGATCACCGAGTCTACCTTAATGAGAATCAGTCTCAACGGGGCCAGGCGGTTCCGCCAGCAGAAAGCCGCTGAAACGGGCCGTTTTCAGCACGGCCACAGACGTGTCTACAGATGTGCACGGACCCCACAGGCCGTACGTAGAAATGCGGCATCCAAGGTCTTCGATTTGCGAGACAGTCATTGCAGGCCAGGGGTGCAGCACTGAACTGCCGCCACCGGCCCGCCTCGGGCGTGCACCGCCCGCCTCTCGACGACGACGCCCGCCGCCGCCCCACAGGAGACCCGCCATGTCCGCCAAACGACTCTGCCAATCGCTGTACGTCCAGGTCATCACCGCCATCGTCATCGGCGTGGCCCTCGGCCACTTCTACCCCGAGGTCGGCGCGGCCATGAAGCCGCTGGGCGAGGGCTTCATCAAGCTGATCAAGATGATGATTGCGCCGGTGATCTTCTGCACGGTGGTGATCGGCATCGCGGGCATGGAAGACATGAAGAAGGTCGGCAAGACCGGCGGTCTGGCCCTGCTCTACTTCGAAGTCGTCAGCAGCATCGCGCTGGTGGTGGGCCTGGTGGTGATCAACATCGTGCAGCCTGGCAACGGCATGAACATCGATGCCAGCACGCTCGATACCAAGGCCCTGTCGGCCTACACCGGTCCGGGCAAGATGACCAGCACCACCGACTTTCTGATGAACGTCATCCCGACCACGCTGGTCGACTCGTTCGCCAAAGGCGACATCCTGCAGGTGCTGCTGATCTCGCTGCTGTTCGGCTTTGCCTTGCACTGCTTCGGCGGCCGCGGCACGCAGGTGTTCGACATGATCGAGAAAAGCTCGCACGTGCTCTTCAGCATGGTGGGCTTCATCATGAAGGTGGCGCCCATCGGTGCGTTCGGCGCGATGGCCTTCACCATCGGCAAGTACGGCGTCAGCTCGCTGCTGTCGCTCGGCATGCTGATGGCCACCTTCTACATCACCTGCCTGATCTTCATCTTCGGGGTGTTGGGCACCATTGCTCGCATCCACGGCTTCTCGGTATGGAAGCTCATCAAGTACATCAAGGAAGAACTGCTGATCGTGCTCGGCACATCGTCGTCCGAGTCGGTACTGCCGCGCATGATGGCCAAGCTCGAGAACCTCGGCGTGCGCAAGTCGGTGGTCGGGCTGGTGATTCCCACCGGCTACTCGTTCAACCTCGACGGCACGTCGATCTACCTGACCATGGCGGCCGTGTTCATTGCCCAAGCCACCAACACCCCCATGACGCTGACCCAGCAACTCACGCTGCTGGCCGTGCTGCTGCTCACGTCCAAGGGCGCGGCGGGCATCACCGGCAGCGGATTCATCGTGCTGGCGGCCACGCTGTCGGCGGTGGGCACGGTGCCCGTCGCCGGCCTGGCGCTCATCCTCGGCATCGACCGCTTCATGTCGGAAGCCCGCGCGCTGACCAACCTCGTCGGCA
>JBEGTX010000081.1:0-32798 GCA_041179165.1 Pseudomonadota bacterium | reverse complement strand
GCAGACGCCCAGCGGGCTGTCGGCGCGGTCGATGACGCGCGGCCGGACCGCTGGGGTGAAAAGGTCATCCGCTTCGTCGAAAAACCGAAGCGCCTGAGCCTCATGGAGTACCTGTACTTCGCAGGCGACGACCGGTTCGGCGCCCTGGGTGTGTCCTTGTCGCCTGACACCTACCAGCCGCGGGATGGCGGGCCTCTGCCGCGCTTGGCCGACGCGCAGCAGCTCAGCGAGGTGGCCGCCAAGATCGAAGCCTCGGAACCGCTGACCGCCCTCGAGGCGCGAATCATCGCGGGCGGAGGAAGCCCGCTCGGCGGCGCCAAGCCCAAGGCGCTCATCGACATCGACGGCGAGCAGTGGGTCATCAAGTTCTTCAACAACGAGCCGGTCGACACGCCGCTCATCGAGCACGCCACCATGACACTCGCCGAGCGGGCCGGTATCACGGTGGCCCGAACGCAGGTGATTCGTCTCGATGGCGCCAATGCGGTGGCCATCCGCCGCTTCGACCGAGAGGCCGGTCGGCGCATCCACAGCATCTCGGCAGCCACAGCCATCCGCGCCGCCACGCCATCGGGTGCGGAGCCCGACATGGGTTACCCCGCGCTGGCCCGCATCCTGCGCCGCGTCGGCATCACCGATAACGACACCCACCAGCGCGATGCACGCGAGCTCTTCGCGCGCATGGTCTTCAACATCCTCATCGACAACACGGACGACCACGAGAAGAACCACTCCCTGCTGGTCGTCAAGCCGACAGGGCACGGCCGGTTGAGACTGGCACCCGCCTACGACGTGCTGCCGACCAACTCAGGCCAGGGCTACCAGGAGTTCATCTGTGGCGCCCAAGGCCGCGAGTCCACGCTCGACAACGCCATGTCGCAATGCGATGCCTTTGGGCTTCGTCCCTCCGATGCGGCCAGTCTGGTGGCGTCGGTCATCGATGTGGTGGACACCTGGAAGGAGCACTTCGCAGACGCAGGCGTGTCTGCGCAGGACATCGCTGCCCTGGCCGACCGAATCGATGGGGACGAGCTTCTGGCCCAGCGGCAGTCGTTCGATCCGGCGCGGTTTCAGTCCGCGCCTGTCCGCCAAAAACGGTCCAGCCCATTCCGCAGGAGCTGATCCTTCATTCACGGCTGGCGAGGGGGCGATCGTGACCGGCAACGAAGCGATTCCGCTGACGCTTCGCACATGTGGGAACTTTCAGGGGTGAGGTAGCCGCCATCCTGGGCGCAAGGTGCCAGGACAGCGAGTGCTCCGGGGTTCAGTCGCCTGGTGGGATGATCAAGGTCGCCGAAGTCGAGGTGACCCTGACGTCCAGCACAGCCGCGGCGACGTCGGGCGCCATCGCGCCAGACGGGTGTGGCCCGGAAGGAGAAGGCGACGGGAAGGGGTGTTCCTGGGCCGGTAGTGCGGCCAACCGGGCTTCGCACTCGGGCGTCACCTGGGTGCAGAGGCCATGCCGAATGCCCTTGTTGCTATGGAAGTAGGGCTCGATCAGCTTGAAGCCACGGTCATCGCCGCTTTGGTAGTACCGGAAAATCCAATACGCGATCAGGTCGGCCATCTGGATCAGGCGCGACGCCTTCGAGTCAAGGAAGAGTGGTACTTCGGCAAAGTTGCGCAGCCGGCCCATCGAGTGCCCCCGGTGCTTGAAGACCGACGACAGGGCTTGCAGCTTCTCCTCGTAGGAAGTCTTGTCGAAGATGACCAAGCCGCGCTGAGGGTCCTGACGCGTCTGCCACATGTTCGCCAGGTACTGGTCGAAATGCATCGCCACGTTCTCGAAGGACTTGGTCAGCACCTCATCCCTCGGCACGGTCTTCTTTTCGATGACCGAGGCGAAAACCCTGAGCTTCAGCTGAGGGTTCGACAGCAGGTTGAGGATGTCGACGACAGCTTGGACGCGTTGCGCTGGAGCAATGGTTTTCCAGTATTCCTTGCCGCCCCGCATGGGCGCACCGTGGAACTCGATGGCTTCAGGGCATAGGGGGTTGAACCGTGCTGCAATGGGGTTGATGGCAGCTTCGAGCCAGTGTGTCGAGCGTTCGAAGATGCTGAACCCCGCCAGGACGAAAAAGTCGGTGGATGGGTCGTGAGAGTGGCCGGACTCATCGAGATACAAGAGATGCACAAGCACTCCAAAGAAGCCACAAAGGCGAACGGACCGCATGCGGTCCGTTCAATGTGGGGAAGCCGAGTGGAACAATCGTCCAACGAACCGCATAGGGCAGCACTCTCGACTCAGCTGAAATTCTAGCCCCCTTGAAAGCTCTTGACAAGAGTTGCGGGCGGTTCCAGGGGCAAGTGATTTTGACCCTTGTCGATCATGCGGGGCCTTGACCAATTCATCGGGATTTCTCGGACAAGAAGGAGGTGGCGACGGGCAAAATGCACAGTAGAACCACAAAGGCTTGCTGATCGACATGACCGCCCTTTCTTCCCTGCTCGACATCTACCGCCAGTCTTCCCAATCCGAGCGAGAGAAGGGCACCTACTTTGAAGAGCTGATCCTTTGCTACTTTCGCAATGAGGCGACCTACCGCGACCTGTACAGTGAGGTCTGGACCTACAGCGAGTGGGCAGCGCTGCAGGGCCTGGACAAGCGCGACGCCGGCATCGACCTTGTGGCGAAGACCCAGGGCACCGGAGAAGTCCACGCCATCCAGTGCAAGCTGTACGCGGAAGACTACCGCTTGCAGAAGAGCGACATCGACAGCTTTTTCACTGCGTCGGGAAAGAAGCCGTTCACCCACCGCGTCATCGTCAGCACCACGAATCACTGGAGCACGCATGCCGAAGAGGCGTTGCGCGACCAGCAGCCCCCTGTCAGCAAGATCGACCTGAACGACCTGGAAAACAGCCAGATCGAATGGGCCAAGTACCAACCCAAGGCCGCGCCCGTACTCAAGGTCAAGAAAGAGCTTCGACCCCACCAGCAGCAGGCGCTGGACGCTGCGCTGTCGGGGCTGAGCACCGCCGACCGCGGCAAGCTCATCATGGCCTGCGGCACCGGCAAGACCTTCACGAGCCTGAAGATCGCTGAGACCCTCGCCGGCAAGGGCAAGCGCGTGCTGTTCCTGGTGCCCAGCCTGTCGCTGCTGTCGCAGACCCTGACCGAGTGGACTCAAGAGAGCACCACGCCGCTGCACAGCTTTGCCGTCTGCTCTGACAGCGACGTCGGCAAGAAGCGCCAGAAGGACGACGACAGCGTCCAGACCTTCACCCACGAGCTGCGCTACCCTGCCACCACCGAACCGGCCCGCCTCGCCACCGAGATGGCCAAGCGGCACGACACCGCGCACATGAGCGTGGTCTTCAGCACCTACCACTCCATCGCCGTCATCAGCCGCGCGCAGCAAGCCCATGGCCTAGCCGCCTTTGACCTCATCGTCTGCGACGAGGCGCACCGCACCACCGGCGCTACCTTCGGCGACGACGACGAGAGCAGCTTCGTCAAGGTGCATGACGCGGCCTTCATCCGGTCGGCCAAGCGCCTCTACATGACGGCCACGCCGCGCATCTATGGCGACAGCGCCAAGGCCGAGCTCGGTAGCGTGGCGCTGTGCTCGATGGACGACGAAGCGCTCTACGGCCAGGAGCTCCACGTCATCAGCTTCTCCGAGGCCGTGAGGCGCGGCCTGCTGGTGGACTACAAGGTCATCGTGCTGTCGGTGGAAGAGGCCCACGTCAGCCGCCGCATTCAGAGCCTGCTCAAGGACCAGGACAACCAGCTCAAGGTGGACGACGCAGCCAAGATCATCGGCTGCTGGAAGGCTTTGGCCAAGCAGGGTTCAGCGAGGAGCTGAGCGGCGACCACGAGGCCATGAAGCGCGCCGTGGCCTTCTGCCAGGTCATCGAAGTGAGCAAGGGAGCAAAAACCCACAAGGTCAGCTCCAAGAACATCGCGGGCATGTTCCAGGCGGTGGTCGAGGCCTACCAGGCGACCGAAGAGGACGACGCTGCGTCAACGCTGGCCTGCGAAGCCGACCATGTGGACGGCAGCATGAACGCCAGCCAAAAGGAAACCAAGCTCGCGTGGCTCAAGGCCGATGCCGCCGACGACACCTGCCGCATCCTGAGCAACGTGCGCTGCCTGTCCGAAGGTGTCGACGTGCCGGCGCTCGATGCGGTGCTGTTCCTGACCCCGCGCAACTCGCAGGTGGACGTGGTGCAGTCGGTCGGCCGCGTCATGCGCAACGCGCCCGGCAAGCGGCGTGGTTACGTGGTGCTGCCCGTGGTCATTCCGGCCGGCGTTGAACCGCACGAAGCGCTGAGCGACAACAAGACCTTTGCCGTGGTGTGGCAGGTGCTGCAGGCGCTGCGCTCACACGATGATCGCTTCGATGCGATGGTCAACAAGCTCGACCTGATCGGGCGAGACACCAGCAAGATGGAAGTCATCGCCATCACCGACAAGATTCAGAAGAAGTCGGAGAAGGCGAAGGGGCCGAAGAACAAGGACGCAGGCAAGGGCGGCTTCACCCTCGGTGAGCCGGAACCCAAGCGCTATGGCGAGGAGGTCCAGACCACCCTGCCATTTGCAATCGGCGAGATCGAAAAGGCCATCTACGCCAAGCTGGTGCAGAAGGTGGGCAACCGCCACCACTGGGAAGACTGGGCCAACGACATTGCCAAGATCGCCCGCACCCACATCGACCGCATCACCGGCATTGTTGAAGACCCGGCCAACGAGAAGGAGCGGGCAGCCTTCAATGCGTTCGCCCACGAACTGCGTGACGACCTGAACGGCAGCATCAGCGATGGCGAAGTCATCGAAATGTTGGCCCAGCACCTTATTACCAAGCCTGTCTTTGACGCCCTGTTCGAAGACTACAGCTTTGCCCAGCACAACCCCATGTCGCTGGCCATGCAGGGCGTGCTCGACGTGCTGCAGGAGCACCGGCTCGACAAAGAGGCCGACACCCTCCAGCGCTTCTACGACAGCGTGAAGATGCGCGCCCAAGGCATCGACAACGCGGCCGGCAAGCAGAAGATCGTTGTCGAGCTGTACGACAAGTTCTTCCGCAATGCCTTCCCCAGGATGACCGAGCGGCTCGGCATCGTGTACACGCCAGTCGAGGTGGTGGACTTCATCATCCACAGCGTCGCCCACATTCTGGAGACCGAGTTCGGTCAGACCCCCGGCAGCAAGGGCGTCCACATCATCGACCCCTTCACCGGCACAGGCACCTTCATCACCCGCCTGCTGCAGAGCGGGCTGATCGCGCCCGAACACCTGCCGCACAAGTACAAACACGAGATCCACGCAAACGAGTTGGTGCTGCTGGCCTACTACATCGCCGCCATCAACATCGAGGCGGTCTATCACAGCATCGTGGGTGGCAAGTACCCGCCGTTCGAGGGCATCTGCCTGACCGACACCTTCCAGATGTATGAGAAGGAAGACTTGGTTGATGCTCTGCTGGTGGACAACAGTGCGCGGCGCAAGCGGCAGAAGAAGTTGGACATCCGGGTCATCATTGGAAACCCACCATATTCGGTTGGCCAGGAAACCGCGAACGACAACAACCAGAACATTGGCTACTCCCATTTGGATTCAAGGATCGCTGAAACGTATGCAGGGCGCTCAGAGAAGACGTCGGTACCCAACATTTATGACAGCTATATCCGGGCCATCCGATGGGCTAGCGATCGCGTAGGTAGCAGCGGGGTCATTGGATTCGTTACGAATGGAGGTTTCCTCAACTCGACATCGTCGGACGGCTTGCGAAAGTGTCTAGCGGACGAGTTCAGCAGCATCTACGTCTTCCACCTGAGAGGGAATGCCTACACGTCTGGCGAACTGCGCCGCAAGGAAGGTGGCAACGTATTTGGTCTTGGAAGTCGCGCTCCGATTGCGGTATCGCTACTGGTTAAGAACCCTGAAGCCAAGCACAGTGGGCAGATTCATTTCTGCGACATCGGCGACTACCTGACTCAGGTTGAAAAGCTCGAAAGAATCGAGTCCTTGGGCAGCATTGCCGGCATCACTGCCGCGGATAGCTGGAATGCCATCACGCCAGATGCTCATGGAGACTGGTTGAAGCAACGCGATAGCAGCTTTTCTGAGTACCTTGTCATGGGCGATAAGAAGAGCAATGGGCCGAAACTTTTTGAGAGCTTCACCCTTGGCGTTGCGACTGGCCGAGATACGTGGAGCTTCAATGCCTCGAAAATCAGAGTGTCAGCAAACATTAGGCGAATGATTGCCTTTTATGGCGCAGAGTCTCAGCGGATGGAACGAACCCACCCTGGACTAGGTAAGAAGGCGCGGGACAAGGAGTTGGACGGCTTTATCAGCACCGATGCAACGCAGATTGCTTGGACCCGGGCTCTGAAGCAGGACCTCGCCCGGGGCAAGGGCATTTCGTTTGACGAAACCTGTCTAACGGCAGCGCTCTATCGGCCATTCCACAAGCAGTGGCTGTATTTCAATCGCCGGTTGAACGAGATGGTCTATCAAATGCCGCGCGTCTTTCCAAACGCAGGGAGCGAGAATCTGGCCATCTGTGTTTCCGGCCCTGGATGCATCTCCGGCTTCACCGCACTGATGACCAACGTCCCCGTAGAGTTATGTGTAGCCGCCATGAAAGGGGGCTCGCAATGCTTCCCGCGATACCTCTTTGAAGGCTCGGAGCCTGAAGCCGGTCCTGATCAATCCGCCCTTTTCAGCGAGGCAGAGCCGCTAGCTCGAACGTCAACAGCAAAGCGCCGCGATGCCATTACGGCGGAAGGTCTTGCGTACTTCCAGTCCATGTATAGCGGTGAGAACATTGACCGTGAAGACATCTTTTACTACGTATACGGCTTGCTCCACTCGCCCGACTACCGGGAACGCTTCGTCGACAACCTCTGTAAGGAACTGCCGCGCATCCCGCGCGTAAAGACGTCGACCGATTTCTTGGCTTTCTCCCAGGCTGGCCGCAAGCTGGCCGAGCTTCACCTAAACTACGAGAACGTCGAGCCCTACCCGTTGGCGATCGATGGCGGCGGCCGGAAGCTCACCGACGCCGACTACAGCGTCGAGAAGATGCGTTACGGCAGGAATGGCAAGGACAAAGACCTCACGACCCTGCACTACAACGACAAGATCACGCTGACCGGCATCCCCGTGGAAGCCTACGACTACATAGTCAACGGCAAACCGGCCCTCGACTGGGTGGTCGAGCGCCAAAGTGTCAAAACCGACAAGGACAGCGGCATCGTCAACGATGCCAATGACTGGGCGGTCGAGACCATGGGCAACCCGCGTTATCCGCTGGAGCTATTTCAGCGCGTTGTCACCGTCAGCTTGGAGACGATGAAGATCGTACGGTCGCTGCCCCAGCTCGATATTTCGGCACCAGTTGCTGAGTAACCCATCAAGGACGCGCACATGTCGAGCGCTGAGGCCCAGTCGTATCACGTCGATTTCGCTCTGCACACGCTGGGCTGGAAGGCCTTCCAGGACCTTTGCGCGCAGGTGATGGAAGAGGAGCTGAAAACGACAGTCGCGGTGTACCGCGAAGCCCAAGACGGTGGTCAAGACGCCGTGTTCCTTGCTAACGGGCCTGCCGTGTTCTCGGTCGTCGGTAGCGTGCAGTGCAAGTTCTCAAGTAAGCGCCAGCAACGCCTGCGGCCATCAGACATCGCCGGCGAACTCGAGCATGTGGTGGAACTCGTCGCGAAGAAAATGGCGGCGATCTACTACTTCATCACCAGCATGGGCGTCGACGCCGACGTCGCACGGGAAATTCGCGAACGGTTGTCGGGGCTGGGAGTGGAGGAGCCACACGTAGTCGGCAAGGAGTGGCTGCTTCAGAGAATCAAAGGGAGCCCTCGCCTGAGAGCGATGGTCCCCCGTGTCTACGGCCTTGGAGACTGCCTGGCTCAGCCCCCGGAGGGCAGGAGCCACGCGAGTGGGGGGCCAACATGATGGCGGAAGCGGTGAGATTCGAACTCACGGAGGGGTTACCCCCTCGGCAGTTTTCAAGACTGCAGCCTTAAACCGCTCGGCCACGCTTCCCTTGGGGCCGGATTGTAAACGCAGCGCGTTGAGCTTGGCCTGCCGAGCCAAAGCTCACCCCGGTTTTTGCGCTTGCTCGCACTCGACCTGGACCACCTCACGCCGCCCACCGTCGATGCGCACGGCCGTGAGCTGGCCGCCCCACACGCAGCCGGTGTCCAGGCTGAGCAGGTCGGGGCGGTTGATGAGGCCGAGCGTGGACCAGTGGCCGAAGGCGATGGGCACGCCTTGTGTGAGCCGACCCGGAGCCTCGAACCAACGGACGAGGCCTTCGGGCGGTTCGCCGGAGCCGTCCTTTGCCTTCATGTCGATCCGGCCTTCGGGCGTGCAGAAGCGCAGGCGGGTGAGGGTGTTGACGGCAAAGCGGAGGCGGTCGTCGCCTTGCAGGTCGGGGCTCCATTGGTCGGGCTGGTTACCGTACATGACGCTGAGGAAGCCGAGTAGGTCGGGGCCGCGCAGGCGGCTCTGTACTTCACCTGCGAGTGCGAGCGTGGTGGCGAGGTCCCATTGCGGCACGACGCCGGCGTGCACCATCAGCCAGCCGTGCTGGTGAATGGCCAGAGGCTGATGGCGGATCCAGTCGAACAGGGCTGCACGGTCGGGGGCGTCGAGCAGCGGCTGCAGCGTGTCGCCCTTTTGCAGTTGGCGCACGCCGTGGGCCACGGCGAGCGCGTGCAGGTCGTGGTTGCCGAGCAGGCAGCTGGCCGACGCACCCAGCTGATGGATGCGGCGCAGCGTGGGCAATGAGGTGGGGCCGCGGTTGACCAGGTCGCCGAGGAAGACGATGTGGTCGCGGGAGGGGGAAAAGTCGAGGCGCTGGAGCAGGTGCTCGAGGGCGTCGCAGCAGCCTTGGAGGTCGCCGGCAAGGTAGTTCATGCCCGCATTCTGCCCGGGGCGGCGGGACGAGGGTCATGCAGGTCTGATACCCTAGTGCCCTTCTTCTTTCGTGCGTTCCAGATTCCACTGGCAACGTACCCCGCATGGACATCGCGCTTCTCGTTTTTCTGATCGTGCTCAACGGCCTGTTCGCCATGTCTGAAATGGCGCTCACGGCAAGTCGCAAGGCACGGCTGTTGGTCATGGTCGAGACCGGTGAATCGGGGGCCCAGGCGGCCATCGACCTGCACGACAACCCCACCAAGTTCCTCTCCACGGTGCAGATCGGCATCACGTCGATCGGCGTGATGAACGGCATCGTCGGTGAGGCTGCATTTGCTCAGCCGCTGTCGGTGTGGCTCAACGCCACGTTCACCATCAGCGAGAAGGCGGCAGGCATTTCGGCCACGGGCCTGGTGGTGATGATCATCACCTTCGTGACCATCATCTTCGGCGAGCTGGTCCCCAAACGCCTGGGCCAGATGTACCCCGAGTCGGTGGCGCGGCTTGTGGCGCCGCCGATGGAGCTGTTGTCGCTCGTGGCCCGGCCCTTCGTGAAGTTGCTGTCGTGGTGCACCGATGCCACGCTGCGCCTGTTCGGCATCCATGGCGGCCCGTCGCGGTCGGTGACCGAAGAGGAAATCGCGGCCAGCCTCGAAGAGGGGCTCGATGCAGGTGTCATCGAGGCGCAAGAGCACCAGATGGTGCGCAACGTGTTCCGCCTGGACGACCGGCAAGTGGGCTCGATGATGATCCCGCGCACGGAAATCATCTGGCTCGACCAGTCGGCCCCCATCGAGCAGGTGCTGCAGGCGGTGTCGGACCAGGAGCATTCACGCTACCCCGTCTGCCGTGGCGGGCTGAACGATGTGGTGGGTGTGGTGTCGGCGCAGAGCCTGCTGCAGCAGCTTCTGCAAGGCAAGCCGTTGTCGCTGTTCGACAACCTGCAGCCGCCCGTCTTCGTGCCCGAGACCTTGTCCGGCATGGAGCTGCTCGACCAGTTCCGCGCATCGAGCGCGCAGCTCGTGTTCGTGGTCGATGAATACGGTGAAGTGCAGGGTGTGATCACCGTTCGCGATGTGCTGGAAGCCATCACCGGCGAGTTCTCCACCTCGGCCGATGGCGAGGCCTGGGCCATCCAGCGCGAGGATGGCAGCTGGCTGTTCGACGGACTCATTCCCGTGCCCGAACTCAAGGACCGCCTGGAGCTGAAAGAGCTGCCCGAGGAAGACCGCGGCCGCTACAACACGCTGGCCGGCATGGTGATGCTGCTCTTGGGCCGTCTGCCGCAAACCACCGATTCGGTGGAGTGGGAAGGCTGGCGTTTCGAAGTGATCGACCTCGATGGCAAACGGGTCGACAAGGTGCTGGCGAGCTTGTTGCCGCCGAGAGGAAACCGATGAGCGCGAGGGGAATGTTCCACGAGATGGTGCTGCTGGACCGTCGCAAGCACCGCGGCCAGAAGGTCGCCCCCGTCACCGACTTCACGATGGCCGCATCGCTCAACGCGGTGTTCTGCGCCGCGGCCGAATTCGCCGAAGCCTGCAAGAGTTTTCCGCTGCTGTTCATTCGCAGCGGGGAGGGCGAGGCCGCCCTCATCACGCCGGTGTGCCTGCTCGGTTTGCAGAACGAAGAGAACCTGTTCGTCGACGGCGGGCGCTGGACCGGCGCCTACCTGCCGGCGTTCTTGCGCCGCTATCCGTTTGCGTTGGCCAAGGTGGGGGCGCCTGACGCGCCCGTCCCGGCCGACGTGGCCGATTCCCTGGCCCGCGTGCGAACGCTTGCACTGCAGGCCCGCGAAGATGGCAGCCAGGCTGCGGCCGTGGGCGAGGAAGTGGCCGGTCTGGTGCCCGCTGCGGCACCGCGTTCGGCCGAGTTGGCGCAGGCCGTGGCCATCGATGCATCGTATGCCGGATTGGGGCTGCACATCGAGGGCGAGCTGCTGTTCGGTGCGGATGGTGAGCCCACGCCGCACCTGGCCCAGGTCATGCGTTTTCTCGACGACTTCGAAACCGCAGCCGAGCTGACGAGGCCGGTGGGCAACCACTTGCAGTCGCTGGGCTTGCTCAAGGAGATGCGCGCGCAGGGGCCCTTGCCCGGCGGAGGTCATTTCTCGGTCGACGGTTTTTTGGTGGTCGACGAAGACAAGCTGGGCTCACTGCCAGACGAGGCCATCGTGGCCCTGCACCGCAGCGGCCTGCTGGCGCTCATCCATGCGCACCTGGTGTCGCTGAGCAACCTGCATGCGCTGGTGGAGCGCAAATCGGCCCGACTGCTGAAAGCCTGAGTTCCGACGTGAGCAGTCCAGTGGACTGCTCAGGCATCGCCGTTTGACGGGGTGAGCGGCGCGGCGCCTATGCCACCACAGCTTCGCGCTGTCGCACGGACGCCGTCGTCACCTCACCCACCGACACATCCTTGGTGGCCGCCTTGGGTGCTGCCCGTGGCGGCACGATCTCGGCACCTTGCAGCGCATGTTTGAGGTCGCGCGCGGTGCCCATCACCACGATCAGGTTGGACTGGGGATGGCGCAGGTTGTTGGCTTGTTCCGCCTGCGGCAGCCACAGCACGGGCGCGGCGCTGGCGGTGAGGGCAGCCTTGGTGAGCGGGCCGATGGGATCGGGACGCAGCGGCTTGCCTTTGGCACCTACGAGAGGTGCGTCGCCTGAACCGTCGACCGGGGTGCCCCAGTGCACGCTGGTTTCACGCGAGATGTCGATCACGAAACGCACACCGTCAGAGCGGATCACGGCAATGGGGATCACGCCACCACAGGCCAGCCGCTTGTCGAACTTGACCGACCATTGCGTGGGGAACGAGAGGCTGCGGCGCGCGTTGCGAAGGATGCGGCGAGGGCGCTCGATGAGTTCAGCGCGGGTGATGATGGCAATGCCCACCAATGCGACCACGCCACAGGGGATGCTGACAGCATAGAAGCCGAGGCCGAACATCCAGGCCACTTGCAGGCTGCCGCCCACCAGCACGAAACCCAGCAGGGTCTGTCCGAGCCAATTGAGGAAAGCGTTGTCTCTCATTCGAACCTCTTCGGGGGCTGAAAGTCTCTGTTACAGCCATTCTGGCAAAAATGACATCGGCTGCGGCGGTGTTATTCCACGGTTCATGCACGTTTGACTTCTGGCGTCGGGTCCAGCGCGGGTCCTGCGTGGGCGGTCCGCAGCGTGATTGCAGGGCCCCTCGCGCGTGAACGAAAATGCGGGGATGCACTTTCTCATCTCCCCGGCCAAATCCCTTGATTTCGAAACCCCTGCGCACGTCGAAGGCGCCACCCGACCCCAGTTCCTGACCCAGTCGGCCGAGCTCATCGCGCTGCTGCGCACGAAGAGTGCCGCCGACATTTCGGCGCTCATGGACCTGTCGGACACCTTGTCCGAGCTCAACGTGGCGCGCTACCAAGCCTGGTCGACCCGCTTCACCGAGCACAACAGCAAGCCGGCCGTGCTGGCCTTCGACGGCGACGTGTACGGCGGCCTGCAGGCCTCGTCGCTCAGCCCGGACGACCTGGCCTGGGCGCAGGAGCACGTGGACATCCTGAGCGGCCTGTATGGCGCCCTGCGCCCGCTCGACCGTCTCCAGCCCTACCGCCTGGAAATGGGCACGCCGCTTTCGAACGCCCGCGGCCGCAACCTCTATGCCTTCTGGGGCGATACCATCGCCGAGTACCTGAACAAGCGCGTGGCCGCCGACCCGGTGCCGGTGGTGGTGAACCTTGCCTCTCAGGAGTATTTCAAGGCGGCCGGGCGCAAGGCCCTGAAGCCCCGGGTCATCGAGTGTGTGTTCGAGGACTGGAAAGGCGGCCAGTACAAGGTCATCAGTTTTTTTGCCAAGCGCGCACGCGGCCTCATGTTGAGGCATGCCATCATCGGAAGGCTGCGGGTGCCCGCGGACCTCGAATCATTCAACGCCGAAGGCTACGGGTTCGATGCCGCCGCCTCCGTCCCGGACAGGCTGGTGTTTCGGCGCCGACTTCAGGAAACCTGACGCGCGACATCGCGCAAAATGCCCGCATGAGTGAACAGCAAGTAACCCCTGAACTCCGCCAGTGGATCGTCGACCAGGCCAAGACCGGCCGCGATCCCGATGCCGTGCTCAAGTCCATGATGGACAGTGGCTGGTCCGAGGACGTGGCCCTGGCCGCGCTCGAAGAAACCCTGTCGGGCTTCTTGAAAGAGCACGCTGAGGCCAACGGCCTGCCGGTGCCGGTGAAGGTGCCCGAGCCCGACGTCATCAACACGCCGTCCTCGCTCATCATCGAAGGCCATGAGATCAAGGTTGTGATGGCGATGCGCAATCCGCGCGTGGTCGTGTTCTCCAACATGCTCACGCCCGACGAGTGCGACGAACTCGTGGCGCTGGCCCGCTTGCGCCTCGCCCGCTCGGAGACGGTGGTCACGAGCACGGGGTCCAGCGAAGTCAATGTGGCCCGCACCAGCGAAGGCATGTTTTTCGGCCGCGGTGAAAACGAGGTGTGCGCGCGGTTCGAGCGGCGCATCGCGGCGCTGCTCAACTGGCCGATCGAAAACGGCGAGGGGCTGCAGATCCTGCGCTACCAGCCGGGTGCCGAGTACAAGCCCCACTACGACTACTTCGACCCCACGCAGGCCGGCACCCCGGTCATCTTGAAGCGCGGCGGCCAGCGGGTGGCCACGTTGGTGACCTACCTCAACACGCCCGAGCTGGGTGGTGCCACCACCTTCCCCGATGTCCACCTCGAGGTGGCGCCGGTCAAGGGCAACGCCGTGTTCTTCAGCTACGACCGCCCGCACACGATGACCCGCACGCTGCATGGCGGCGCGCCCGTCATCGAAGGCGAGAAATGGGTGGCCACGAAGTGGCTTCGAGAAGGCCGCTTCGACTGAGACCATTGCTTCCGGGCATGCGCAGCTTCCCCTGATTTACGATCATTGCATGACCACCATCATCTATCACAACCCCGCCTGCGGCACCTCACGCAACGTGCTGGCGCTCTTGCGCCATGCCGGCCTCGAGCCCACGGTGGTGGAGTACCTGCGCACGCCCTTGTCGGCCGACCAGCTGAGGCAACTCGTTGCGGCGCTCGGCATGCCCGTGCGGAACCTGCTGCGCGAAAAGGGCACACCCTATGCCGAGCTGGGTCTGGCCGACACCCACTGGACCGACGACGAGCTGATCGACTTCATCGTCCAGCACCCCGTGCTGATGAATCGGCCCGTGGTGCAAACGCCGCTCGGCACGGCGCTGTGCCGTCCGTCAGAGGCGGTGCTGGAGTTGCTGCCCGTCGGCCCGCTGCAGCCCTTCACGAAGGAAGATGGCGAGCTCGTGCAAGACACCGGTGCGCGGCGCGCCTGAATCCCGGCCATGAATGATGCAGAGGCTGTGTCAGCCCCGCAGCTGACCGAAGCGCATCTGCAGCGCCATCCCGTTTGGCAGTTCAACGCCGACCATGAAGACGCGGCCGACGAATCGCAGCTCACACCGGTGCCCGGCCTGCCACCGGACACCTGGGGCAGCTTCATCGTGTCGGCGACCTTCACGCTTGAGAACGGCCGCGAGCTGCCCGGCGCGGTGCAGGTCGACAGCCTGGGAACGAAGCTGGTCTGCACGCCCGCGTTCATCTGGGCTGGCGGCAAGGGTGTCGAGGCGCTCGGCCATGACACCGCGCTGCGGCTCGCCAGACTCACCAAGGCATCGGGCACCCGGCCACTGGCATGGCAGCTTGCCGTGGCGGTGGGGGGAGAGCTGACACCGCGCCGAGGGCGCATCGCGCGATTCCAGTGGTTGCAAGCCTTCGGTCTGGTGCTGCGTCTGATATCGCTTCGATTTCGACGACGTCGTTGAGCGTGGGGCGAAACCACTCGTCCGGTCGATTCGGCTGAGGCGTCGAAGCTCGATCAGGCCGCGGGCGCGAGCTTCAGGGTGGGGTGTTGGTCAACGCATGAGCGATTGGCAGATACTTTTCCAGAATGCCGACAAGGGCCATTGCTTCTGGCTGAGAGACAGGCGGGAAGGGCGATCGGTAGGTGATCGCGTTGCGGCGATCGTGAGCTTTGATCATCAGTCTGAACTCTGCCGGGCTGAACTGGAGATCGGTGCAGACGCGTTGAATGGCCAGATTCCGCCCTGCGTCTTTGGTCCTGACCTCATGGAACTCGAGCACCGATTGCACCACCAGAAACAGGCCTTCGTAAGCGAGCGTGAAAACGGGACCCGATTCATTGACATCGGCGGCCTTGGCGGCGGACAGGTAGCTGCGTGCACTCTTCAGGTACGCGGTGACTGCACCGGGCGTGGGTGCAACCGCTTCAAGCGCGCGCGTTCTGATGAGGTTGTCGTATTCCGGGGGGCGGATCATGGGGGATCAACTGCAGCTTCGGTCGGGTGGCCAGCTGTGAAAGCACCGGATCTGATTCGCTGAGCTCAGACCATTCATCGGGAGCGTACAGGTTGAGGTGGACAGACCGTCCCAAGTTTTGCTCGGTTAAGAGAAGCTTTTCAGTCAATGCCAGCAACTCGACGTGACCCACCACGATCAGGTCGATGTCGCTCGTGTGGGAGTCGGTGGTGTTGGCAACGGAGCCAAAAACAAAGGCTTCAGTGATGTGCCCCGAAAAAGGCATCAGTGCATCGAGGAGAGGCTCTGCCAGGCCGAAAGATTTTTGCGCGATGCTGTGGAGCTCTGCGAACAGGAAGTACTGGAGGTTGGCTCGCAGGCTGCGTTGACGCCCTCGGCGTGGTTCTTCCAGAAGGACGCCTACGTCGACCAGGCGGTCGATCTGGCGTTGGGTGCTCCCTTTTCCATTGCCTGCTTTCGCAAGGAGCTCATTCAGCG
Source organism: Pseudomonadota bacterium (assembly GCA_041179165.1). Lineage (GTDB taxonomy): Bacteria > Pseudomonadota > Gammaproteobacteria > Burkholderiales > Burkholderiaceae_C > Rhizobacter. The sequence continues at coordinate 17,088 of JBEGTX010000081.1, read as the reverse complement.
TGAAGCTTCGCCCTGTGTCGGCATACACGGCGCTCAGCACGCGTTGCATGCCTGGGGTAAAGAGGAAATCAACTGCGCTCATGTGAATCCATTAAACATGGGTAAATATCCATGTTTAATGGGAGTTTACCCATAATTCATGGGTGATCCCCCATGAATTGCGGGTCCACTTCACCTGAAGGCCGAGGTCAAGTGGCCGTCGAGCTCACCGCCGACGCAGCCCCGCCCACCAGAGTCCCCATTGCCGCCTCCACCGCCATCGCTTAAATGGTCAGATGCTCTTGATCCAGGAAGCGGCCCGTGTCCCGCAGCGCAGGTGACAGCTGCTCGTCCGCGAATCGGCACCCGGTGGCTGCCAAGGATTTCTGTCCCTGCTTCTCCGCCGCCTCGGGCGAGTGCCCGTGCCCTTCGCAGAGCGCCGTCAACATGGGCGCATAACCCGGCTCCCACGCTGTCAGGCCTGTGAAGGTGCCCCGCATCGCGGCGAGAATGCGCATGCCTGCCCAGTCCAGGTCGCCCCAGAAGAACGCCGGCGTCGCGCCTTTGCCGAACAGCCAAGCCTCGAATGCGTCACGGAGGTCGCCGCCGAGCGCACCCTTGCTTGAGTAGAACAACGAGCAGCCACCGGGACTGCGCAGCCGCTGGGCGCTGCCCTTGAAGCCGCACGCGTAGACGAGAGCCAGGCCCTCAAACGCTCCGCTCGAAGAACGAATGGCTTGCTCAAAGCTCGTCAGGTTCTCGATGAACAGCACGGCTCGATAGCCCGCTGACGGTAAATGCACCTGCAGCTGGACAGGCGACTCGGGGAACGGACATTCGTCGACGGCCATCAGCGCGGCCACGAGTCCCTGCCGTTTGTCCAGCACCTTCGACATGCCCCAGAAGAGATTGGCCGACACCTCGCGCAACAGCATGGGTTTGTCTGCGAGCGCCGGGAGCCGGTTGAGCTGTTGGACAACTTCAGCCATCGAGTGGTCCGGCATGTCGATGCAGTATTCGCCTGCTGCACACTTGACGGCTTCACTGGCATCCAGGCCCAGGTTCACCGCTTCGCGCCAGCGCGCGATCGAACTGCGCTGCCGTTCAGGGCGAGCAACCGCCAAGCGAACGGCCTCTTCATTGGTGACAGTGACCCGCGGCGAGGATGCGTACCCCGAGCGTGATTTCAGCGCGGTCTCCGGCTTGACCTGCAGCCATCCCCACTGGGCCATGGCGACGACGTGTTCCCACAGGTCTTCCTTGGTCGACTCCATGGGGGCCTTGAAAAGGGCCGGCCACGTCCGGTCCCCCAGCGCCACAGACTGCGCCTTGGCGCTGCCGCGTTGCTCGGCCGAGTCAAGCCTGTCGACGAGCCCGTTGAGCAGTGCGACGACGGGTGCAGATTGGAGCCAGAGGGGCGTGTCGATCACTTGGACTGCTCCGCTGCCTTTGCGGGTTCAGCGGGCTCAGCGGCATCAAAGAGCAGCTTGGCCTGCTCGCGCACATCCTCACGCTGCTTCTCCCAAAGGTCACGCATGCGGTCCTTCTTGAACAGGCGCTCGTCGCACTCGAGAATGAAGTCCAGCTCGCCGTTCACGGGCACTTTGACCCGGCTGTAGCTGTATTCCCGGTCGAACTCGGGGCGCAGGCCACCGGCGTTGCGCGTCGGCATGGCACTGACGATCTGCAGCCCCAAGCTGTCCCTCAGGTACTTCAAAACGGCTCGGGCTCGCGCTTCATCCATCTTCGAGAACGACTCGTCGCTCACCAGGAGCTTCAAGCTCGCGCCCTTGTCGAAGACTTTCATCCGGTTGGTGACGACTGCTGCGCGCACGATGTAGGCAGGCGTCTCAAGCTGGCCGCCGGAACCTGTTCCCCAGGTCGAGAGCGCGATGCGTCCGCCGCTGTCCGAGTCGTTCCAGATTTCGTAGCGCCGGTAGTTGCGGTAGTCCGCAATCCGAAGCAGTTCCCGGCTTGCGCGGTCCTGGTCTTGGTCCAGCAGCAACTTCACCAGGCGGTCGCGAACTTCGGCGTGCTTAGGGGACAGTTCCGTGTCTCCGAAGAGGTCGACGGTGTCGGGCGAGTCGGCGAGTTCGGTGACGGCGGAGAAAAATCCGTAGTACTCCTGAAACTCAGGCTCCCACTTCGACCAGTCGATGCTGAAGCGGTCGGTGCCGAACTTGAGTTTTTCCAGCTCCTGGTTGAGCTGACGCAGGGTGCGCACGCCGTCATCCACCTTGCTCTTGATTTCAACGCAGAACTGCTTCGTGAAGACGTCGTGAAACGACCGCTCGGCCTCTTCCACCTTGGCCCGGTTGTTGTAGAGGCCGATGCCTTCCAGCTCCCCGTGCAGCTTGCTCACGGCGCGACCAAGTCCGACCAGAGGACCGTAGTACGGGTCGAAGCTCGTCGTGTCGGTCAAATGCGGGAGGGCCGCCTGGAAACGCTCATCCTGCCGGACGCTGGCGTTGTACTCGGCCAGCATCTCGCGCACATCGCCCAGCAGCGACACGGGCTGCGCGCGCAGATGGTTCACCATGGACTGGACGCCAGCGACGTCGTCGTGGCGTGCCGCCAGAGCCTCGTCGACCTGTTGCGCCAGGACGGTGTAGGTCTTCTCTGGGTTGGCCTCGCACAGGTGCTTCAGGCGACGAATCTGGTTTTCACGCGCCTGGTACCGGGCGTCTTTGCCGGAGTTGATTTGTCGAATGACCTCCTCGGCGTTGACGATGCGTTGCTCAGCGAGGGTGACGGACCGCTTGGCATCCTCAATCGCGCCTTCGTGTGCCGTGATGAGGCCTTCCAGCCGTGCCAGTTCACCGCGAAGCTGCTCAACTTCCGTGAGGTCCAGCTGAGCCAGGGCACGACGCGTTGCATCGAGGTCGCTGGCGAACTTCGCAAGCGGCTCCGCGTCGAAGCTGGGTTCCTTCAGGTTTGTCAGCTGGCGACGGAAATCAGCGAGCGTGCCTTGCTGTCTGTCGAGCTCGGTGATGTCACGATCTGCCTGCTCTAACAATCCCGTCGTGCGTTGCAGCGCTTGCTCGCGTGCCTTGCGGCCAAGCACGAAGTCCCGACGTTCGCACACGAACATCGTCATGGCGCCACTGCCCTTGCCATCCTTCGTGAGTCCCCTCGGGGTGGAGCGCAACTCATTGGAGTCGGCCACCTTGACCACGGAGCCGAACTGCTCAATCAGGTACGCCTTGGCAATCGGATGTTCCGTCCGCAGCTCATGGATGATCGAGTTGCTCGGCACCCGGCTCTCGTCTGCGCGGTCGAGGCAGCGCTTGCCCTGAACCACCTTGGAACGCGAACCCCACGTTTGTAGGAAGTCGATGGTGCGGGCTTCCCACTCGGGCTTCACCAGCAGGTTGAAGCGAGCGCCATCCATGTACCCCTCGATGGCAGCCTGCCAATCCGAGTCGAGGTCGACCAGGTCGCATAGCACCTGGACACCCGCTTCGGGGAGTCGTTCGCGGATGCTGTCCAGTGCCTGGACCGTGTCCCGGCTGTAGTTGCCCGCACCAGCCGCCAGGCGTTGTTTGCGCTCAGCAAGCTCGATACGTTCTTTGCGCGCGGCCTCGGCGCGCTGCGTCAGCGCCGCTGCCTCCGCCACCACGGCGGTCAAAACACTGTCATCGGCTCCTGTCAGGACGCGCTGCAGCTGGTCTAGGCCTGTCTCAACCCCGCTGAAGGCTGGTGCAAGCTGGAAGAGCTTTTCCACGGAAAGCACATCGTCGCGATTGGCGTCCTCGACAGCGTCCAGCAGGCCGGAAAGACGCTCCACATTTGTCGTTCCGATGGCCTTGGCGACCGCCGCTACCGACGCCCTAAGCTTGGGAAACTGCTCGGGCACGGCACGCTTGGCCAAGCCGTCGGCGACGTTCGTGATGTGCGCGGCAGCGTGCAACCCTGCCTGCAGCCCGCTGAGCTTGGCCCGAGTGCCCGCAGTCGCGCGCTCCAGCCGGTCATCAAGCGCTTTCTTCTCAGTGTGTGCGGCAATGCCGCTGAGCTTCGCTGCAATCTCGATGCGGCTGTCGTCGACACCCTTCTTGAGCTGCGTCTCGGTCTTGGACTTCAACTTAAAGCGGTCTGCCAGAGCGTTGTCGTCAGCAATTTGTTTGCGTTCTGCAGCGATGCGTTCATCGTCGTCGGCCAGCCGCATTTTCGCGAGCAGCAGTTCGCAGTGGACCTGCTCCTCGAACGCCGCGGCTGTCTTGCCAATGCCTTCCTTGAGCTCGCGCAGGCGGGTGACTGTGCCTTCCACCCGCTTGCCTTCATGCTTGAGGCTGGTCACTTGTCGCATCAGGTCGCTGATGCGAGTGATGCTCTCGTGCAGGGCCTTGCCGTCGAACTCGAGGATGTCGTCACGCACCAGGTCGTGCACTGAACCGATGGGCTTGTAGGCAATGGACTGCGACCAGGCCTTGGCTGCGTTCTGTGCCTCATCCCAGGCGATGGAGCTGCGACCGCGGAAGCGACCGTAGAGGCCGCAAAGGTAGTCCCGCTTGTGGTCGTCGTAGGTGTGCACCTTGGGGTACTTGGACTTGAGCCGCTTCACGACCTCCTCGACGGGCACGCAGATGCCTTGGTCGACGTCCTCGAAGAAGTCCTCGACGGTCAGGGCCGCGTCTTCCACGATGACCAGCACCAGCCGTTCCAGCTTCGCGTCTCGACGGTCGCTGGGGCCGTCCACCCTGGCGGACACGGCAACGAGAGCGGTGAACGCCTTGGCCGTCGCTTCATCGGGTCCCGGGCGGAACACGGCGGCGATGTAGCCCTGCGCGCCATCTGGGCGAGAGAAGCGGCTGTACTCGGCGCCGACCACGAAAGATTCGAGCGTGCGTTTGGACTTGCCGCGCCGCTGGCCTGGCGTGACTTCTTCTTGACCGGGGTTGTAGGCGACGATGCCAGGGTATGCCGCCGTCATGATGGTTTGCAGGCCATCGAGCATGGTTGATTTGCCGGCGCCCGTCGGGCCGGTCAGCAGCGTCATGTTGCCCAGCTCGTAGTTGGCCGGGCGCAACTGCCCCCAGTTCACGAGCACCATGCGGTCGAGCTTCATTCCTGGCCTCGCTCGGAAGTCACTTCTTGTTCAACAACTCCATCAGCTTCGAGAGCTGCACTCAGCGCATCGTTGGAAACGATACCGAGGATGGCGGGTCGGATTGCCAGCAACGCGTCCTCATCGGTCATCGAGAACTCCGCGGTGTAGGTGAGCAGTCGGTGTCGCTTCAGCTCTGCAAGCAGCGCGATCTTGTCGCCCATGCCATTGGGCAGCGCCCGCTTCAATTGCGTCTGCATGGTGGCGGCAATCTCTTCAAAGCTCACGAGCACTTCGCCCTGCGTCTGGATGTCGCCGGTGTTCAGCTTGTTCTGGTAGAGGAACCGCAGTGTGAGTGCCATCGCAACAAAGTCCGGGGAGAGCCGTGCGCGCAGTGACGGCGCGGGCTCGAGGGTGTCCTCGGGAAGTCCGTCAACGACCGCGCCAGCCACATATAGCCGATAGAACTGGTTCGTGCTGTTGTGGTGGAGCCGGAACCCTGCAACGTCGAAGTAGTCTTCGAGCAGCCCCTCGATGCGACGGGCATCGTCGTACAGCAGCTGTTCGACGCGGTCCTCGTCACGCACGATGGCGCCGTAGGCCATCAAGCGGGTGATGATTTCGCGAAGCCGCTCCTGCTTGATGTTGGCGAGAGCCAGCTGTTCTGCGATGGTGGCGTGCAGGGTCATTTCTTCAACTCGATTTCGTAGTCGTTGCTGCCGTACAGTTCGTTCTCCACGCGCATGGGCAGCTTCTTGACGGTCATGTCGGCGCCGCCATCGCTGCGCACCGCTTCCACGGCTTGCATCGCACGAATGACGTCGCGGGCAGTGGCCGTCGGCATGGCAGACACGCGGATGGGACGGTCAAACACACGCAGGTCGCGTCGCAACTGCTGAACGACCTCTTCGTTGGGTATGGAGAAGGCTTCGGACTCGGCGCGCGCCATGGCGACGGCGAGTCGTTCCTCCCGAGAGGGACGCGGTCGTATCGACACGGTCACCGCCTTGCGGCGCTGCGAGGCGGTCCGCAGTTTGAAGCTTGCTGGGTCGAGCAACCGGACTTCCGCCGGCGCCAGGAACTGGCCGATGTGCGAGAGCAGCTTGTCTTGCTTGTCCTTGGGGGCTTCAGCCGTCAGCTGAATCGCTGCCAGGTAGGCATACCGAGTCTGACCAGCGCGCAGCATCATCGACTGCAGGGCGAGGCCGTTGACCCGCTTCAGGTAGGTCTCCATCGCCTTCAAGAAGCCGGGCTGCTTCGACTGGCAGGCCGCGTCGACGATGTCTTCAATGCGGCCCAGCAGCCAGTCGTAGACCGAAGTGCCGGCATGGTCCTGGTCCTTCACTGCCCAGTGCGCGATGTCGTGCAGTTGATCGTTCATGCGCCGGAACTTGTTCTCCGGCACCGTGCGCAAACGCTCGAGCTTTTGCACGATGGCCTGTCGGTTCGACGTGGCGTTGTCGGAGGTGAGCTGCTTGGAGTAGTCGCGCTGAAAGCGGTCCAGGAACTCGACGAACTCCTCCCACTGCGTGTGCACCGATGCCGTTTGCATCAGGTGCCGCACCAGCTCCTGGAAGTAGTCGATGCCGTCGGTCAGGTCTTCGATGACCTTCTCGGCGTACTCGTAGGCGTCGACCAAGTCGTGGGCGTCTCCCTTTTCAGAGAGTGCGGCCTCCAGGGCATTTCGGCAACCACGCATGTTGCGCTGGCGGCTGCGGCTGGGACGGTCGAGCGACCAGAGCGTCTCGGAAAAAAGCTTGCCGGGGCGGGAGAGCCGGAAGGCGGTCATCAGACCGGTGCGGTCGGCAAACTGCTCCAACCATCCGTCGGTGAGCAAGGCCCGGATGACCATGGTGACGAGCGTTTGTGGGTCGTCATCGGTCGTTGCTGTCACTTCGTCGTCCGGGGCGTCGTCGGCCCGAGCATCGCGGTACTCCCGGACGACGGGCAGCAGCAGCTCCTTCAGCGCGTCGCGTGTGAGGTTGTGGGCGTAGTCCGCCGCTGGGCCATGAAGGCGGTCGTAAAGTGCCCGAAGGCATGCCGCGATCAGTTCGCGCCTGGTGCCGTTCAATGGCCTGAAGAAGCGTTGCCTCTCGTTTTCGAAGAACACGGTGTGACTCATTTTTTGAGTCTCCCGTGCAAGCGAACCGACACGCTCTGGGGCAGCAGCATGCGCGCCACAGCCCTGTCCTTGAATGCCTGACCGTATCGAGCCACCTTCTTCCTCCATCGACGCCCCTGGTTCACTTGCAATGGGGGCGACAACCATTGTGACGCGGGGGCGATTCGAGGGCGTCCTTGCTCAGCGGAGAGGGTGGCCGACCCACCTACAAAAAACCCGGCCGAGGCCGGGTTGATGGAGATGAAGCTCGCACAGGGAGCGAGGATCAGGCTCGCTTGCGGGTGGGCAGGTTCTCGAGTGCGCCCACCTGGCTGCTGCCGAAGGGGCGGCTGCGTTCGATGCGGCGCCACTTGCGCTGCTCCCAGGTCTCGGGGCCGGTGAGCGGCCAGCGCTCCAGCGTGCTGGCGAGGTCGGCGTGAGGCAGGCGGCGGTAGGCGGGGGTCCCGGGACGCAGCAGCCAGAGGCCGCGCCGCAGGCGCGAAGGCAGGGGCGCCTGCGACTCGGGCACCCAGTACACACACTGCTTTTCTTCCCAGAAGCTCGTGCGCTCAAAGTGCACGCGACCGGCAAAGCCGGTGTCGGCGGGGAAGATGAAAAATTCGTCGGGCAGTTCGACCACGGCGAACGACAGGTCGCCGGGGGTTTCACCCAAGCCCCGGTGCACAAAGACGACGCGGGTGATCTGGTCGGCCAGAAAGCGGTCGACCTCGATGTCATCGCGGTAGACGACCACGTGAGGGCCTTGCCATGCGGTGTGCCATGGTGGTTTCATGCAAAGTTCTCCACAGTTTCTTTCACGGTACCGCAGCCGAGGCAGCGGGATGTGACGAGGTTCAAAAAGCTGCAACAAAGCGGTAGATTTGTGAGGCGCCATGCGCAACTTGTCACAAACCGACAGCGCATTTGGCGGTTTAAGGCACCAGGATTCAGCCCGACCTTAGGTGATTGTGGGCTTTCGGGCAAGCGATGGTGCGCCGCAATGTGGGGTCTTACGGGGCCGAAGCCAGCATCGCGCCCGAGACCAGTCGCTGCACGCCGGGCTCGCCCGACTGCATGGCCGCGTGCATCGCCGCGGCAATGGCGCTCGCTTCGATGGGCCGCACGCTGCGCGGAATGAGCCCGCGAATCGGCCGAAGCAGGCGCTGGGCCCAGGCTTCACCGGTTCGTTCTGGTTGGCCGAGCGGGCTGCGGTCGCCCAGGATCAGCGAGGGCTGGGCGATCACCACACGGGCAAAGCCGAGGGATGTGACCGCGGCTTCGGCATCGCCTTTGGCGCGGTTGTAGAAGGTGCGCGAGTTGGGGTGTGCGCCGAGTGCGGACACGAGGGCCAGCCGCGAGGCGCCGGTCGTGCGAGCAGCGCGGGCCACGGCCACCACGGCATCGACATCGACCCGGCGAAACGCCTCTTGTGAGCCAGCCACCTTGATGGTCGTGCCGAGCGCGATGTAGACGCGGTCGCAGGCGGGCAGGGCGGGCGAGGTCGGGAGAAGGGCGAAGTCCACCACGTGCAGGTGGAGCTTGGGGGGTAACGCAGGAGAGTTGGGCAGCTGGGCCGGGTGCTTGCGCAGCAGCGCGTGCACCGCGGTGCAGGCCGGGTCGGCCAGCAGCAGGGACAGCAGCTCCGAGCCCACGAGGCCGGTGCTGCCGGCCATGCAGGCCACATAAGGGGACGACGAGGGAGACGACGGTGTGGGGACAGTGCTCATGTGATGCGCACTGTATCCCCTGCCGTGGGCTTCAGCGCTTGGGTGTGGTCGAACGCGGTGCCGGCCGGCCGCCATCACGGCGTGGCTCGGTGCGCGCGCCCGGTGGGCGTGCGCCGCCCTGGCCTTGGCCCGTGCGACCAGCAGGCGCCGAACGGCCGCCGCCACCACCGCCACCACCTGAGCGGCCGCCACCACCACCACCCGAGCGGCCACCACCGCCGCCACCGCCACCGCCACCGCCACCCGCACGGTGGCCGCCACGGCCGGCGCCTTCGCCGATCACCATGCGACCCAGCACGATGGGCTCAGGCTTTTCGCCAGGACCAGGTTCGAAGCCGGGAATGATTTCCTTCGGAATTTCGCGCTTGATGAGGCGCTCGATTTCACGCAGGAAGCCGTTTTCATCCACGCAGACCAGCGACACCGCCTCGCCTTGCGCGCCAGCACGGCCCGTGCGGCCAATGCGGTGCACGTAGTCTTCGGGCACGTTGGGCAGCTCGTAGTTCACGACGTGGGGCAGCTGGTCGATGTCGATGCCGCGGGCCGCGATGTCGGTTGCCACCAGGACCTGCAGGTCACCGGTCTTGAACTCGGCCAGCGCCTTGGTGCGTGCGCTCTGGCTCTTGTTGCCGTGGATGGCCATGGCGCTGATGCCTTGCTTCTCCAGGTGCTCGACCAGGCGGTTGGCGCCGTGCTTCATGCGCGTGAACACCAGCACCTGGTGCCAGTCGTTCGACTTGATCAGGTGGCAGAGCAGGTCTTTCTTGAGCTCGCGGCCCACGGGGTGCACCTTCTGGGCGATGGTTTCGGCCGTCTGGTTGCGGCGTGCCACTTCGATGAGCGCAGGCTTGTTCAGCAGGCGGTCGGCCAAGGCCTTGATTTCATCGCTGAAGGTGGCCGAGAACAGCAGGCTTTGCTTCTGGTGCGGCAGCACGGCCAGCACCTTCTTGATGTCGTGGATGAAGCCCATGTCGAGCATGCGGTCGGCTTCGTCGAGCACGAAGATCTCGACGTGGCTCAGGTCGAGCGTGCGCTGCTGGTGGTGGTCGAGCAGGCGGCCCGGGGTGGCCACGAGGATGTCGACGCCGCGGCGCAGCTTGTCGATCTGCGGCTGCATGCCCACGCCGCCGAACATCACCATGGAGGTGAGCTTCGAGTACTTGCCGTAGGTGCGAACGCTTTCTTCGACCTGGGCCGCGAGTTCGCGGGTTGGCGTGAGGATGAGTGCGCGGATGGGCATGCGGCCCTTGGCGTCACGCACCGCAGGCTTTTCCATCAGGCGGTGCAGCATCGGCAGCGTGAAGCCTGCCGTCTTGCCGGTGCCGGTCTGGGCGCCGCCAAGCAGGTCGCTGCCCGACAACACGACCGGAATGGCCTGCATCTGGATGGGGGTGGGGGTGGTATAGCCGTATTCTTCAACGGCGCGCAGCAGGGGCTCGGCAAGGCCGAGAGATTCAAAAGACATGGGGATCCAGCTAGAGATCGGCCTGTTGCACTGAACGACGGTGTCGTTGAATGGGGGACAAGCTGATGGAAGAGCGCAAGGCTCGGGTCAAACTCGGAGGAACAGAATCAGAGGGACAGGCGACACGCCCGAACTAGGGTTTGCGCCGATTCCCGTATTCTACAGGCGGGGTAAAAAGCGTGCCCCTTCGAATGCAGGGTCTATGCGGTGTTGATCTCCCCTCCAGTCGAGGGGGCGCGGTCGGCCTCGGCCCGAGCCAGCAGGCAAGGCCTAAAACGCACATTGCAGGGTCTTAGGCGTCGAAACGAAGGGTTTGTCCGGGATAATCGGCGGTTTCCCGAATCGTCCGTCTCTACCAGCGAGCAGCGCCCAATAATGGCCCAGTACGTCTTCACCATGAACCGCGTCGGCAAGATCGTCCCGCCGAAGCGCCAGATCCTCAAGAACATTTCGCTCAGCTTCTTCCCCGGCGCCAAGATCGGCGTGCTGGGTCTGAACGGCTCGGGCAAGAGCACGCTGCTCAAGATCATGGCCGGCATCGACAAGGACATCGAAGGCGAAGCCACCCCGATGCCCGGTCTCAAGATCGGATACCTGCCCCAAGAGCCGGTGATGGACCCGAACCAGACCGTGCGCGAGGCGGTGGAAGAAGGCATCGGCGGTGCCCTCGCCGCCAAGAAACGCCTGGAAGAGGTGTATGCCGAGTACGCCGATGAAAACGCCGACTTCGACAAGCTCGCCGCCGAACAGGCCGAGCTCGAGGCCGTGATCGCCGCCGCCGGCAGCGAAAACAGCGACCTGCAGCTCGAAATCGCTGCCGACGCGCTGCGCCTGGCCCCGTGGGATGCCATCGTGGGCAAGCTCTCCGGCGGTGAAAAGCGCCGTGTGGCGCTGTGCCGCATGCTGCTGTCCAAGCCCGACATGCTGCTGCTCGACGAACCCACCAACCACTTGGACGCCGAGTCGGTCGATTGGCTGGAGCAGTACCTGGCGCGTTTCGCCGGTACCGTGGTGGCCATCACCCACGATCGCTACTTCCTCGACAACGCCGCCGAGTGGATTCTCGAACTCGACCGCGGATCGGGCATTCCGTACAAGGGCAACTACAGCACCTGGCTGGAGCAGAAGGAAGGTCGCCTCGAGCAAGAGCAGAAGACCGAAGACGCTCGCACCAAGGCGATGAAGAAGGAACTCGAGTGGGTGCGCCAGAACCCCAAGGGCCGTCAGGCCAAGAGCAAGGCGCGTATCGCCCGCTTCGAGGAACTCTCCGACGTCGACTATCAAAAGCGCAACGAGACCAACGAAATCTTCATCCCTGTGGCCGACCGCCTGGGCCATGAAGTCATCGAGTTCCAGAACGTCAGCAAGAGCTTCGGCGACCGCGTGTTGATCGACGACCTGAGCTTCAAGGTGCCGGCCGGTGCCATCGTCGGCATCATCGGCCCCAACGGCGCGGGCAAGTCCACGCTGTTCCGCATGATCGCAGGCAAAGAGCAGCCCGATTCGGGTTCGGTCAAGATCGGCGTCACGGCCAAGATGGCCTTCGTCGAACAAAGCCGCGAAACGCTCGAGAGCGACAAGACCGTCTGGCAAGACGTGTCGGGCGGTCTCGACAACCTCGTGGTGGGCAAGTTCGTCATGCCGTCGCGCGCCTACCTCGGCCGCTTCAACTTCAAGGGCAACGACCAGCAAAAGCTGGTGGGCAACCTGTCCGGCGGTGAACGCGGCCGTTTGCACCTCGCCAAGACGCTGATCGCAGGCGGCAACGTGCTCATGCTTGACGAACCGTCCAACGACCTGGACGTGGAAACCCTGCGTGCGCTCGAAGACGCACTGCTCGAGTTCGCCGGCTCCATCATGGTCATCAGCCATGACCGCTGGTTCCTCGACCGCATCGCCACGCACATCCTCGCCGCTGAAGGCGATTCCAAGTGGGTGTTCTTCGACGGCAACTACCAAGAGTACGAAGCCGACAAAAAGAAGCGTCTGGGCGAAGAGGGCGCCAAGCCCAAGCGCCTGCGCTTCAAGGCACTCAAGTGAGCTGAGGCCCGGCGGCTTTGCCGGGCTGGCGGGTGGGATCAAGGGACGCTTCGGCGTCCCTTTCCCTTTGGGCTCTCCGTATGGGCGCGTTTGACCCTGTCAACTTAGGATCCATGTTGTCGCCTGTATTCGCCGGGAGTGCAACCTGTCCAGCGCTTGAAGGCGTGTTGAAAGCTGGCTTGGGTGCTGAAACCGAGCACCTCAGCGATTTGTATCAAGGTGAGTTCGCCGTCTCTCAGGTAGTGTTCAGCCTGTGTGCGTCGAACACCATCGACAAGGTGACGGAAGTTGACGCCGTAGCTGTTCAGTCGGCTTTGCAATGTGCGTGGCGAGATCCCGATCTTGACCGCCACTTCTCCCAATGAGATGTCCGTATCGGGCATGCCCGACTTGATCAGATGCTCCACGCGGCCCAGAAGCGTGTCTCCGGTGTCGACCAGGAGTTTGAGTTTTTCCAGTGCTTGTTCGCGAAGCAGGCCATGGATGCCAGTGTCCGCTTGCAGTACTGGCAGGTGAAGGTAGTCTTTTGCGCCGGCCATCCAGCAATTGGGGGCGTCGAACTTCAGGCTGCGACCAAACGTCGTGTGATAGAGCGACAGATCTGCGGGCTCAGGCGTGTCAAAACTTGCGTCGAAAACCAGGTCGCTTCGGCCCGTGAGCCAGCGCGACTGCCAAGCCCAACTACCGATGGACAGCAGCTTGAGTCGTTGCGACCCGCCAAATGCGCTTTTCTTCAGTCGCATGACAAAAGTTGTGGGAGTTTCTTCAAGCCACACACCTGACAGAGCATTCACCGGATTTTCGAAGCGAACGACCACAGCCCCTACCTCCCTCAACACGCGACATGTGACCATCAGGAATCCCAGCAAACCCAGGCTCCAGGGTTTAATCTGTTCTGCCAGTCGCAAAGCTAGGTAAGGGTCGTTGAGCAAATGTTCTGCCCGCGCCATGGCGGCTTCCCATCGTTCCAAGGGAAATCGAGCAAATGGATCGGCTTGCTCCATCAGCAAAAGATCCTCCGCGGACAGCACGTCCCGAAGATTGACGCGGTGAATGCGCAGATGGTTTTGGAGAATTCGCGCGTATCCGACGATGAGCGTGGGATGGCAGTAGGTACCCTGGAAGGGCTTGTGCGAAGAGTTTGTTGTAGAGCGCATGCGGGAGGCAGGGGATGTTCGGCACTTCGCAAGACTGTCGCAGACAAGCACATGGGCTATGCAGCCTCGTTTTGTACCGAGTAGACAGCACGTTTTTGGACCTGATCGATGCCACAGAGCCCTGCCAAGAGGGTGACTTCAACGAGTGTGTCGATATGACGAGCCACAGTTGGTTTTGACTAGCGACATGCCACGGCGATGGCCAGTGCGGATCACGTGATGAGCCGAGCCTGTTCGCAGCGGCGATGACAGAACGGAATTGGGGGTGAAGTCATGCCTCCACAACTCCCCCCCCAGTCTTCAATCGCTCGATGGCAGGTCGATCTGGACAATCGCACCGTCCGGGCCGACTGATTGCACCGTGATGGTCGCCCCGGACAGCTTGTCAAAAAGGGATCTTCCTGGCATGAGCGGGCTGTCCGTCATGTCCCGCTTCGCATTGCTACCCGGCGTAGTGTCCACCGGCTTGCTCTCAATCGAACGGGCATTTTCGGCAACAACACGCACGACGACGCCGTTCACGAAGGGAGACTCCACCGGCCAGTCTTCGAATCCAGTGCTCGGCTGACGGAACTCTATCGAAAGCTTCGTGCCGTCTGATCGAGCGATGCGGTAGCCTTGGGCACCCTTGTTGCTCCACAGCGGGGCGAGCTTGTAGACGCCGGATTTGGACAGCCAGGGAACTTGCCTGTCGGTCAACCATCCGGCATACAGCTGGTAGTCGACAGGAAACAGACGCTTGCCCCCGCCGCCAACCGAATTGGTCGGATCGTCGGCCGGCCCGATCTTGCAGTCACCGCCCAGTTGAACAACGCCGCTGACAACGGGGCAGCCCATCAACGAAGGCGGGTGTGGGGCGCCCAGGTTGTGTCCGAATTCATGCGCCCACATCCAGTACTTGTGACCCGAAGCGTTCGAGACAATCCAGTTTCCGGGGCTGGCCGCCTGCCCGGAGAACTGACACGCGGAGTGTGAGGAGAACTCAACAAAGAGGTGCGTGAAGTCGTCCGGGTTGACGCCCTGCGCTATGGCCCCCTGTTTCGCGCGCGCCAGCATGTCACCCACCGGACATCCGGCAGGCGCTGGACCGATACCGACGCCCGTGACCATCTGCCCCGTCAGCTCAAGCTGCCCGCCCGAGGACAACAACAAGTGGTGTCTGAGGGAGTTGAAATCATCGCCGCTGCCAAAGACCGCTTGGCGAATTCGTTCGGAATCAGCCGGCTTGACCCCATCGAAATTGGTCACGACTAGAAGAGCCTTCACCTTCGTCAACGGCGTTCGGTTCTCGGTGAGCACTCCGTTGAATTGCCATGAACGCGACGCGTCAGCCATAGCGGGAAGGAGGGCTGCGTTGTTGCCCTGTGCGGCGGCACTCAGCGTGAACGAATTCCCCATCGTTGAAGCGTATTTGTTCGTCAACGCGAAGAAATTACCAGGTTGTCGATGTGCGGACCAAGTTCGCTTGGAGTCGAAATCATTCTGAACCGTTGGCGATTTCTGGCACGAGATCATGCGCAACTCCGAGCCGAGGCACAGATCCTTTCCTTGAGAGTCCAGCAGTTTGTTGCGGATCTTGTAAGGGCCATTGCCGACAACTGACCACTTTTGGGAATCTGTTCCAGCGCAGGCTGAAAGTGCGACCGAAGAACCGTTTGCATCCAAAGTTAGGCAGCCATCACTGTTCTTTAACTTATTTCGTAAAGTATCGTACGTGGCCGCAATTTGAGTTTCATTTGTTGCCGGAGATGGTGCTGGTTTTGGCGTGGGTGCAGATTCTTGGGCGGGTGGTCGGACCATCCCTTCGGGCGCACTTGAATCACTCCCCCCGCCACCGCAGCCCGCGAGGATAAAAAGTGCGGAAATGGCTGTAAATCCTAGCGTTGGCGCCCTCATAGGAGAAATGTCCTTCTTGGTGATATCGCTTTGTAAGTAATGCATAGAAAATTTATGAATTAAAATATTCATCGTGCGTCAGAAGTAAATAACTTAACTGACGATTTATTTTCCAATGTATCAGGTTGTTTAAAATTTGAAAACTGCGAAACTATTGACTCCTTTCATTGATTTGTTCCGTCATCAGGAGGGTGTGAAAAAGAGATATTCGTGATTATCTTGATGCGAGACATTCAGTTCATACACCCGTTCTTTTTGTCGGAGCGTGGCGCGTACGGGAACGGGCGAAATGGTGGGGTGCTGTCAGCGCAGAATATTTGTTAGGAATTTGAGCATGTCTGCGCGCCCCTGAGTCACGATGGACCCGTGGTCAGCGCCGGCGACGGCCTTATAGGAAATCGGCATTCCGGTGGACTGCCAACGCGCAACGAGCCGAGCCTGCAGGGACTCGAATACACTTTGATCGGCGGAACCCTGCAACACAAGTGTCGGTTTGGTAACTGAGAAATCGCTGGACAAAGCCAGGTCATTGGCCAGAAGAAATGCTTTCATCGACGGGTTTGCCGCCCACTGCGCCGAAAACCCTTGGTAGGCCGCGGGTGTTTTCGTCATCACGTCCAGTCCGACGATACCGAACAGTTTGGATATGCATTGACTCTTGAACTGCGGCATCAGCGCTAGCAGGTTCGCGCCCATCAGCTCGCTTGGCTCGAAGGTCGTTTGCTGGGTGGCCAACGTCGAAGCCATCATGCCGACCAGCATCTGCTGCAGCGTGCGATACGCAACCAAGTTCGCAGGGTCTGCAGCAGCTGTGGCTTCGAGAAGTCCAACAGACGCTTCGATGGAGTTGAAGGGCGCGATCGCCACCGCGCCCTTGTAGTTGTAGGCAGAAGCATCACCGGCCGTTTGCTCCAGCGCCAACACGACGTGCCCACCTTCGGAGTGACCGACTGATGCCCAATTGGCTGACAAGGTCGTCACCGCCTTGTGCGCTGCGATCACGCCAGCGGCGACGGAGCGACCACTGCTGGCCAAGTTGTAGTACGCGTGCGGGGTCCCGTTGCGTTGCGCTTCGGCGCCCAGACCTTCGAGGTCGGGCGCAACGACCGCGAAGCCAGCATCCACGAGTGAGGCGATCGTACTGACGTAGTTGCTGACGAACCCATCCGCGGTAATCCCTCCATCGAGCGTGTTCGATTCGCTGGCCGAGCAGGCGGAGGCGGCTGGCGCGCCCGAGCCAACTGTCGTGGTGCCATGGACCCATGCGATCACCGGCCAGCCGCCAGCAGGGGCGGTGCCGCGGGGCACGAAGAGAAGAGAGGTCGCCTTGATCATCTTCCCCTTGGCGCCCTTCATCCAGTGAATCAGACGCTGACTGTCGGCCGGAATTTCAGCTGGCGCGGCATAAGCATCGGTGGACGCCAATTCACCTACCGCCGGCTCGTCGGAGCCCCCGCAGGCGACTAGCGCGAGAGCGCTCAGCATCGCGACCAGATAATGACTTGTTTTCCCTTTGATCATTTTATCTCCGTAATTCGATAAACTTTTCGGCGAAAATCGCCAGTGACGCAGGCTATTAACTTTTGTTGATAATGGTATTCTCATGCATGGCAGGGAAAGCTTTGTCTATTTTCAGAGTAACTTTGTTTTGGATAGGCTATATTGGCTATACTTGCCAG
>JBEGTX010000080.1:0-31526 GCA_041179165.1 Pseudomonadota bacterium | reverse complement strand
GAGGGGGTTCATGGTGTTCTTATCGGCAGAAACGCTCTCAGCCTTAGTGCGCGCCGACAGAGCCACGAGAGCCACGAGGGTCACCCATTAGCCACCCCCGTCAATAGGGACGAGCGAAATACTACGGCCGTCCCCCGCATTCTGTTCCATCAAGACCGTGTTCCAGGACGTTGAATTCACAGTCCCATGGGGGTCAGGTCTTCAATTTTGCAAACCCAGCAGTGCCGCGGCGAATTGACAGCTGAACCAGGGTGAGTGACCACGGGTTCTTCAGCCATGCTGCCTCATGGCCCGTCCACTGCGTATCGAGTTTCCCGGCGCGACTTATCACGTGACTTCGCGTGGAGACCGTCGTGAACCCATCTTCGTCCGGGCCCATGGGGGTCAGGTCTTCAATTTTGGAGACCCCGCAGCGCCGCGGCGAATTGACCGCTGAACCAGGGTGAGTGAGAGCGGGTTCTTCAGCCATGCTGCCTCATGGCCCGTCCACTGCGTATCGAGTTTCCCGGCGCGACTTATCACGTGACTTCGCGTGGAGACCGTCGTGAACCCATCTTCGTCAACGATGAAGACAGGCATGGTCTGCTCAATGTCGTCAGCGAGGCACTGGCTCGCTTCGATGCAAGCATGCTGGCCTATTGTCTGATGGGCAACCACTACCACTTCGTTCTGCATACGCGGCAGGCCAACCTTTCCAGAGTGATGCGTCACATCAACGGCGTGTACACGCAGGCATTCAACGCTCAGCATGGCAAGGTGGGGCATCTGTTTCAAGGCCGCTTCACGGCCATCCTCGTCGACGAGGATGCCTACCTTATGGAGGTCTGCCGCTATGTCGAGCTGAATCCGGTGCGGGCGCGAATGGTTGAGCGACCGGAAGACTGGCCTTGGTCGAGCTACCTGGCCCACATCTGCAAAGCGCCCTCACCTTCTTGGCTCGACACAGACGGCCTGCACGAATACTTGCTGGGACGGGAGGTCGGCCACGCCACAGACCGCCAGCGCGCAGTTCGTTTGTATGCTGAACTGGTGGCGAGCGCGCCCGACCAGAACCTGTGGACTGAAGCCTTACGTCAGCAGATCTTCCTAGGGGACGACGCGTTCGTCGAAAAGATGCAGGCCCTGGCCGAAAAACAGCGACAGCAGTCACGCGATATTCCTTCGATGCAACGCAGCAGTCCCAAGACGCTGGACCAGTGGTTGGCCAGTTGCAAAACGAAAGAGGACGCTCTGATCAACGGTTATCAGCAGAGTGGACTCACCATGACGGACATGGCGAGACAACTGAAAATCTCGGTGTCGAGTGTGAGCCGCATCATTCGTCTGGCCGAGGAAAAATCAAGCAGTCCTCAGAAGAGGTGACTGCGCTGCAAGAATGAAGACCTGACCCCAGGCGGCGGACTGGTAGAGGTTCAAAGGACAGACCTGGCCCCCGTGGGCAGGTGAGCCTACTGGGTTCCATGGGCAAGCACTGGCCGCAACGCCACTCAAGCTTGATGACCCCCGAGTCCCCCTTCCCTCAACAACCCACCCGCACCCGCGCTGCCCCATGCTCCACCCGGCCCACGACGGCCGCGTCATTGAACCCTTCGTCCTTGAACACCTGCAACACGGCGTCGACCGATTCGGCGGCGCAGCTGACCAGCAGGCCGCCGGAGGTCTGCGGGTCGGTGACGAGTGCGCGAGCGGCTTCGGGCAGGCCGGGGTCAAGGTCGACTTCCGAGCCGTAGCCGTCCCAGTTGCGTGCCGATGCGCCGGTGACGAAGCCTTCGGCGAGCAGGGCCTCCACGCCATCGAGTCGCGGCACGCGGTGCCAGTCGAGGGTCACGCCCAGGCCGGCGCCGCGCGCCAGTTCGAGCGCATGCCCGGCCAGGCCGAAGCCGGTGACGTCGGTGATGGCGTGCACGCCGTCGAGTTCGCCGAGGCGCATGCCCGGGGTGTTCAAACGGGTGGTGGTGTCGATCATGCGGGCATAGCCTGCAGCGTCGAGCCGCCCTTTTTTGAGCGCGGCCGACATCACGCCGACGCCGATGCCTTTGCCCAGCACCAGCACGTCGCCCGGCCGCGCGTCAGCGTTGCGGCGCACGCGGTCGGGGTGCACGAGGCCCATCACGACCAGGCCGTATATAGGCTCAACCGAGTCGATCGTGTGGCCCCCGGCGATCGGGATGCCGGCGGTGCGGCAGACCGATTGGCCTCCAGCGACAATGCGGCCGATGACGTCCACCGGCAGCTGGTTGACCGGCATCGCCACAATGGCCAACGCCATGATCGGCCGGCCGCCCATGGCATAGACGTCACTGATGGCATTGGTTGCGGCGATGCGGCCGAAGTCGAACGGGTCGTCGACGATCGGCATGAAAAAGTCGGTGGTGGCGATCAGCGCCTGGGAGTCGTTCAGCCGGTACACGGCAGCGTCGTCGGAGGTTTCGATGCCCACCATCAGCTCGGGCGGAATCATTCCCGCACCGCCGTGGCGCAGGATCTGCGACAGCACGCCGGGCGCGATTTTGCAGCCGCAACCGCCCCCGTGGGAAAAGCTCGTGAGGCGCAGGGGGGGAGGGGCTTCGTTCATGCCCGGATTGTCTCAGCCCTGCTGGAGAATTGCGCGTTCGGCCTCCCGAAACGCAGGCATCATCGGGGGCTCTTCTCCCCGCGCAACATCCTGCCATGACCTCATCGATCACCCGCGCCCTGTGCGCCACCTTGTTCGCTGCGGCGGCGTCATTCTCCGCCCATGCCGCCGACGCGCTGCGCGTGTCGGCCATCCCCGACGAAGCGCCCACCGAGCTGCAGCGCAAGTTCAAGCCGCTGGGCGACCACCTGAAGAAGGAGACGGGCCTCGACGTGCAGTTCATCCCCGTCACCGACTATGCCGCGGTGGTCGAGGGCCTCGCCACCGGCAAGATCGACCTGGCCTGGCTCGGCGGTTTCACGTTCGTGCAGGCGAAGCTGCGCACACAGGGCGGCGTGTTGCCGATCGTGCAGCGCACCGAAGATGAGAAGTTCACGAGCCGCTTCATCGTGCCAGCCGGCAGCACCGCGAAGACACTCGCTGACCTGAAAGGCCGCACCTTCGCGTTCGGGGCGCCGTCGTCCACGTCGGGCCACCTGATGCCCCGCCACTTCCTGAACGAAGCCGGCGTGCTGGCGGAGCGTGATTTCAAAACCGTCGCGTACTCCGGCGCGCACGACGCGACGGTCGCCTTCGTGGCCTCGGGCCGCGCCGAGGGCGGCGTGCTGAATGCCTCGGTGATGGACAAGCTGGTGGAGTCGGGCAATCCGAACGCCGCCAAAGTGCGGGTGCTGGCCACCACGCCGCCGTATTTCGACTACAACTGGACTGTTCGGCCCGGCATGGACGCGGCGATGGTGCGCAAGCTGACCGACGCGTTCCTGATGCTCGACCCCTCCAAGCCCGCCCACAAAGAGATCCTGGACCTCCAGCGGGCCA
This sequence comes from Pseudomonadota bacterium, assembly GCA_041179165.1. GTDB lineage: Bacteria > Pseudomonadota > Gammaproteobacteria > Burkholderiales > Burkholderiaceae_C > Rhizobacter. Next base: position 28,072 of record JBEGTX010000080.1, on the reverse strand, counting down.
GCCGCTTCATCCCGACGAAGGTGTCGAACTACGACGGCATCGAATCCGCGGCCCGTGGGGCCAACCTGATCAAGTGACCGTCTGATGCGAGAGGGCGAAGCGGTGACCGTTCGGTTGGAGGGGGTGGGCCATGTGCACCCCAACGGACACCGCGCGCTCGAAGCGGTGACCCTTTCCTTCGCCCCGGGCGAACGGGTGGCGCTGGTCGGCCCATCTGGCGCCGGCAAAACTACGCTGCTGCGGGTGGCTGGTGCCGCGTTGCGGCCCACCGACGGCACGGTCCACCTGCTCGACGCCGATCCATGGCGCCTGGGCGCGGGCGCGTTGCGCCGCTTGCGCGCACGCATCGGCACCGTCCACCAAGCCCCCCCGATCCCGCCTCGCCAACGGGTGGTGACGGCGGTGCTGGCAGGCCGTTTGGGGCAGTGGTCGGTGGCCAAGGCGATGTGGTCGCTCGTGCACCCGGCCGACGCGGCCGGCGCGCACGAAGCGCTGGCGCGGCTGGGCCTCGGTGAGCGGCTGTTTGACCGCTGCGATCGGTTGTCCGGCGGGCAGCTGCAACGAGTTGCCGTGGCCCGTGTGCTGTACCAGCGCCCCGACCTGCTGCTCGCCGACGAGCCCGTCTCGTCGCTCGACCCGTCCACCTCGGAGCTTCTCATCTCGCGGCTGGTGGCCCAGAGCGAGTCCACAGGGGCCACACTGGTGGCCTCCCTGCACGCGGTTGAACTCGCGTTGAAATGGTTCCCGAGGGTGGTGGGTGTGCGCTCAGGGCGCGTGGCCTTCGACCTTCCGGCCGCCGACGTCACGCCTGCGCTGCTGCAGTCGCTGTACGACGGTGAAGTCGAGGCCGGCATCGAGCCGCCTCCTGGGGCGCCGACTGAACCTGCCGTACCGGCGATGTGCCGATGATCCACTCCGCGAGGCGCGATCCCGACGCCCGCCGCCGCGGCACCTTGGTGGTGGTCGCCGTGCTGCTCGCGTGGCCGCTGCTGGTTCTGTCGGAGTTCAAGCCATGGCAACTCTTCGACGGCAACCTCGCTGTGATGGGCGGGTTCCTGGCAGGCTTCCTGCCGCCATCAACCGATCCGAGCTTCCTTGCGCTGCTCGCCACCGCCACGGTACAGACGCTGGCGATGGCCACCGCCGGCACCGCGCTCGCGTGGCTGATCGCGGTGCCATTCGCCTTCCTCATCGCGCGTCCGCTGTCGGTGTCTCGCCTCGGGCCGGTCCGGTTCACCCTGGCTGGCCCGGTTGTGCGCACTGCGGCGCGAGGCGTGATGATCGTGCTGCGGGCCATTCCAGAGGTGGTCTGGGCGCTGCTGATCGTGCGGGTGCTGGGCCTTGGGCCGGCCGCCGGCGTGCTCGCGCTGGCCATCACGTATGGCGGCATGCTGGGCAAGGTGTATGCCGAGATCCTCGAATCTGTTGACGGGCGGGCTGCGAGGGCCTTGCTGGAAGCTGGCAGCTCGCGGCGCATGGCGCTGTTCTACGGCCTGCTGCCGGGGGCGGCGCCGGAACTCGTGTCGTACACGGTGTACCGCTGGGAGTGCGCAGTGCGCGCGTCGGTGGTGATGGGGTTTGTGGGCGCCGGCGGCCTCGGCCAGCTGATGGACCAGTCGATGAAGATGCTCAATGGTGGCGAGGCGAGCATGATCCTCGCAACCTTCCTGCTGCTGGTGCTGCTGGCCGACGGCTTCAGCGCGGCGCTGCGGCGCGTGCTGGCATGACCGATCCGCTCGCTTTTCCTCCGACGCGGCACCGCGGCTGGGTGGCCACCGCGCTGGTATTGGCCGCCGTCGCGGCGAGCTTCGTCTACCTCGGCCTCGACCTGCGGGGGCTGTTCTCCGCAGACTCGCTGCGTTCGATGGGCCGCTTCATTGCGGAGTTCATGAGCCCTGACCTGTCCGCGCCATTCGTCGCCCAGACCGCATGGGCCGCGCTGCAGACGCTGGCGGTGTCGGCGGTGGGCACGGTGCTCGCGGTGGTGGGGGCTGTTGCCATCGCGTTGCCCGCTGCGGGCCGGTGGGGCCTCCCTGCCGCCGTGGTTGCGCGCTTGGTGCTCAATGTGTTGCGCAGCGTGCCAGAACTGGTGTGGGCGGCGTTGATGGTGCTGGCCGCCGGGCTCGGCCCTTTCGCTGGCGTGCTGGCGCTGGCGCTCCACACCACTGGCGTGCTCGGGCGGCTGTTCGCCGAGACGCTGCAGAACGCCCCCGCATCGCCGGAGGCCGCACTGAAAGCGGCTGGCGCGCCAGGGGTCACCGCATGGGCCTACGGCATGCTGCCGATCGCGGTGCCGCAATGGCTCGCCTACACCCTGTACCGCTGGGAGATGAACATCCGCATGGCCGCGGTGCTCGGCTTCGTCGGCGCGGGAGGGCTGGGGCAGATGCTGTACTTTCACCTGTCCCTCTTCCAGCAGTCGCGCTCCGCGACCGTGCTGATCGCGATGTTCGTTTTGGTCTTCGCCGTGGATGGCGCCAGCGCCCGCCTTCGCCGCGGGCTGGTACCGTCACACACCTGACCTTCCTGATACAGCCGAGACCCGACTCACCGTGACCGCCAAGACCTACACCGTGCACGACCTCGCCAGCTTCAGCGTGGTGATCGATGCCCGCTCGCCCGCCGAACACGCGCTCGACGGCATCCCGGGCTCGATCAACTGCCCCGTGCTGAACGACGAAGAGCGCCGCATCGTCGGCACCACCTACGTTCAGGTTTCGGCTTTCGAGGCGCGCAAGATCGGGGGCGCGATGGTGGCACGCAACATCGCCCGGCACCTCAATGAGCGTTTCAACGGGTTCGACGCGAAGTGGCGGCCGCTCGTGTACTGCTGGCGCGGCGGCATGCGCAGCGGGAGTCTGGTCAACGTGCTGAGGCTCGTGGGCTGGGATGCCCAGCAACTCAAGGGTGGCTACAAGGCGTGGCGTCACCACGTCGTGGACCAAACGCCCATGCTCGTCGACACGATGGACTGGCGCGTCCTGTGCGGCTCGACCGGCAGCGCCAAGACGCGGGCGCTCCAACGCCTGAACGAGATCGGCCAGCAGGTGGTCGACCTGGAGGCGCTCGCGGTGCACCGCGGGTCGGTGCTGGGCGACGTGCCCGGCCAACCGCAGCCGTCGCAAAAGGCATTCGAAACGCAGCTGTTCGACGTGCTGTCGCGCCTGGACCCCTCAAAGCCGGTGTGGGTCGAAGCCGAGAGCCGGCGCATTGGGAGGCTCACCGTTCCCGAGTCGATGACAGCGGCCATCCACCGCAGCCCGCGTGTGGAGATCGTGGCGCCTGTGCACACCCGCGTGGAGTTCCTGTTGCGCGACTACGCGTGGTTGGTCGAGAGCCCCGACGCCTTGGTGGCCCGGCTCGCCGCGCTGAAGGGCCTGGTGCCCAACGCGGAACTCGCCGAATGGCAAGCCTGGGCGACCAGCGGCCAACTGCCGCTGCTGCTCTCAGCCTTGCTGACGCGGCACTACGACCCGCTGTACGCCCGCTCGCTGGGCCGCTCCTGGACCCAGCTGGGCACGCTGCGCCAGGTGCAGACCGACGATTTGTCACCGGCTGGCGTGGATGCTTTGGCTGAACGGTTGGTGTTGGGGGCGAGGGGGCCATGAGGGTCAGGCCTCAAATCTGAACCCCCCCGCCCTGCAAGGAGGAGCCCTGAGAGGAGCCCTGAGGAGCCCTGAGGGTCAGGTCTGAAGTATGAAGCCCCGCGCGGAACTCGACTCGTTTGAACCAGCGACTTGAAGCCATCGATACAGCCTCCGATTCGAGTGGTGAGCGGTTGGTGTGGCAAGGTATTCTGGCGACATGATTCGACCTCTGCGAATTGAATTTCCTCGCGGGCATCGGGGCTGGGTACACGCGTGGTGCCACGCTTCACCGAGCTACGGTGGCATCGAGCAACAGCTTCTTGATCCCGTTTGGAATCGCCGCCACCTTGCGATTGGCCTTGTCGATGAAGACGATGCCGATCTTGCCGCGCGCTACCTCGCGGTATTCGCTGGTCTCTGTCATGCAGAAGGCCAGGTCGAAGCCGTATTTGTTGAAGTCGACCGGCATCATCCGAACACCCATGGTTTCGCCATGGAACGCTTCGGACTTGTACTGGGCCACGATGTCGGCCACGACGATGGAGAAGTCGCCGACGTCGGCCTCGGCGTAGCCCAGCCACCCGAAAAAGCGCACGCGCGCCTCGGACACCAGGGTCAGCAACTGGGCGTTGTCCAAGTGTCCGCCCTGGTTGACATGGCTGATGTAGATCTGCATCTCGGTGGAAAACACGAAATGCTCGGGAAGATCAAAAATGAGACGGCCCATGCACCGATGCTATCGCAGGCCCGGAGGAGCTGGGGCCAGGTCTCGCGTTTTGCCTATTGCTCGAACAGTGGCCGAGTTCAGTCCTCCATCCTGAGGCACGGTGCCAAGATGACGGGGCTAGGGCAACGTGAGACCTGGCCCCACCGCCGCGCTCTGGTCGGCGTGTGCGCGTCCGAATGGAGCTCAGTGCGGCGCTGCCACTACGGAGAAGCGCTGCACCACCTCGCTCAGACCTGTTGCCTGCTGGCGCAGGCTTTCGGCCGCTGCCGCGCTCTCTTCGACCAGGGCCGCGTTCTGCTGCGTCACCGTCTCCAGATGCGTCACCGCTTCGCCCACTAGCGTGATGCCCAGGGTCTGCTGCCCGGCGGCGCTCGCGATCTCACCGATCAGCTGATTGACGCGCTGCGCCCCGCTCACGATATTGGCCATCCTGGCACCGGCGGCACCCGCCTGCTGCATGCCCAAATCTACCTTGGCAACGCTATCGCTGATCAAAGACTTGATCTCCTTGGCTGCCTGCGCTGAACGCTGGGCCAGCGAACGTACTTCGGCGGCGACCACGGCAAAGCCGCGTCCTTGCTCCCCCGCACGTGCCGCCTCCACGGCAGCATTGAGGGCAAGGATGTTGGTTTGGAAGGCGATCCCGTCGATGACAGCGTTGATCTCGGCGATGCGACGGGACGATTCGGAAATGCCGGCCATCGTGGCGACGACCGTGTCCACCATCGCGCCGCCCTGCACGGCCGCTTCGGCGGCCTCCGCCGACAGCCGCGTGGCTTGCATGGCCGTGTCAGCGCTCTGGCGCACGGTGCCGGTCAGTTCCTCCATCGAGGCCGCTGTCTGCTGCAAGTTGCTGGCCTGCGTCTCGGTGCGCTGGCTGAGATCCAGATTGCCGGATGCTATTTGCGAACTGGCGACCTGTATAGAGGCCGCAGCGGCGCAGACGTCGGCCATCGCGACGGCCATCTTGTCGATCGCCCCCTTCATCACCACGGCCGTGGGGGCCTGCACCATCACGCCGGAGAGGTCCAGGGACATCGTGTCCCCACGGTCCACGCTGCGCACGATGGCCGAGAGTTGAGAAGACTCGACAGCCGATTGGCGCAAACGAAGGGCCAGGAAGAGCTCGATACAGGACTGCACCACCACATACAGCGCGTGCATCATCATCTTCAGAAAATTGGCCTCTGGCGTGCAGTAGACGCCCAGACCCAATGCCTGCATGCGATCAAAGGCTATGTGATGCACCGCGAAAAGTGCCGCGCCCAGTGCGATCGGGCGCCAGTCACGGTAGACCAGAAGCATCCCAAGCAACACGAAAACCCCGAAGTGAAATTCCACCGTGCCACGGCCCAGCTGAATGTGCAGGCCCACGAAAGCCACATTGCAGACCGTCAGCGTGATCCAAGCCAGCGATCGACCTCGGCCTACGAAGTACGCGGCACAGCCCACGGCGAGCAGCAGGGCGCTGGCGCCGAGCGCCAGGCCGAACTGGCCATAGGTGTCACCGATGGCCAGCGCGGCCGCCGCCGCAGCAAACATCGTGATCAGCATCACCAGATCGCCGAAGCGCCCGATCTCCTGCAAATCAGTGTGGTCTTGGCTTGGTGAGGCGGACAGACTGGTCTTCGCCGTGAGGAGGGGGTTCATGGTGTTCTTATCGGCAGAAACGCTCTCAGCCTTAGTGCGCGCCGACAGAGCCATATTTCGTGATGAGCTTCTCTATCGTCGGCCCATCCGGTGGCGGCGATGACGTTCAGCGTGCCGGTAAAGGAACCACGAGAAGGGGAACCACGAGGGTGAGGTCTGAAATATGCCCCCCCCACCCGCGCGGAACACTGTTTGTCGCAACTGGCGACCAGAAGCCATCGATACAGGCGTGATGTGGATAGTGAACGGTTTGTGTGCCGAGGCATGCTGGCGACATGACCCGACCTCTGCGAATCGAATTTCCCGGTGCGATCTATCACGTGACTTCGCGCGGTGACCGCCGAGAACCGATCTTCGAAGATGATGATGACCGGCGTGTGCTGCTGGGCGTGTTGCACGAGGCCCTTGAACGATTTGACGCGAGCATGCTGGCCTACTGTCTGATGGGGAACCACTATCACTTCGTCCTGCAGACAAGGAGGCCCAATCTGTCACGGGTCATGCGTCACATCAATGGCGTCTACACGCAGCTGTTCAATGCTCGCCACGGCAAGGTTGGGCATCTCTTTCAAGGTCGGTTCAAGGCCATTCTGGTCGATCGAGACGCCTACCTGCTTGAGGTTTGCCGGTACGTTGAACTCAACCCCGTGCGCGCAAGGATGGTCCGAACTCCCGGCGAATGGCCGTGGTCAAGCTATCGCGCTCACCTGGGTCAGGTAGTTGGGCCGCCCTGGCTTGACACCCCAGCCGTGCATGCGCACATGCTGGGCCGCGATGTGTCTACTGCAGAAGACGTGCTGGAGGCGATCCACATGTATGCCGATCTGGTTGCTTCAGCCCCGGATCATCGCCTTTGGGACGAAGCCCTGCGCCAGCAGATCTACCTGGGAGACGATGCATTCATCGATCGAATGCAGTTGCTCGCCGAGGCACAGCGAAAACGGTCATGCGAAGTGCCATTGCCACAGCGAAGCAGCCCCAAGACACTGCAGCAATGGTTGGCGATCAGTCCAACCCGAGAAGAAGCGCTTCGTCGAGGCTACACGGAGAGCGGACTGAAGATGAGCGACATGGCCAAAGAGATGAACCTGACACTCTCCCGGGTAAGCCAGTTGATTCGAAGGGCGACGCGAAGCCTTGAGGAACAGGCGAACAAGGATCATGAGCGGCAAATTTGAAGGTCGCACTTCAGACTTCAGACCTGACCCTCAGGACTCTCAGGACTTCTCAGGACTCCTGGCCGATGCGAAGTCGACTGGCCAGGCCTGATGCTGTGGACTTTCTGCCGTTCATCCGTCCGGATGTGCCGCTCACGCCGTGGGGTCCTCTGGTGGGTTCGACGGGGGGGCAAGAGCATACAGAATCGGCACCGGAATGGGGGCGGCCACGCAGTCTGCTGGCCTGGTATATCGGTAGCAACAAGAGGTCGCAATGACGATAAACGCAAATGGGGTGAGGCAGAGCACGACAGCACTGTCCTTGTTGGTGCTGATGGCGTTGGTGGCCGGCTGCGGCGGAGGGGAGTCCACGCCGCAGGGCGGTGCAAATCAGCAGTCACCCGCACCGGCCCCAGCACCTGCACCTGCACCAGCACCAGCACCAGCACCTGCACCTGCACCTGCACCTGCACCTGCTCCTGCTCCGAGCCCCTCAAGCTACGACGTGAGTGCGCGGATTGCGGCGTTCAACGCCCGTCTGAGCGCGGTACTCGCGGCCGCGGGTCAGTCGAGCACGTCTCCTTTTGCCGGCATTGCACTGCCCATTGCACCTCGGATCACGTCCTATGTCACAGTGGCGAATGCCTCGCAGCTGGCAACAGCAGCGGCCATGAGCAACGTGGAGGTCACCTTCACCGGCCCTGGCTTCGTGGGCAAGCTGCCCCTGGATTCGCGCAGCGACCAACGCTGGATCTTCCCAGCCGGGTTCACGCTCACCGCGCCTGCTGGTGACTATGCAATCGAGATCGGCCGCTCCAGCCGCATCGAGCTGATCGGCACAGGCGGCCGTGTGGTCGGGGGGATGTTCTCCGGCAGCGTGTACTCGGACCTCAAGCTCAAGGGCATGGACATCCGCACGCGCACCAACAGTCCGCAGGTGTGGTACGACCAGATCGACATCCAGTACGGTACGCGGGTGCTGATCGACAGCAGCTACATCTGGGCACGACAGTACGCGCTCTACTACTACTACGCCTCGAACTTCGTGGTGGCCAACAGCGACCTCAACGCCTCAGGCGAAGCGGCCGCAGTTCGCACCGGCGGCAGCGACTTGGTTCTGCTGATGGACAGCCGAGTCAAGCTGGGCGGTTCGACCCAGGCTGTGCGGGCGCATGACAACACCCATCGGTATGCTGCCTGGAACCTGCAGGTTGAGGGCAGCACTGGTTTCGTGGCTGCTCCGGCTCCGACAGTAGGCACCCAGGTGCAAGACTTGGTGCTGCTGGACAACAAGTTCTACGTCAACGGCACGCCAGTGTCGGCCAGCCACACGGTATCCGGACAGCCCAACGTCACGAAGGCCACCATCGTGGGCAACCATGGCTACACGAACTTCGAGTCTGGTTCGCAGATTGGCAACAACGGCGACCAGGGTGGCAACTGGATCGTCAGGGACAACCCCAGAACCTCATCGACCACGGCACCCGCCTGGGCTCGACAGTAAAGGTTGATATGCAGTCCCCTTCTCAGCCAGCAGCGTTCGAGCTGGTTGAGGGAGGCTTGACAGAGCGCCTCTTGAGCGTGCGTTGAGGGTCACCCGTTGAGGCTGTAAAAATGACTCCGGAACGGCCCTTGCCCGTTCTCCGCTCAAGGAGATCAACTGCATGGCCCGCTACAAGCCCCAACAGAACAACAGCCTGCTGCGGAATGGCCGAGGGTCCAGCGCTGACCATCAGACCAACGCGGCGACTTCCACCCGGTCTCGCCCGGCTTCCTTGGCGGCATACAACAGGCGGTCGGCCTGCACGTACATGCGCTCGGGCGTGAGCCCGCGAATGGCCTCATCGCCCCACCACGCCACGCCAAAACTGGCCGTCACCACGCCGGGTTCATTGCCCGCGTGCGGGAACTGCAGCGAGTGAACTGCTTGGCGCAGCCGCTCCACGAACTCGACCGCGGCAGCGGCGGTGGTGGCGGCGAACAGGACGCCGAACTCCTCGCCGCCCAGGCGGAACAGCACGTCGTCAGAACGTTTCAGCTCACGCTGAACGGCCTGGGCCACCGCGCGCAGAACCTCGTCGCCGGCCTGGTGACCGTAGCGGTCGTTGTAGGCCTTGAAGTGGTCGAGGTCCAGCATGCAGAACGCCAGTGCCTCGCTGCGATGCTGCCCAGCGACAAAGCTGGCGCAAAAGTCGTTGAAATGCCGGCGGTTGTATGCGCCGGTCAGGGCGTCGGTGATGGCCAGCTCGCCCAGCCGGCGGTTCGCCAGCTCCAGCGCCTGGGTGCGCGCACACACCTGCTGTTCGAGCTCGGTATTCAACGCGAGCTGGGTCTCGCGCTCGCGCCGCTCGGCGGCGAGCTTCTCGGCCTTGAGCGTGTTCAGCGAATCAGCCAGACCAAGGGCCAGCAGCAGCACTTCGAAAACCGAGCCGATCGGCAGACCCCAGGTGGAGAAGGCGTTGGTCGGCAGCACCTTGAGGATCTGCATGATGTGGGCGCACGCCCCGATGGCCAGCACCACAAAAGCGATCACGTAAAACCTCGCCGGCCGCGAGCCGCACACGAGCCGCCACACCGCGGTGCCCAGGGTCAGCACGGTGAGCGGTATGCCGGCCATCCAACAAAGCAGGGTCGCCAGCCCGTAGTGCCCGCTGAGGGCGACCACAACCACCGGCACATTGAGCGCCACCAGACACCAGATGCCGCGCAGCACCCATCGAGGCGCCTCTTCGCGCAAGCGCAGGTAGTCGATGGCAAAAATGCCGACGCTCCCGAAGATGCCCGCTGCCGCCACGGTGAGCACGTTGTTGCTGAAGGCGGGCGACTCCGGCCACAGGTACTGGAACGCGTAGCCGCGGAATATCAGGTTCCACGCGACGAAACAGCTGATGTAGGCCACGTAGGAGCCAAAGGCCCGCTCACGCGTCATGATGAAGAGCAGCAGGTTGTAAAGCGCCAGCGCGATCATCCCGCCGTGAAACAACGAGGCCAGCATGTTCTCCTGGTCCAGCGCCGTGACGAGGTTGGTCTGCGTGTAAATCCGCACCGGCATCGGCTCGTACAGCCCGTCGTGGCTCGCCAGGCGGGTATAGACCTCCACCTGCTCGCCGGGCGCCAGCGCAAGCGGCAACACGAAGTCGCGTGTCAGGAACGGGCGCTGCGCAAAGGGGAGCCGATCGCCGGTTTGGATCTCCTCGACCCGAACGCCACCGTCGCGCAGCACGAACCAACTGACGTAATCCTGGCGCGGGGAGCCCAGGTCGATCACCATGGACTGCGCTTGCCCGCTGGCGTTTTCGAAGCGGGTGTGAACCCACCAGCTTGACCGGGTGTAGCCGAACACCAGCGCGTCGGGCGGGCCGGGCTGCCAGCCTTCGCCTTGTGCGCGCACCTGGGCCAGGCTGAGCGACCCACTCGGGTCTTCGAGCACCCTCGACCAAGCCGTCAGATGCAGGCCGTTTTCTGCACCTTGCACGCGCAGCTGGGGCGTGGCGGCTTGCGCTGAGGCAAGCATCGACCACGTCAACATCAAGAGGAAAAAGGCATACCGACGTAGTAGGGGCCACGGCGGCGGATAAAAGGTGTTCACCTCAGCATATCGGCCCGCAGCAGGCGGAGCTTGAGCCACAAAAGGCGTGCCGACTTTAGGCATGGCGGTGAAGTGAGCACCAAGTCGCTCGGTGGGGGCGCTCGTGAATGGCCGAGGGTCAAGTCTTCTCAGGCGCAAAGACTCTCTGATTCGTCGCATCGTGATTCTGTTCGTGGGCATCGGCTCGGGCTGCAAAAAGCGGTGAGCTTGAGGCCGGGTTGCAAATCACTTGCGTGCCGCCTCGTCGTCCACGATCACGCTGAAACAGCGTCCACGATCAGCCTGAAATGCCGTCCACGATGGGCTGAAAGACGCAGGGATCATCGTGAACGCATCCTTTTCGATGATGCAGACGGGCATGTCCTTCTCGATGTCGTGAGCCAGGCCGTTGCTCGCTTCAATGCGTGCATGCTGGCCAAGTGCCATCCAGGATAAGTGGGGAGGCCATACGCAAGTCGGTATCTGACCCCACGCCGCCCCGAAGCATATGATCTGTTCGGCCTGATGGCCTTGGGCTTTCAGCCATCAAGAATAAGTCATTACGCCAAGGGAGAAGGTATGTTCAATGGATTCGGCCGATGTGCCGCGGTGGCCTCACTGCTTGTTGCCATGACCGGTTGCGCGACCGTCGAGCGGGGTATTCCCGAGAAGCTCAACCCAGGGTCTGGGGTGGTGATCATGAAAGTCGTGAGCCTGCAGCGGCTCGGCTACATCAACGGAAAATGGTCGCAAGTCTGGGTGTCGGACAAGGCCACGAGCCAGCCAGCCTCTCTTGAAGATACGGCGGACTTCGATGCACAGTACGCGGCGTTCGCGCAGCCTTTGCCTGCAGGCACGTACACCGTCAGATCGATCGACGCGCCTGGGATTGCGGTCGGCGCGTTCGGTCTGCTGCCAGCTTTGGCGATACAGGCGATGACCTCAGGCAGCCAGGACTCGAGTCAAAGCCTGTCGAGCTTCACGGTCGAGGCCGGCAAGGTGACGAATCTGGGTGTGGTTGTGGCTGCTCCTCCGGAAGGCAAGGAGAAGACCATTCAGCTTGCAGTTCTCGCTGATGAACGCGCCCGATCGGCCGCCCGCGATGACATCGACACGGCATCCCGGGCACGCGCCAAGGACCTCCCCGAGCGAACATGGGACGTTCCGCCCGCTGCATCGCAATACGACCGTGCCTTCGAGCTGGTTCGCACGCGAAGCACGCTCGTGTCGCCACTGGAAGTCACACGCGACGGCCGGCTGTTGGTGGGCACTGGCATGGGGCTGGTGCACGTGCGTGATGCAGGAGGGGCTTGGACCACCATGTCGACGGGCAGCCTGGACTCTCTGGGGTTGGTGCGAGAACTGTCCGACGGCCGCATCTTTGCTGCAACGCAGAGGGGTGCTTATCACCTGTGGGACCCCAAGACGCGCAGTTGGACCTACCGCCGCATTGCAGAGGAAGGAAGGATCGTCGAACTGGAGGCGGTTGGAGCGTCTGGCTATGCGCTTCAGTTGCATCACTCTGGCATTCTCTTCGGCCAACAGCGGGTTACGCGGGTGCTGATGGTGCAGGACCTGGCGGCCAACACACCGCCGCGTGAGGCTCTGCGATTGACGGAGACCCCCGCAATGAAAGTCAGTCCGATGGTTTACGACGGGCGCGACCTGGTGCTGGTGTTCAACGAGATGGGTTTCTCGCGCACCGCAAAGGTCCACCGCATTGACCCCGTGAGCTTGCAGATTCGACTTGAAAGCCAGCCTCAATGGATCGAACGTTTCCAGCACGTGCCGGGCGGCGCAATCGCGCGCACCCGAGTGAATGGGATGTCGCGGTTCAGCGAGACATCATCGGACAAAGGGGCTTCCTGGCAACTGTCCGAAAACACGAGCGGCTTCGGCGCCACGTTCTCGGACATCCACACAGGGTACGGATTGGCCATCATCCAAGCGGGCATGAACACCGTGACGACGAGCCTCAGTACAACCAGTGATGGTGGAAAGACGTGGGCCCCTGTTGGCAAGACCTTCGACACCGGAGGCAAAGGCGTGCCGACGCAATTGGTGATTGGTGCGGATGGGCGGCCGTTCGTGTACACGGGTACGACGCTTCTGAGCAGCGGCGATCAGGGGAAAACATGGTCTGTGGAGTGGCCGCGCCCTGCAGCGACGCGCTGAACGAGGAACCCTGGCAGGGCACGGAGCAGGCAGCAGGCCAGACCTGCCCACCCTCCTTGCGGTGAGGCCCAATGGGGCGGCTGCTGTGCGTTGTCGGCCCCCCTCGATCGCGTAAGCATTGGCGCCAAGACGCGACGGGCCAGCCACTCCGACAATGGTGCGTCTGCGCTCTTCCTCCATGGGCGAGGGTTCGTTCCTCGGACCTGGAGGAAGACCTGCGCGAACTCGTCTGCCGTGGTCGCAGCCACCGCTGCGCTCAACCGCGTGTCTTGGGCGTGCCGCTTCGCTCGGTTCGAACGGACTTTTGTCAGCGGAATGTTTTTGCGTGAGGCCTTGCTGTTCTCGCCGTGAACATTGCGCCTATCTTTGGCGTCGCTGAGCAGCTATCGAATCTCCCAGCTTGCATGACCCTCGCACTCGCCAGCCGCACGAACGCACGATATGTGCGTCTTGTCGTTGGCCCCAATGCCATTCGACCTCACCTTTCCGTTGCTGAACGTCACGATCACACTGAAAGTTCGCGGGCACGTGTTCTTGAGATAGAAGTATCCGTGCGTCTCGGTTGGTTGAAACGGATAGCCTGGAATGCTGGGGATCTGTTGAACGCACTGTTGCCCCGTTCGCTCATCCAAATAGCTTTTTTCTGGTGCAGAGCTTGCCGAATGGGAAACCAGAAAAACGGCGCTTGCAATGATGAAGCGCCGGCTTGACTTCATCGTCAGGCCCCGAAGAGCCGAATCAATTGCGTTCATGTTCACCTCGTATGGCTACTCACCAAGCATGCTCGGCCAACTCTTCAACCGGCCTGGTGGCAATCTCTACAGCTGCGTGGCGCTGCCCCACACTTCAGAGCTCTTGGACCCTGAGATTCTTTGGTGACTGTTGCATCCACTGTATCTATTAGAAGGCGAGACAGCATCACCTATTCAGATGATGGAAGTCAGTCTTTGAGTCGCATGGTGCGGTGTATTGGCGGGGCGCTGGAGCATGGCCAAAGCAAGTCCATGGCGCTCTACATTTCGGGGGGGCAAAGCGAAGCCGGGCTGCCGAGAAAAGTATGATTTCTGTCTGTCATCACAGTCAGAGAAAACAATTGCAAACCTTTGATCAAAAACCATCCAACGAAGAAGTTGAAAAAATCATCACGTCGTTTTTCGCTTTGCTGCAAGCTGGCGAAATCGAGAAGGCACACGGCCTCGTCGAACATGCCTACAACGACTGGGAGGAGTCGATCCATCTCGTGTGGGAAGACCATCACCTCATCCACGAGTCGGTGGATGACAGCTCCTTCGAAGGCCGCGCATGGATCAACGATCGCGCCTGGTTGAAAGACCTGACGATCAAAGACTCGATGGAGTGGATCAACGAAGACTACGTGTGGGCTGATCTCATCTACCGTGGCAAGGCGTCGGGCTACATCGCCGAGTTCTCTGTCCAGAAGGGCGACGACGGCTACTTCGTGCAGCGGATGATTTTCAAGATGGCTTGAAGCGGTCCTCTGGGGCGCCGCTGACCGGCGCAGCGCCCCTTCCGAAAGTGCCGACAAGGCAATCAGCAGAACCGGCGCAGACAACCTACTTCCGCGTGGCCAGGTACACCCCCGACGCCGAGACCAGAAAGCCCATCACCTGCAGCCACGACAGCGTCTCACCCAGCACCACATAGCCCATGACCGCCGTCACGGCAGGGGTCAGATAGAACAGGCTTGCAACCCGGCTGGCTTCACCGCGGCGCAGCATCAGGAACATGATGCTACTGGCACCGATGGAGTTGATCGCGGCCATCCACAGCATCGAGCTCATCAGCGCGGGTGTCCACTGCGCGGCCAGACCTTCCGTGGCGAAGGCGATGGGCCCGACAAGCAGCGCCGCCACACCCAGCTGGATGCAGCCGCCGGTGCGCAGGTCCATGTCGGCGCAGAACTTCTTTTGATACAGCGTGCCGGCGGTGATGCCCAGCAGCGCCAGCCCCATCGCCACGTAACCCGTGATCCCGGCAGCATCGAGCCGCAGCTTGTGGGCCACCACCAGCGCCACGCCCATCAGTCCCAGGGTCAGGCCGGCCACTTGGCGGAGGGTGATCCGCTCGGCCAGAAACACCACGGCCCCGAGTGCGGTGAAGATCGGCATGAGGCCGACGATGACCGCAGACACGCCGGCCGACACGCCCAGCGTCATGCCCTTGTAGAGGCTCGAGAACTGCAAGGCCTGCAGCAGAACCCCCACCACGGCGATGTGCGCCCACTGGCGCGGGCTCCTGGGCCAAGGGGCGCGGGTGAGCAGTGCCACCACCAGTAAGATGGCGGCGGCCAGGCCGAAACGCAGGAAGACCAGCGTGAGCGGGCCCACATGGGGCAAGGCGAGCTTGCCGGCCACGTAGCCTGTGCTCCACAGCACGATGAAGGCGGCGGGGCCGTAGTGTGCCGAAGCGGCACCGGTGGCTGAGGTGGACGGCAGCGCCATCGTGGCAGCGGAAGATTTCATGAAGGCTCCTGGCCGCATGGAAGCAGCGGCAAGGCCATTGTCGAAAGACGCGTGACGGTGCGGTAGCCGTTGTTTGGGCAATCGATTGTTGAGCTGGGGACAACACCATGACCGCGCAGACCTTCAGCCGGGCGAAGCTGATGATCACCTTCGCCCACATCGCCATGACCGGCAGCATCTCGGCGGCGGCCGACCAGTTGAAGCTCGACAAAGGCGCCGTGAGCCGCCAGCTGCGGCAACTCGAGGAGCTGCTCGACGCCCGGCTGATGAACCGAAGCACTCGCGGCATGGTGCTCACCGAGGTGGGCACCCTCGTCTTCGAGCGCGCTCAGCGGGTGATCCAGGAGGTGCAGGATGCCGAGATGGACGTGCAGATGCTGCGCAGCCAACCGCGTGGGGTGTTGACGGTGAGCGCGTCTGTCTCATTCGGCAAGCTGCATGTGGTGCCCGCCCTCCCCGACTTCTTGCAGCGCTATCCCGACATCGACCTGCAGCTGTGCCTGCTCGACCGTCCCACCGACCTGCTTGAAGAGGGCATGGACCTGCTGCTGCGCATCTGCGAGGCACCGCCTGAGAACGTGGTGGCCCACCGGCTGTGCGATGTGGACTATGCCTTGGTCGCCACACCCGCTTTGGTGCGAAGCGAGCTGCCCGTTGAGGCGCCCGGCGATCTGCAGCACCGAGCCTGCCTGTTCTACGGCTTCAAGACCCGCAGCAACACCTGGCGCTTCACACAAGGCGGCCTCAGCGAAGAGGTGCAGGTGACGGCACGGGTGTCGGTCAACAGCAGCGACGCGGTACGAGATCTGGCATTGGCGGGCCTCGGCATTGCGCTGCTGCCCACATTCGCCATCGCCCACGACCTGCGCGAAAGGCGGCTGCAACGCCTGCTGCCCGGGTTCACGGTGAGAGGCCAGCTCGGATCGAGCCTCTACGCCCTGCACCTCCCGGGCCGGGCCATGTCGCCCAAGATCCGATGCTTTCTGGAGTTCGCGCAAGAACGGTGGTCAGGCGGAAGCGCCGCGCGTTGGGAGTAGTGGCTGCCAGCTACCGCGACATGCTGTTCGAAGCCACGGTTTTCGCTTTGCAAGCCGCTTCGAGTCGGGAGCAATCTCATATGCTCAAGCGAAGGCGAGCGAGGCCGGCAAAAGGTGAGCGCAGTCTTGACTGCAAGCAGCTGGAGCCAGGTTTCGCGTTGTGCGCGTTGCACCAGCCAACACAGAGTCCAGGGCAAGACGCGAGACTTGGCCCCGGCCCGGTGTTGGGTTGGGCGCAACAGGCAACAGGCAAGATGTGACCTCGGGGGCCATGACCCCGGGAGGCCTGACCCCGGGGGGGACCAGTCATGCGCTGACAGACGGGCGCGGGTGGAAGCGATTCGCTTGCGCCCGAGCGCCCTCAACGTTCAACGCGGCCGCGTCACCCGCACGGAGTTCAAACCGTTCGAGAGGCTGAACTCGAAGCTGCCCCCGGCCGGCACGCCCGTGAGTGGCACCGACACGCTGCCGCCCTGAAGGTCTTGCGCCAGTGTGGCGCGTGCTGCGCCGACATGGGTGACCGTGAGGTAGGGGTAGCGGGCGTGGTCCCAGGTCAGGCGCAATACGCCGTTCTGCTCCAGCGCAGTCACGACTTGCGCCGAAGTGGCGAGGGGGGCAACGCCAGTCGACGGCTGCTTGTTGAGCGGTGCCATGTTGGTGGCGCTCGCTTGGGTTTGCATCAGCGGCTGCCCGTCGCGCAGGATGGTCACGCTGTGGATCGTTCCGGGGTGCGGAAGGGTGAACGCGAAATGCGCTGCGTCGGTGGCATGGTCGAGCTGCTGCACCGTGAACGGGTAGTCGATCACTCCGTTCGCCGAGGTGATGCGCAGCACATAGGGCCCGGGTTGCGGCAACTGTGCCTCGCCGACGAGGGACTTCATGGGCATCAGCTGGGCCCGGCCGGACTCGATCTGTCCGCTGACCAGCAGCAGTTCTTGCGGGCCGGCAGGGACAACGGATGCCTGGGCCAGCGTGCGGTCTCCCGGCGTCAGGTGAACCTGCATGCGCCGGTAGTTGTAGTCAGAGAAGGTGTCTCCACCGCAATAGCCCATCATGTCGTAGCGGTCCGTGGGGCGGGGGTCAACGTAGCCGCCGGTGTCAAGGTTATACCCCCAGATGAATCGGCCTGTGGTCCCGAGGCGGCCGTTGGGGTAAGGGAAGCTCGGGTCGGTGTTGGCCGGTCCCCCACAAGGCGCGTGGGGCAAGCTCAGGTTGTGCCCGAACTCGTGCGCCAGCGTCTGCAGCACGGTGATCGCGTTGCTCGGCAGGTCGAAGCCGATGGCGGCGTTGCCGGGCATGTAGCCCAGGCCCGCCAGGCCATAGGTGCGCTTGGGCATGAAGCCGTAGTAGTAGGTCTGGCGAGATGCCTGCTCCATCAGGCGAAGGCTGGCGAGCTCGGACAGCACGCTGTTGAAGGTGGAACTCCACGCGGATTCGGTGGTCGGCAAGCTCGCCACGGAGGTCGACACGTAGGGGGCTCGAACGCGCACCGTGATGCTCGCCGCTGGGACCCGTGCCTGGATGTAGCGATCAACCCCGCCGACGACTTGGCCTTGGGTGCTGCCCAATTGCACCGGAACGGCGACGATGGTGAGTGCGGCACCGCCACCGACGCGGGGGGTGATGGAGGTAGGCGCCTGGCCGTTGGCCAGGCTGACGGTCAGGCGCATACCCGCTTGCACCAGGCTCCCCGGCACCAAGACGGAGTAGGCATTGGTTGCGGTGGGCACCGTCGGTGCGGCGCTCGGCAAGTCACCTGTCGGCGAGGTCAAGTCAAGTTGGCGGACCAATTGTCCGGCGGCGTTTTCCACGCGCAGAACGCCCGCTGGCTTGGTCTGTTGGGGCTGGGTGGTTGTGGCTTGCACCCGAACCAGCACGTTTTTGTTGGAGACCAGCACCAACTCTTTGTCGTTGCTAGGGAACACGAAAGACTGCGCCAGATCGATGCTCGCGACGCGCGCTGACGACGCTGGTGCAGGGCTTGGCGTTGGCGTTGGCGCGGGTGCAGGGGTCGGCGCAGGCGCAGGCGTGGGGGCTGGTGCCGGTGTGGGGGCTGGGGCTGGCGGTGTGGGCGCCGGAGGCGTTGGTGCGGGAGGCGGAGGTGGGGGAGGTGCCGACGTGGTCAACACATAGCAGGCCTTCATCAGCCAGGCCACAGGGTTCTGACCGAAAAACGACGTCGTGCATTGCCCTGCGCCGTTGACGGTGCGCGTGACCCAACGACCGGAAGCGCCGAAGCGAACTTGCTGCGGGCCGGTGGTCGTGAACGACTGGCCTTGGTAGGCAATGCGCGTCCAGGTCTCGGCCGCCTCGACCGTGCCGGGGCTGGCGACCGGCGCTTGGACCTTCGCCTCGGTGGCGGGCTGCTCATCGGTGCCGCCTCCTCCGCAAGCCGTCAGTGCCACCAAGGCGCTCAACGCGCTCAAGCGTTGAAGGCGCAGCGTGCGAGAGATGGGCTGCAGCGACGTCGGGTGTGGCGCGCCAGTGTTCGTGTCGGGGTTGGGAATCATGTGCAAGGCCGGTCAGGGAGTGGGCCGACCGGGGTCGGCAAGAGGACCGCATTCTTGAGGTGAATCGAGTGCCGAGACGTTTCGGGTTGTAAGACGGCCGCGGCATTCGTTCGCTGTTTGGGAGGCCAGCGCACGGCTGGGGGGGGCGATTGAGCAGCCCGATCGCGTTTTGCAGGTGTGGCCCGCCGCAACCGACTCCGTCATCCCTGGAGAGACACCGCTCTCCAACGCACCAGCCCGATCAACGCGAAGGTCCGGCCAGCGTTTCCACACCCGGTGGCGTGGCCTCGAATCGCGACAGCGATGTGGAGTCGATCTTGACCGCGTCGCCGGCAAAGGCGCGGCGTGGGGGATAGCCGTAGTGCAGCTTCCACAGCTTGGAGAAGTGGGCGAGATCCGCAAAGCCTGCGTTGGCAGCCACCTGCGTGAGGCTGGTGCCGTTGCCGATGTGGGCCGCAGCGGTTTGCAGGCGAAGGGTCATTTCATACTTGCGCAGCGGAATCGCGGCTTCCGTGACGAAGAGGTGCCGGAGCCAGTCGACCGACAGGTCGACTGCGCGCGCCAGGTCCTCGACAGGGCGGCCGGGTTCTTCGCGAAGCATCCGCATGACCTCGCGCACGCGGGGGTCCAGCGGCTTGACTGCTGGCACGAGCTCGAGTGCCAGTTCCAGAAAACGCCTCCAGAGGGGGCCGACTTTGGTGGGAGGCGTGTGCCCACTCCGGAAGGCCTCCATCTCATCGAAGATCGGGGCGAAGTGCGCGCGGGGCCACTCACGGCACTCGGCTGCGGCCTGCGCCAGGGCGCGATAGTGGTAGTCGGTGGGCGACACATCGAGCATCGCGATCGGGGATCCGCCGGAATCGATGCGGGCATACCCAGGCGCGATCAAGACGGCGCCCACCTGCGGCAAAGACTGAGTTTTGGTCCAGACCGAGAGGTTATCGCACGTGAGCGCGAAACAGATGATCACCGAGTGCCGCTGCGAGAGCACGTCGATCACAGGTCCGGCGTACAAGAACCCGTTGCGGTAAGCGTGCAGGCGCCCGCGGGTTGGGGCGAGCGTGACGACCTCGCGAACGGGCCTGGAAAGCGTGGAAAACATGATGCTTCCATTGGACAGGACTATGGCCCATCGGCGCATAGGTTGATCCCGGGTGCACTTGTCTGTTTCGGTCGTGCCCGTGGAGTGGAGGTTTCCGGCCTGAGCGCGGCACCGTTCTGGTGATCCTCCAGACGCCAGCGCATCGCGCGTCCGCGTCTATCACAACTCCTGCAGATTGCTTGTGCGCAGCAGGTACCAACATCTGCCGATGTGCGGATGGAGGCGATGGAAGACGATGCGCTCCGTCGCCAGGCAGTTCGAGGGCGGCGTTCAATCACAACGAATAACAGGAGACAATTTTGAATCTCAACCAAATCGCTCGCGCCGCGCTGCTGGCCGCCTCCCTCGCCACGGCCGCCATGGCCGCATCTGCCGTTGAAATCGGCCCTGCTCCTACCAAGGCAGCGCTCGAGAAGAATGGCACCTACACGGTCAGGAACTTCACCATCAGCGGCCTGGGCAACGGCCACGGCGGCGGCACGGTGTACTACCCGACGAACGCGCCAGCCAAGGTCGGCGTGATCTCCATTGTTCCGGGCTACCTGTCGTACCAGAACAGCATCAACTGGTGGGGTCCGCGTCTGGCCTCGCACGGCTTCGTGGTCGTGACCATCGACACCAACTCCATCTATGACCAACCGGACAGCCGCTCGACGCAGCAGCTGAAGGCGCTCGATCAGGTGATCGCGCTCGGCAACTCGAGCAGCAGCGCGGTGTACAACAAGATCGACGGCACGCGCACTGGCGTGATGGGCTGGTCCATGGGTGGTGGCGGCTCGCTGGCCTCCGCCAAGACCCGTCCTTCCATCAAGGCGGCTGCGCCTCAAGCCCCTTGGTACGCGACCGAGAACTTCTCGGCCGTCACCGTGCCATCGTTGATCTTCGCCTGCCAGTCCGACACCGTGGCGCCGATCAACTCGCACGCCGTGCCGTTCTACAACAGCATGACGCGCAACGCCAAGCAGTACCTTGAGCGCTCGAACGGCGCCCACTCCTGCTTCAACTCGGCCAACGCCACGGCCAGCCTGAAGGGCATCTCGTGGATGAAGCGCTTCCTCGACGGCGACGCTCGTTACGTCGGTTTCGCTTGCAACAACCCGAACGCCTCCGGCTTCTCTTCGTTCAAGACCGAACGTTGCAGCTGATGGCTTGATGCGATACGGCGGGCATCGTCACCGATGCCCCTCTCATGTCTGTTCTGCCTTTGGGCCCCCAGCGTTGCTGAGGGCCCTTTTTGTTTTGGAGTGGGACAACTGAGCGGGTCGCGCCAGCAGAGCAGGACTGCTCCGCGATGAGCCTTACCTGCGGCCAGCCGCTGGAGCTGCTGCGGCTGGAGGCGGAGGAGCGGCGTATGAGTACGACTCGACCTTCACGCCCTTGCACAAGGAGACAATGTCTCGCGCCAGGGTGGGGAGCATGTTGTTCAACCCGTAGTTGAGTGCCGTGGCGTATTCCTCGCGCCTGCCCGACATGATGGTCTTGTCACCGTGGGCTCGATAGAACTTTTCCTGCATCAGGCCGTTCCTGTCGATGAACTGCGCCTTGAGAGCCACCATGCCGAAGAGCTTCACGCCGATCTGCCAGGTGTACGCGCGTGTCAGGGACATCTTGACGACCAAACCGTCTTGTGGTGGTGATGCGTCCTTGACTTGGTCCACGCTGAAACCATAGCTGCTGATGTTGGACAGCCCCTCGGTCGCCCAAGTATCCAAGCCCGACGCCAATAGGGAACCTGACAGATTGGTTCCGATGGTCTCCTTGTTTTGTCGCAGGTCTTCTGTCGGGACGATGTGCACCTTGCAGGCTCCGGTGCCGATGGCCGTCGGAGCGGCTTCGCGAGACATGGGCTCGTACTTCACTTCCATGACGGGAATGGGTACGTTGATGGGCACGTTGTTGGTCTGCGCCGAGGCAGAGGTAGATACACCAAGGACAACCAGGCTGAGGCAATAGGGGTAGCAAAGTGAGTTCATGTCGGACCCGATATTATTTGGCAACTGCAGCCGCTTTGGGCACGTTGGGAATTGAATAGATCGCCTCATTCGTACCCAGAACCACCACACGACTGTCGGTCTGCTGAAGCACACGTCCGTTGACCACACCCTGGTCTCCCCCCGTGTTGAACTCGTACGCCTTGAACTCAGCGTTGCTGTCCGGCTCGGCGAATTTCCTGATGCTCAGTGAAATCATCTTGACTGTCTCTGCGACCGATTCCCGGACCATGCTCCGGAACAACTCGGCATTCTTCGCGCTCCAGTGTTCCATGGAATCCTTGCCGCCCGTGCCGACGAAATTCGACTGGTAGTAGACCACCGCCCTTTGAATCGGAGCGTTCGGCTCGGAGTCCTTCGTCCACATGGCCACCACCACTTCGGCGTCGAAGGTGCGGGAGTCAACCGACAGGTGATACGTGGGAGCGATCACGAGCAAGGCTCGGCCGCCCGGCATGCCAGCTTGCATATTCACGAGTTCAGTCGTCGTCAGCATGCGCGGCGTGGTGGTCACCTGCGAGACCTTGACGGGGTAGCTGGCGAGTTCACGCTTGATGGCGTCATTGAACTCTGTCCGATAGTCGACGTCCTCAATGGTGGCGTAGAACGGCGCCATCAGCTGCTGCCCTGCGGTGACCCGGCCATTGATGATCGTGCTGTCGATGGATGTACCGATGACAGCGCCGAGCAAACCACCGCCGGCGACCATGGACACGGCTGATGCATTGGACGGCCGCACTTTGAGAAGAACTTCATCCTGCACCACATACACGTGGGCGTTCACCTCGGTCAACTTGGACTGGTTCTCCGGCGTGAGGGTCTTCCGCATGGGCATGGGCGTGATGCAAGCCGTGAGGCCCAGCGTCAAAGACAGCAGCAAGGCAAGTCGCAAAGAGAACATCCTGATTTCCCGGTTTTTGATTTGAATTGAACAGAACTGTTCATCCTAGTCGGAGCGAGGACGAACAGTCCAGATGAATCCTCGGTACCAGAGCTGCTGTTCAATTGGCGCTACAGACACACAACATTCAGCCGTCCGCTGGCGAGGCATGAGGCCTGATCGCCAATTCAGCGTCGACGGGGAATGAAAACGAGACACGCCTGCCAAGCACTCCACCGGGACAGAGTCAATGCACCTACGCTGCGTTCGTCTGCATGCTCATGCGCGCATGCCAATCCAGATCACCGCCTCAGTAGAGGCTGCGACGACGGGGGACAGAAGGCGAGGCCAGAACCGATCGGCCGTGACGTGCGAGGCCGATTGATCGTGATGTTGGCGTTCCTCGGAAATGATGGACGCAATGGCGCTGACCGCCGCTTCATCTTTTCCTCGGAGTTGCTCACGCTGGTGTTCGAGATGGCGCAGCACAACCCGTTCCACGGCCACGGTCGTGGCCGCGATCGCACTCCGACCAAAGAGACCGGTGATCAGGCCAAGCGTGAAACCGCCCGCGCCGCACAGCCAGAAGCTCCGACAACGGCGTTGCTCGCGGCGCTGGAGTTCGCTCCAGAAAATGCTGCGGTGTCTCTCTTCATGCGACTTGAACTCCCTCAGTTCATCCACCATGCTTGGCGCGGTGAATCGAGCGAAGAAGAGCTGTCCCGCATAGATGTGCACGGCGCCGTTCTCGCCCGCGTGATTGACCTTCAGCACGCGGGCTGCGTAGTCGCTGGAATCGCTGGCAGGGGCTTCTCGGTTCATGGGCGCAGCTCGAAGAATGAGAAGTTCGTCGTATCTTTCTGGGGGCCTTTTTGCACTGCGCGATGCGAAACCAGGCCGAGGAAACCAGGAACCTTGTGAGGGCCGGCCTCCCATCGCGCGGGCTACTTTCCCCAGTTCAAGAACTTGCTGATGCCGATGGCAAGAACGAACGGCGTTCCCAATATGAGAAGCACGTGCAACATGATCGGCACTCGGATCGACTCCACCTCCATGACCGACATGATGAATTCAAAGAGCGCAGGCTTGACGAGGAACATGTAGATCATGGTCCACGTGGGAAGGCCGATGAAAATGCCAAGCAGCAAGGCGATGATGCGGGCTCGGCTGAGAGGAGGTGCGGGTGTCGGCGATGAATTCATGACGTGATGGGATGGCTCCAGGGCCCGCACATTGTCCCCCGAAGCTGTCCACTATGATCTTGCTGGACACTCCATCGAGCTCAGTTCCCCACCATGTCGAGATGGATCTGCCAGACGCACGCACCAAGACGCCATGAAGCTGAAGAACAGTCTTCCCGCTGGGCTCAGATCCAAGGCCCCCGTCGCCCACCTTCACAGTGCTGCTGTCGGATGGCGGATTGAATCTGACTCAGGACAACGCTGAACAAGTCCCTCGCGGTCTGCGCATCCTCGATGGTCAGCTCCGACTCCGGCGGAACCACAGCCAGCCGAGGACGCTGAAACCCAAGGACGCCAGCAAAAACGCGATGAGTCCGCGGCGTTCGCCCACGAAGCGGTTGGTCTCTGGGTCCGACCGCAGAAACACGAGGCTGAATTGCTTGTGGCGGCTTTCCTCGATGCGGGCCAACGTCACCGGCTTTTTGGGAATGGTGACGATCTCACCCGAGTTGAGACGAACGTTCAAGGTCGCGACGTAGTAGGGCTGCGTTTGCTTCGTGCCGGTCGCCTTGTTCACGTACTTGTCGATGGGCATCACGACACCCGTTTCGCCGCGACGCCAGAGCGCGAACTCATCGATGGACGACTTGAAGAAGACGGCCCACGACATGAGGATCGCCAGGATGAGTCCGAATGAAATGATGGTCGAGATTCTGATCATGGAAACTTTGGTCGCCTTGAATGAAGCATGGGGCCGATGGGCACAAGGATGACGCGGGAGGGGTGGGCGGCATCTCCGGTGGCACCCTGGACGAAGCATGCAGCGAGTGGCGTGTTACCCCGCCGGAACGAGTGGCGCTGTCAGCTCCCAGAACCCATCGGCATCCCGCTCCTGCAGCACCCAGCTGGTGCCGGCATCGGTGGTGAGTTCGCGGAACTCGAAGCGGATGCGAAACCAGTCGGACGCTTCGGGTTCACCGTCGTCGTCGAAGCTCGGGGTGTCGCAGACGGGTTGGCATTCGATGACGCCGTAGGCGGTGGCGCGCCAGCTGAACTTCAAGGCGGTCTCGCCCGACATCACGCTGCGCTGGCGCATTTCACCGCTGCCGTCGGTGTCGAAGCGGATGGCTTCGTCGAACAATTGTGTGTGGGTGCCGGGTACCGTGCGCCACATGCCGCGCGGTCCGTGGGTCAGGATGGCGTGACGCCAGTGTTCGTCGGCCAGGTTCATGGTGATCGGCCAGCGTGCTACTTCGACTTCAGCACCTGCGTGGCGATGAACATGCAGACGGCGGCGGAGATGCCGAACACCAGGGGCGGGCCGAACTTGAAGAAGATGTTCAACGCCGCCAGCAGCGCCAGCACCGAACCCAGCCCCAGCAGCACGATGCCGATGAGCGGAGGTGGCGAGGGAGGCTGTTCGTCGGGTTTGGTGGGCGGGAGTTCGTGTTGGCTCATGGTCTTGATGTTCAGGGCAGCGGCATGAGCCGCTGTTGCGATGTGCGGTTGATGGAGGCGTTCAGTGTTTTGCCCGGGCTTCTGGTCGCAGCAAGCACGGGAAGACTGCCGAGCGATTCAACTATACGTTTGCATCAAGCCGAACGCTGATTTTTGGCGTCCTCCCTTTGGGGGGCTTTGTTGCACGGCCTCATGCTCCATATCGTCAACGATGAACTTCGCCCCAGTCAGACGGTTACGGCACCTGAACACCAGCGGAAGCAAGGTCGCACGATGCGACGGCGTCACACGCCCCGTGACGCACAACTCGATTGGGTAACACGGTCCAGCTCGTCGGCATCTACAAGAACCTGTGCCTGCGCCTCTCTGGCGGCGACAAGGCCCTGCAGGCTCGAGAGCACGCGGAGTTGCAGGGCATTGCTGCGCTCGAAGCGGGTGATGAGGCGAGTGATGTGGTCGCGATCCGATTTGGTTTTGACGGGGGGCAGGCGCAGCGCAGCGTCGCCATCACGAAGGCCGCGCGCCAGAATCAAGAAGCTGTCGGAATCCTTGCGGAGCAAGAACACCGCCTCCGGGTCCACCCCTTGAGCACTGAGGAGTTCGCCGGCGCTCCTGGGTATGCGCTGCGTCAGCATCACCATCTGGCTTGCGGCTGTCAGCCGCGCAGGAGGGGACTGGGCGACCATCTCTGCGGTGAACAGATTCTCCGCGGCCTGCAGCAACTCGGCAGACTCCTTGCGGATCGCACGCAAGTCACCCACCGTTCGCAGCACGGTGTCTTTCTGGCTCACGAGCGTTTCCGTGTTGCGCCGGATGCGCTGGACCAGCGCCGACACCGACGGCCAGACCCCGGGTGCGATGGCCGATGCACTTTGAACCAGAGAGGCCGTGCGTTCGGATGCCGTTTGAAACGACAGCGCGTCGCCCGACATCGCGTCCAGCAGTGGGCCCCGCAGACTTCGTGCATGCAACTGTGTGAGGCAAGCGGCACGATCTTCCGCTTGTGTGCTTCGGGCAGGGCCTGCAGACGATGCGCCCGCTCCTGCGTTGGTGTTGGATGCGCACCCGGTGCTGCTCAAGGCGGCTGACACCACGAGGGCCGAGAAGAGCGTGAGGTACGGAGTTCTGAGGCGTGAGTTCATCGGGTCGTGCGGGCTATGGCTTGGTGTATTGGGCGGCGAGCGCGGAGGCAACACGGCCGATGAGTTTCAAAGGCAGGGGCTCGCTCAATGGGAAAGACAAATTCCCTTTCTCTCCTCGGTACGGCGCGAGGTCCTGGATAAGGTCTTTGTCGTCCACCACCGGAGGATAGATGCCGATGTGTTTCTGGAAGGCGGCGAAGTAGAAGAACGTGCGCTTGAGCTTGAGCGCGGGCATGGTGTAGCTGATGCAGGGCGTGGCGCGAGGCACTGTGGTGGCCACTTCAGCCTGAATGGCTTCGAGCAGCGTGCGAACCTCGGGTTGCAAGGTGGCGAAGTACGCGTCGTGTGAGGGGTACGGCATGGCTCGACTCCAGGGTCCGGTTGTTGATTCCGCATGAAGATCAGCACCTCTGTGCATCGAGTTCTGCCTCGGCCTCTTTCGCGATTCTGCCGATGGAAATCCACATGGCTTTGTAAGGGTCGAATGGCAAGCTTGCCGCAACGACGGCATTCAGAGGAACGAGGCGGGCCAGCAGGGGCACAGGTTTGTCGCCTGGCAGGATCCCCAGTTGGGTCTTCGGTCCCAGTCCGCTTTTGAAAGACAGCAACCCGGTGGTGCCCACGAGGCCGTTCAGATCGGGTTGTGGTGCATCACCCCGCCACCGCAGCACAGAGAACACCGGATCGATGCTCTCCTCCATGTCGTGGTAACCGATTAGCACCATCAACGCGTGTTTCCCTCGGGGAAGGGGAAGCAGGAAGACCGATCCCACGGGCTCCGTCGAGTGGACTGTCTTGGGCTTCGGGGGTGTGATCTTGACCGGTTTTGCACGTGGCTGAGGCGACCGGAGTTGTGCCTCCAGTTTGGTCAGTGCCCGCTGGCGTGCACGTGCATCCTTGCCGGGTGAATCTTGCTCCCATACAGCCGTGTCGCCGCCAGCTTCGAGCAGCGACAGGGCCTTCGCCCGAACCTCCTCGTTAAGACGCCCGTACCGCCACGCGGTGTCGGCCAAGGCGAAGTACACAAGGCATGCGATCTCGGTGACGCCCAGAACATCGCGATAGCCCGCCAGGATGTGCCGCCACGCATCCTCGTCAGACGCGCCCTGCTTCAGTTGCTTGACGTAGTCGTCCCGCACATCGCAGGTCGTGTCGTCGCTGTACAAAGCCGGACCCCAAGCACCCATGGATCAATCCTCGTGTTGCCGGTGCGAAGCACCGAAAGTAAGCGCTCGTCAAATCAGGCCTTCTGGCGCTCCAGGATGGTGGGTGGGGTCCGCAGGGGCGGTTTCAATGCGAGCGATCCTAGGAGCCTGTCGGACTTGGAAAGCGTCGGCTGCAAATCGACCGCAGCGGTCCATTTTTCACCGTCTTTTTGTCCCATAGCGGGGCTATGGGCCTGCAAATCCGGCAAAAACTGTCCT
>JBEGTX010000079.1:0-4108 GCA_041179165.1 Pseudomonadota bacterium | reverse complement strand
ACGAAGAGGTGCTGGCCAAGCTGGCCGAAGACTATCCGCTGCCTGCCAAGCTGCTGGAGCACCGCAGCCTCGCCAAGCTCAAGGGCACCTACACCGACAAGCTGCCGCTGATGGTGAACCCCGACACCGGCCACGTGCACACCAACTACGCGCAGGCGGTGGCGGTGACGGGGCGCCTGTCTAGCAACGACCCCAACCTGCAGAACATCCCGATTCGCACGGCCGAAGGCCGGCGAGTGCGCGAGGCGTTCATTGCGCCACCGGGCCACGTGATCATGAGCGCCGACTACTCGCAGATCGAGCTGCGCATCATGGCGCACATCAGCGGCGACGAAAACCTGTTGCGTGCCTTTGCCGAAGGCATGGACGTTCACCGTGCCACGGCGAGCGAGATCTTCAGCGTGGAGCCCGCGGCGGTCAGCAGCGAGCAGCGCCGCTACGCCAAGGTCATCAACTTCGGACTCATCTACGGCATGAGCGCCTTCGGCCTCGCCAGCAACCTCGGCATCGAGCGCAGCGCTGCGGCGTCGTACATCGAACGCTATTTCACGCGCTATCCCGGCGTGAAGAACTACATGGACGAAACGCGCGCGTCAGCCAAGGATCGCGGTTTTGTCGAAACAGTCTTCGGCCGCCGGCTGTGGTTGCCCGAGATCAACAGCCCCAACGGCCCCCGCCGCGCCGGCGCAGAGCGCGCCGCCATCAACGCGCCGATGCAAGGCACTGCAGCCGACCTCATCAAGTTCGCGATGATCGCCGTGCAGCGCACGCTCGACACGCAGGGCATGGGTACGCGCATGGTGATGCAGGTGCACGATGAACTGGTGCTCGAAGTGCCGAAGGAAGAACTGGAATGGGCGAGGGTGGAGATTCCTCGCCTCATGGCCGGGGTGGCCGAGTTGAAGGTGCCTTTGTTGGCTGAGGTGGGGGTGGGGCCCAATTGGGACAAGGCCCATTGAGTGGCCGCGCGGGTCAGCGGTGCCTGTTGAGCGCAGTCGCCTCGCCGAGGGGCTGAGTGCACGCAACGCTTGGTCATCCCAGCGAAGGCCGGGGCCCACAGGTCCGATGTGCAGCTGCTTCTGTGTTTCGATTGCCCGCACTGGTTTTGGGCTGAACGCACAACCGGTTGTTTCGTGCCACCGCCGCGCCGGGATTTCGCCCCGGCAGGCGACCTACTTGGAAACCGCCAAGTAGGCAAACGGTGCGTCCTGTGAGCGTCGCCCCTTCGGGGAAGCTGCGAAGCTTGCGTTGTGGGATGCCGGGCGAAACTCACTCCGCGACTTCGCCGCTACGTTCAAACAGTCGCCCTAAAATTTGATGTTGAAGCGCGCTGCGCGCGCCATCCCAAAACGCCAGCTTCGCAGCCGACACTCAATGGCCGCGACACCAGCGAGCACCAGCCGGGCCTCGCTTCGCATCGTGCTTGATGGGCCTCACTTCGTCTCGGCGTCGCTTGCAGGGTGGTCGTGCTTCTCTGCACACCCGGTGGCGGCCTGCATGGTCTTCACGCCGATCTTGGCTCGTGTCATCCAGGCGTGCGTGGAAGGCATCGAGACGCCTTCCACCGCGGCCCGAACTTTGTTCAGCAGGCCCTGAGCATCTCGGCGCGCCCTGTGGATCAGGCCGTGGGCTTCGGCACCCCAATGGCCTCGGCCAGCTGATCGATGCAGATCCCCCAGCCTTCGTTGAAGCCCATCTTCACATGCTGGTCGCAGTCCTCCTGCGTCCAGTGCCGCACCCGCGCCGTGTAGCGCGTCTTGCCGCCTTCGTCGTCGAAGGTGACGATACAGGTCATGAAGGGTTTGGCCGAGGGCACCCACCCTGCCGTGTAGGCATCGGTGAAGACGAGGCGCTCGTTCGGAATGACCTCGAGGAAGATGCCGGGCATCGGCATGTCATTCCCCTGCGGATCGCGCATGACGATGAGGCTGGCGCCGCCTGCGCGAAGATCGAGCTCGGCCACCGGTGTGGTGTAGGGGCGGGGTGCGAACCATTGCTTCAGCAGCGAGGCGTCGGACCACGCCTGGTAGACACGTTCACGCGGCGCGTCGATCAAGCGGGTGATGACAAGCTCGCGGTCGTTCGTGGTGGTGATCGGGGTCATGGGGTTCTCCTCGGTTGGATGAAGTGGCTTTCACTTTCACGACGAACGAAGGGCGCTGCTTCAGACAAGGCCACGAACAATTTTCCGGGGAAGCTGTGTTCTTCAGTCGGCAGGGACGCGGGAAGCGGCGCGTTTGATCACCCGGGCCGACACCACACTCGCGACGACCAGCAGCACGGCACCGATGGCCGCGGTGAGCTGAAGCGCGTGGCTGAACGACTGGCGGGCCGCCGTCAGCAAGGCATCCCCCATCGGGCCGGGCAGCGCATGCGCGGCGCTCACCGCGCCGCCCAGCGTGGAGAGCGAAACCTGCAGCGTGGCCTCGGGCAGACCGGCGGGAGCCGCTTCGGCCAGGCTGTGGCGGTAGAAGGCCATGCCCAGACTGCCGAAGATGGCCACACCGAGGGCGCCACTGAACTCCCCGCTGGTCTCGGAGAGCGCCGAGGCCGACCCCGCGCGCTCAGGCGGCGCGGACGTGATGATGATTTCGTTGATGACGGTGATGACCGGTGCCATCCCCAGGCTCATGACCACCATGCCGGCCACCATCACCCCCAAGGCCCAGGTCCCGTGCGCGACGGCGATCAGGGCGAAGCCCAAGGCAGCCAGCGCGCAGCCCCAGACGAGGACCGAGGTGGGTGGCATCCAGCGTGTGAGCCGACCGGTGAAGAGCGACCCGCCCATGAAGCCGAGCGCCCAGGGCACGGTGGCCAGGCCGGCGTTCAGCGCCGACAGCCCGAGCACACCTTGCAGGTACTGGGTGATGAAGATGTACACGCCGAACATCGTGAGCCCCGCGAGGCCGTACACGGCCACCGCCACGCCGAATGCGGGCTGGCTGAAGAGCGTCATGTCGAGCAGCGGATAGGCCAGGCCGCGCTGGCGGCGCACGAAGAGCCAGCCCACTCCCGCACCCAACACGGCCAGCGCGATGAGACCGGCCTCGAAGCCCTGCTCGGCCATCTGCTTGAAGGCATAGACAAGGCTCAACACCGACACCAATGACAGGGCCACACTCGCCAGGTCCAGCTTGCCCGCTTCGGGGTCGCGGTACTCGGGCAACAGCCGTGGGCCGAGCACGAGCAGCAAGGCCATCACGGGAATGGCGGCGAGGAACACCGAGCCCCACCAGAAGAACTGCAGCAACACACCGCCCACCAATGGACCCACGGCTGCGCCCATCGAGAAGGCCGCGATCCAGATGCCGATCGCGAACTGCCGTTCGTGTTCGTCGTGAAAGATGTTGCGGATGAGTGAAAGCGTGGAGGGCGCGAGGGTGGCACCGGCCACGCCCAGCAGCGCACGCATGGCGATCAGCATCGCCGCACTGGTGGAGAACGCCGCGATGGCCGAGGCGATGGCAAAGGCGGCGGCGCCGATCATCAGCAGTTTGCGGCGCCCGATGCGATCGCCCAGCGTGCCCATGGTGATGAGGAACCCGGCCACGCCGAAGCCATAGATGTCGATCATCCACAGCAGCTGCGAGCTCGACGGCGCGAGGTCGGCGCTGATGGCCGGCAGCGCGAGGTTGAGCACCGTCATGTCCATCGAATAGACCAGACAAGGCAGGGCGATCACGGCCAAGCCGACCCAGTCGCGGACCGAGGCTTTGCGGGGCGTCTCGGTGGTGGAAAGAGAGGGCGAATGAGGGGGCGCTGACGTCATCCGCCCATTGTGGCGGCTTCCCGCGTCAGGGGAATGTCACGTCAGCGCCAGTGGGCTGATGTCAGGCGACAGGTCCGGCGTCCACGTCGTCGGGCACATGGCCTTCACCGCGGATGGACTCGCGACCGGCGCTGTCGCGCAGGCGGCCGTAGGTGCTGTCGAGCGAGCGGCGCAGTTTGTCGATGGCACCGGTGAGCGAGTCGGGCACCTTGGGCGCATGGTGGCTCACGGCCACCGGCTCGTGGCCGGCGAGGCGCGCTTCGAGCAGGCAGCGCTTGTCTTGCGGGCCGGACTTCTCTGCATTGTTGTCGGCGAAGTGGACCTCGATGCGCGTGATGT
>JBEGTX010000078.1:0-11849 GCA_041179165.1 Pseudomonadota bacterium | reverse complement strand
ACTTCACGCGCGACCACCTCGACTTCCACGGCAGCATGCCGGCCTACTGGGATGCCAAGGCGCAGCTCTTCGCCTGGCCCGGCCTGCGGGTGGCCGTGGTCAACATCGACGATGAACAAGGCGCCAAGCTGGCCGCCTCGCTCGCCGGCGGTGGGGTGGACGTGTGGACCTGCAGCGCCCAGCCGCACCATGCGGCACGCCTCGCCGCGCGCCATGTGCGCTACGAACAAGGCGGTCTCGCCTTCACGCTCAACGAAGGCGCTCACACCGTCACCGTCCAGAGCGTGCTGATCGGCGACTACAACGTGTCGAACCTGCTGGTCGTGATTGGCGGGCTGCGCTCGCTCGGCGTGTCGCTGGCCGATGCTGCCGCCGTGTGCGCTCAGCTCACCGCCGTGCCCGGCCGCATGCAGCGTGTGGTGGCGCAAGAGGGTCCTGCCGTCGTGATCGACTACGCCCACACGCCCGACGCCCTCGAGAAAGCCCTGGCCGCTGTGCGCCCCTTCGCCACTGAGCGCGGCGGCAAGCTGTGGGCCGTGTTCGGCTGCGGCGGCAACCGCGACGTCACCAAGCGGCCCCTCATGGGTGAGATCGCCGAGCGCGGCGCCCACCACGTGGTGGTCACCAGCGACAACCCGCGCCGAGAGCCGGCGCAAGACATCGTGCGCCACATCGTGGCCGGCATGGCCCATCCCGACTTGGCGCGCGTGATCGTCGACCGGCGCGAAGCCATCCTCCATGCAGTGATGAACGCGCGCCCTGAAGACGTGGTGCTGGTGGCCGGCAAGGGCCACGAGTCCGAGCAGGACATCGGCGGCGTGAAGCATCCGTTCTCCGACCTGACCGAATCGCAATCCGCCCTGGCACAGCGAGGGAACGTGTGATGACGATGATGACCTTGGCGCAAGCCCATGCCATGCTGCCCGGCTCCGTGCTGGTGGGTGATGGTGCGACGGTGTTGGCGCGCGTGCACTCTGACACGCGCAGCCTGCAAGCGGGTGACTTCTTCGTGGCGCTGCGCGGCGAGCGCTTCGATGCACACGACTTCCTGCCAAGCGCCCAAGCAGCCGGTGCCGCCGCCGTGCTGGCCGAGCGCGGCATCATTGAGGCGGGCCTGTCGGGCCTGCTCGTGGCCGACAGCAAACAGGCGCTGGGCCAATTGGCTGCCGCCTGGCGTGCCCAGTTCACGCTCCCCATGGTGGCCGTGACCGGCAGCAACGGCAAGACCACCGTCACCCAGATGCTCGCCAGCGTGTTGCGCGCCTGGGTGGGCGAGGGCGCCTTCTCCACCCAGGGCAACTTCAACAACGACATCGGCGTGCCGCTGACACTGTTGCGTTTGCGTGCCAGCCACCGCGCGGGTGTCGTCGAGCTGGGCATGAACCATCCTGGCGAAATCGCTGCACTGGCCGCGATGACCGCGCCCACCGTGGCCCTGGTCAACAACGCCCAGCGCGAACACCAGGAGTTCATGCACACCGTCGAAGCGGTCGCGCTGGAAAACGGCAGCGTGTTCAAGCACCTCACAGCCGATGGCGTGGCCGTGTTTCCGTTCGACGAAGGCTACGGCGACCTGTGGCGCGGTCTGGCGGGTGTGCGGCACGTGTCGGGCTTTGCGCTCGTCGGCCCAGCCGACGTGACCGCCGAAGCGCGCTGGTCGGTCAACCACTGGGTGCTGAACCTGCGCACGCCAGCCGGCGCGGCCGTGGCGCGCCTTCGCATCGCCGGTTTGCACAACGTCAAGAACGCCTTGGCCGTGACCGCCTGCGCGCTGGCGGCGGGTGCGCCGCTTGAGGCTGTCGTTCGTGGGCTCGACGCCTTCGAGCCGGTCAAAGGCCGCTCGCAACTCAAGGCGGCCTCGCTCTACGGCGCGGCCATCACGCTGGTCGACGACACCTACAACGCCAATCCCGACTCCGCCCGTGCGGCTGTCGATGTGCTGGCCGCGCTGCCGGCCCCACGCTGGCTCGTGCTGGGCGACATGGGCGAGGTCGGTGACCAGGGCCCCGAGTTCCACCGCGAGGTCGGCGCCCACGCTGCGGCCAGCGGCATCGAGGCCGTGTGGACGGCAGGGCAGCTCAGCAGCCATGCGGCAGCAGCCTGCCCCGGTGCCCGTCATTTCGACGACCTGGCCTCCCTGCTCGCCGCCCTTCCTGATGCCCCTCGCAGTGCCTCGGTGCTCGTGAAGGGGTCCCGTTTCATGCAGATGGAGCAAGTGGTCGCCGCGTTGCAGAACGCAGCCCCTGCCGCTCCCACCCAAGGACAACACCATGCTGCTTAGCCTGACCCAGTGGCTGCAGACCCTCTACCCCGATCAGCTCGGGTTCCTGCGCGTCTTCCAGTACCTCACCTTCCGGGCCGTGCTGGCCGCTCTGACCGCGCTGGTCATCGGCCTGGCCTTCGGGCCGTGGGTCATTCGCCGTCTCACCTCGCTCAAGATCGGCCAGCCGATCCGCGAGTACGGCGTGGAGTCGCACCTCGTGAAGAGCGGCACGCCGACGATGGGCGGTGTGCTCATCCTGATCGGCATTGTGGTCAGCACGCTGCTGTGGTTCGACTGGAGCAACCGCTTCGTCTGGATCGTGATGCTCGTGACGCTGGGCTTCGGCGCCATCGGCTGGGTCGACGACTGGCGCAAGGTGGTGCAGAAGAACCCGGAAGGCATGGCCTCGCGTGAGAAGTACCTGTGGCAGTCGCTCATCGGGCTCGTCGCCGCGCTCTACCTGGCCTTCAGCGTGTCCGAGACCTCCAACCTGCGTGTGCTCGAGCTGTTCCTGCGCTGGGTGCAGAGCGGCTTCTCCAACGACCTGCCCCCGAAGGCCGACCTGATGATTCCGTTCATCAAGAGCGTGAGCTACCCGCTCGGTGTGTTCGGCTTCATCATCCTCACCTACATCGTGATCGTGGGCAGCAGCAACGCGGTGAACCTGACCGACGGCCTCGACGGTCTGGCCATCATGCCCGTCGTGATGGTGGGCTCGGCACTCGGTGTGTTCGCCTATGTGGTGGGCAGCTCGGTGTACTCCAAGTACCTGCTGTTCCCGTACATCCCTGGTGCCGGTGAGTTGCTGATCTTCTGCGCAGCCATGGCCGGCGCGGGGCTGGCTTTCCTGTGGTTCAACACCCACCCGGCGCAGGTGTTCATGGGCGACGTGGGCGCGTTGTCGCTCGGCGGCGCACTCGGCACCATCGCCGTTATCACGCGCCAGGAAGTCGTGCTCTCCATCATGGGCGGCATCTTCGTGGTCGAGGCGCTGTCGGTGATGCTGCAGGTGACCTGGTTCAAGTTCACCAAGCGCCGCTACGGCACCGGCCGCCGCATCTTCAAGATGGCACCGCTGCACCACCACTTCGAAAAATCGGGCTGGCGCGAGACCCAGGTGGTCGTGCGCTTCTGGATCATCACCATGCTGCTGTGCCTCATCGGCCTGGCGAGCTTGAAGCTGCGTTGACATGAAGCATCTGAAGGGACTCTCCGTGCTGGTGCTGGGCTTGGGTGACTCCGGCCTGGCCATGGCGCGCTGGTGCGCGCGCTTCGGCGCGAGCGTCCAGGTCTGGGATTCCCGCGAGAACCCGCCCCATGCCGAGCGACTCGCCGCTGAGCTGCCTGCCGTCGTGCGCGTGACGGGCGCCTTGAGCGACACCTCGCTGAGCGGTGTGCAGCTGGTGCTCAAGAGCCCCGGCCTCGTGCCGACCGACGCGAACATCGCACCGACTCTTCTGCAAGCCCGCCAGACCGCCGTGCCCGTGCAAGGCGAGCTCGACCTCTTCGCCGCCGCGCTGGCCGACCTGCGTGTCGACCGCGGCTATGCGCCCAAGGTCGTGGCCATCACCGGCACCAACGGCAAGACCACCACGACCTCGATGACGGCGCAGCTGATCGAGCGCGCCGGCTTGCGCGTGGCCATGGCCGGCAACATCGGCCCCACCATGCTGGACACGCTGCTGGCGGCCTATGAGCTGGAGCCTGTGGTGGAGGGGGTTGAAGTCGCGGCCGAAGTCACCGACGAGACCGGCGCTGCGACAACCGCAGAGGCAGACGAACAGTCTTCGTCGAACGAGCTACCGATGGCGCCGGAGCTGAAGGCCGTGGCGCCTGCGGCGGACGCCGCACCGGATGCGGAGGCGACCCCTGCCGCTCAGGCCGCCCACTGGAACACCAACGCCAGCACCACGGTGCCCGCGTCGGTGGAGCCTGCGGCGGAGCTCGCCCTTGGCGATGCCATTCCCGCTGTCGAAGCCCTGGCCGAGCAGCCCGCGGCCGAACCTGCCGCTGATGCCGCGTCCCCTCAAGACGCTGTGCCTGCTGCCCAGGAGCCTGCGCAAGACATCGCCGCCCAAGACACCCCGGCGCAAGACGCATTGGCAGAAGACCTTCCGGTCGAGTCCGCGCCTGCTGAAGCGGAATCTCCGGTCGCAGAAGCAGCGGAGGTCGAAGCCGAACCTGCCCCAGCCGCGCCTGCCGAACCCGCACTCGACCCCGAGTCGGCCTCCGACGTCGGTGGTGGCGGCCCGCCGCCGCACCTCATTCCACCGCCTCCGCCCGGCCCGGTCTTCGAGCACCTGCCTGAAGTCTGGGTACTGGAGTTGTCGAGCTTCCAGCTCGACGGCGTGACGGGCTTCGAGCCCAGCGCGGCCACCGTGCTCAACATCACGCAAGACCACCTCGACTGGCACGGCACGCTCGACGCCTATGCCGAGGCCAAGGCCCGCATCTTTGGCAAGACGGCCGTGATGGTCATCAACCGTGACGACGCGGCCGTCGGTGCCATGGTGCCTGCAGCGGTGCCGGGCAAAGGCCGTTTCGCCAAGCCGGTGGAGCGCAGTGTGGTGCGCTTCGGGCTCGATGCGCCGAAGCGCCCCGGCGACTACGGCCTCATGGTTCAGAGCGGCATGGCTTGGCTCGTGCGCGCGCTCGAAGCCGACGAAACCATCAAGCGCAAACGCGGTGCCGTGGACGAAGAAGAACTCGTCATCCAGCGCCTGATGCCAGCCGACGCACTGCGCGTGCGCGGCCGCCACAACGCCTCCAACGCGCTGGCCGCCCTGGCGCTCGCCACCGCCGTGGGTTGTCCGCTGGCGCCCATGTTGCACGGCCTGCGCGAGTACGCCGGCGAGCCGCACCGTGTGGAGCTGATCACGAGCGTGAACGGCGTGGAAGCTTACGACGACAGCAAGGGAACGAACGTGGGCGCCACCGTGGCCGCACTCACCGGCCTGGGGGCCGACAAGGCACCCTCGCAGCTCGTGGTCATCCTGGGCGGTGACGGCAAGGGGCAAGACTTCTCGCCGCTCTTCGGCCCGGTGCAACGATTCGCGCGCGCCGTCGCCACGATCGGCCGAGACGCGGAAGCGATCGAGCAAGCCTTGTCCGGCACGGGCATCACCGTGCAACGCCACGACACGCTGCAGGCGGCCACCCGTTGGGCCTTCGAGCGCGCCCATGCGGGCGACGCCGTGCTGCTGAGCCCGGCCTGTGCCAGCCTGGACATGTTCCGCAACTACGGCCATCGTGCCGAAGTGTTCGTGGCCGAAGTGAATGCCATCTCGGCTGACCACGGAGGCATCGAAGCATGAGCAGCCTGGCCGCACGTTTCAGCTGGAGCGACTTGAAAGAGTGGCTCGCATCGCGCTTCAAGCGCGACACGGCCGTGCCCATCCGTGATTGGAACGGCCCGTCCGGCCAGCCCGTGCGCCTGCTCGGCTTCGACCAGGCCCTGGTGTGGATGGTCATCAGCCTGCTCGCACTCGGCCTGGTGATGGTGTACTCGGCCTCGGTCGCCCTGCCCGACAACCCCAAGTTCGCGCGCTACGCGGCCACGCATTTCCTGAGCCGCCATGCTCTGTTCATCGGCCTGTCGGTCATTGCGGCCATCGTGGTGGTGCAGATTCCAGTGAACGTGTGGGAGCGCTTTGCACCCTGGTTGTTCGCCCTGTCCATCTTGTTTCTCGTGCTCGTGCTCATTCCCGGTGTGGGACGTGACGTGAACGGCGCGCGCCGCTGGATCTCGCTGGGCTTTGCCAACTTCCAGCCGTCGGAGTTCGCCAAGCTCACGATGGCGCTCTATGCCGCCAATTACATGGTGCGCAAGATGGAGGTGAAGGAAAACTTCTTCCGCGCCGTCTACCCGATGGCCATTGCGGTGGCCGTGCTCTGCCTGTTGCTGCTGGCCGAACCCGACATGGGCGCCTTCATGGTGATCGCTGCCATCGCCATGGGCATCCTGTTTCTGGGTGGCGTGAACGGTCGCATGTTTCTGCTCATCACGGCTGTGCTGGCGGGGGCCTTCGTGTTGATGATCACGATGAGCGACTGGCGGCGTGAGCGCATCTTCGCGTACCTGAACCCCTGGGACGAGAAGTTCGCACAAGGCAAGGCCTACCAGCTGACCCACTCGCTGATCGCCTTCGGCCGCGGTGAGATCTTCGGCCAGGGCCTGGGCTCGAGCGTCGAAAAGCTGCACTACCTGCCCGAAGGCCACACCGACTTCCTGCTCGCCGTGATCGGCGAGGAGCTGGGCTTCATCGGTGTCGCCTGCGTGATCTTCGCCTTCTTCTGGCTCGCACGCCGTCTGTTTCACATCGGCCGCCAGGCCGTGGCACTCGACCGCGTGTTCGCCGGCCTGTTCGCACAAGGCATCGGCATCTGGATGGGTGGTCAGGCCTTCATCAACATGGGTGTGAACCTGGGAGTTCTGCCGACCAAGGGTTTGACCTTGCCCTTGATGAGCTTCGGCGGCTCGGCCATCCTGATGAACATGGTCGCCTTGGCGATCGTGGTTCGCATCGATATCGAAAACAGACAACTCATGCGCGGAGGCCGCGCATGAGGGCCGTGTACGGGCGAAGCCCGAACGCGGCCGGGATGCACACAGTGCAGCCCCTGGCTGTTTCGGCGAAGGCCGTCGCGCAAAGCGCGATGCGCCGCAGCCAGAACAGGCAATTGATGCGAGGGGGACGGGCATGACCGCAACCTCCCGTCACCTCGTCGTGATGGCCGCCGGCACCGGCGGCCACGTGATCCCTGGCCTGGCCGTCGCCCGCGAGATGCAATCGCGCGGCTGGACCATCAGCTGGCTGGGCACGACCCACGGCATGGAAAACAAGCTCGTGCCGCCCACCGGCATCGAGATGGACAACATCACCTTCAGCGGCCTGCGCGGCAAGGGTCTGGTGCACACGCTGACCGGCGGCCTGCGCCTGTTGGGTGCCTTCTGGCGCTGCCTGCAGATCCTGCGCCGCCGCAAGCCCGAGGTCGTGCTCGGCATGGGCGGCTATGTGTGTTTCCCTGGCGGCATGATGGCTTCGCTGCTCGGCAAGCCGCTGATGCTCGTGAACGCCGATGCTTCGCTGCTGATGAGCAACAAGGCGCTGTTGCCCCTGGCCGACCGCATCGGCTTCGGCTTCGAAGGCCCTGCGGCCAAGGGCACGCGCAACGCGCTCGTCACCGGCAACCCGGTGCGTGCCGAGATCGAAGCGCTGCCCACGCCTGAGGCCCGCTTTGCCGGTCGCACGGGCGCATTGCGCGTGCTGGTGGTGGGTGGAAGCCTGGGTGCCAAGGTGTTGAACGACACGCTGCCGCAAGCGCTGGCCATGCTGCCGCCCGATACCCGCCCGCGTGTGATCCACCAGACCGGCGCTGCACACCACGAGGCCGTGACCGCCGCCTACGCCGCCTTGAGCCTGAAGGCCGATGTACGGCCCTTCATCACCGACATGGCCCAGCAACTGGCCGACTGCGACCTCATCGTCTGCCGCGCAGGCGCCGTGACGGTGAGCGAGATCTGCGCGGCCGGTGTGGCCAGCGCACTCGTGCCGTTGATCGTGAGCACCACCAGCCACCAGCGTGACAACGCGCAGTGGCTCGCGTCGCACGAGGCCGGCCTGCACCTGCCGCAAACCGATTTTTCGCCGCGCTCGCTGGCCGATCTGCTGCAAGGCATGACCCGCGACAAGCTGCTGACCATGGCCACACGCGCCCGCACGCTGGCCCGGCCCCATGCCGCGGCACGGGTGGCCGACGAACTCGAGAAACTGGCCTGATGAAACACGCCGTCAAACACATTCACTTCGTGGGCGTCGGTGGTGCCGGCATGAGCGGCATCGCCGAGATCCTGCACAACCTCGACTACACCGTGTCGGGCTCCGACCAGAGCGACAACGCGACCACGCGCCGCCTGGCCTCGCTCGGCATCCGCGTGTTCGTGGGCCACGACGCGGCGCACATCGACGGCGCGGCGGCGGTCGTCACGTCCACCGCCGTGAAGTCCGACAACCCTGAGGTGCTGGCCGCGCGTGCGCGTCGCATTCCCGTGGTGCCGCGCGCCGTGATGCTGGCCGAACTGATGCGCCTGAAGCAGGGCATTGCCATTGCCGGCACCCACGGCAAGACGACCACCACGTCGCTGGTCACGAGCATCCTGGCCGAGGCCGGTGTCGACCCGACCTTCGTGATCGGCGGCCGCCTGAATGCGGCCGGCGCCAACTCGCGCCTGGGCTCGGGCGACTACATCGTTGTCGAGGCCGACGAGTCGGATGCGTCCTTCCTGAACCTGCTGCCGGTGCTGTCGGTCGTCACGAACATCGACGCCGACCACATGGACACCTACGGCCACGACATCAGCCGCTTGAAGAGCGCCTTCGTGGAGTTCCTGCACCGCATGCCGTTCTATGGTGCGGCCATCCTGTGTGGCGACGACCCCGGTGTGCGCTCGATCATCCCGATGATCTCGCGCCCCGTGATCACCTACGGCTTCGGTGCCGACACGCAGGTGCGTGCGGTGAACGTGCAGGCGCTGCCCGGCGGCCAGATGCGTTTCGACGTGCAGCGCCGCAACGGGGTGGTGCTGCCCGAGATCACGATCACGCTGAACCTGCCCGGCGAGCACAACGTGCTGAACGCGCTGGCGGCCATTGCGGTGGCCACCGAACTCGAGCTGCCCGACGCGCCGATGGTCAAGGCGCTGGGCGAGTTCCACGGCGTGGGCCGCCGCTTCCAGCGTTATGGCGAGCAGCCTGCGCGCCTGGGCGGCACGTTCACGCTGATCGACGACTACGGCCACCACCCGGTGGAAATGGCCGCGGTGATCGCGGCCGCGCGCGGTGCGTTTCCGGGCCGCCGTCTCGTGATCGCCTTCCAGCCTCACCGCTACACCCGCACGCGCGATTGTTTCGAAGACTTCGTGCGCGTGATGGGCTCGGCCGATGCCGTGCTGCTGAGCGAGGTCTATGCCGCCGGTGAGCAGCCGGTGGTGGCGGCCGACGGCCGCTCGCTGGCCCGTGCGCTGCGCGTGGCCGGCAAGGTCGATCCCATCTTCGTGGACGACATCACCGCCATGCCTGGCGCGATCATCGAACACGCACGCGATGGCGACGTGGTGATCGCCATGGGCGCGGGCTCCATCGGCGCGGTGCCGGGCCAGGTGCTCGAATTGTTGAAGGAGGGCACATGAGTGTCGATGTGAAATCGCTCGGCAAGGTGGCCGTGTTGTTCGGTGGCAGCTCGAGCGAGCGCGCCGTGTCGCTGATGTCGGGCGAGGGCGTGTTGAATGCCCTGCGCTCGCAGGGTGTGGATGCCCACGCGTTCGACCCGTCGTTGAACGACCTGTCCGAGCTGAAGGCTCAGGGCTTTGCGCGCTGCTTCATCGCGCTGCACGGCATGCACGGTGAAGACGGCACGGTGCAGGGCGCGCTGGAGCTGTTGGGCATTCCGTACACCGGGTCTGGTGTCATGGCCTCGGCCATCGCCATGGACAAGGTCATGACCAAGCGGGTTTGGCTCGCCGAAAGCCTGCCCACCCCGCGCTACGTGGTGCTCGCCCCGGACCAGCAAGATGCCGACCGCGTGCACGCGGTCCCGGGCCAGCTCGGCCTGCCGTTGATCGTGAAGCCGCCACGCGGTGGTTCGTCCATCGGCGTGACCAAGGTGACCGACGTGTCGCAGCTCGACGCGGCCGTGGCCTTGTCGCGTTCGCTCGACGAGAACGTGCTGTTCGAAGAGTTCATCGACGGTGAAGAGGTGACCTGCCCGGTGCTGGGTCAGGGTGCTGACGCGCGCGCGTTGCCGGTCATCCGCA
Source organism: Pseudomonadota bacterium (assembly GCA_041179165.1). GTDB lineage: Bacteria > Pseudomonadota > Gammaproteobacteria > Burkholderiales > Burkholderiaceae_C > Rhizobacter. The sequence goes on along the minus strand of JBEGTX010000078.1, from coordinate 1,773 downwards.
TCGCGGCACCCGATGGCGCCTACGACTACCAGAACAAGTACTTCACCGACGTGGTGCAGTACCACTGCCCGAGCGGCCTGCCTGTGGCCGAAGAAGCCGAGATCCAGCGCATCGTGGTGGCGGCCTTCCGCACGCTCGGTTGCCGCGGCTGGGGCCGTGCCGACCTGATGATCCGCAAGAGCGATCGCAAGCCCTTCCTGATCGAGATCAACACCTCGCCCGGCATGACCTCGCACTCGCTGGTGCCGATGTCGGCCGCGTCCACCGGCACGAGCTACGAGGCCCTGTGCCTGCACCTGATCGCCAGCGCCACCCTGGACACCCCCGCCTGAGCCATGCGTCACCACGCCGCCTTCCAATCCCGACACAACCTGGCCGCAACGCTAGAGTTGCCGTTGGACGTTCGCCTGCTGAACCTCACCGCCAAGGTGTTGTTCGGCCTGGCGGCGGTGCTGTTGGTGGCGATGGCGGTGCTGTGGGCCGTGCGCCTGCCGGTGTTCAGCGTGCGGTCCATCCAGGTGGAGGGCGATGTCACACGCAACAGCGAGTCGACCATCCGCGCGAACGCGCTGCCGCAGATGAGCGGCAGCTATTTCACGCTGAACCTGGCCCGCGGCCAGCGCGCCTTCGAGGCCGTGCCGTGGGTGCGCCAGGCTGTGGTGCGCCGTGTGTGGCCGAACCGCCTGGCCGTGCAGCTCGAAGAGCATAAGGCAGCCGCCTTGTGGTCGGTGGGTGACGAAGCCGATCTGCTGGTGAACACCTTTGGCGAGGTGTTCCAAGCCAACCTCGGCGACGTCGAAGACGAAGCACTTCCCACGCTGAAGGGACCCGAGGGCAGCGCGCCCCAGGTGCTGGCCGTTTACCGCCGCCTGAGCCCTCTGTTCGAGCGCAACGAACTCAAGATCGAGACGCTGGCCCTGAGCGACCGCGGCTCATGGCATGCCGAATTCGACGGCGGCGCCGAGGTGGAACTGGGACGCGGCAACGAGGCCGATCTGGCCGCCCGCGTCGAACGATTTGTCGGCACGCTGCCCCAGGTGGTGGCGCGCTACCAGCGCCCCCTGGTGTTTGCCGACCTGCGCCACAACGACGGTTATGCGCTCCGGCTCAAAGGCATTACCACGACGCTGACGCCCCCGAAGGCCGGCGCCGCTGCAAGGAACTGAGGAACACATGCCCAAAGAATACAAAGACCTCGTCGTCGGACTCGACATCGGCACCGCCAAGGTGATGGCCGTGGTGGCCGAGGTGCTGCCCAATGGCGAACTGCGCGTGGCCGGCCTCGGCATCGCGGCGGCCCACGGCCTGAAGCGTGGCGTGGTGGTCAACATCGACGCCACCGTGCAGTCCATCCAGCAGGCCTTGAAAGAGGCCGAGATGATGGCCGACTGCAAGATCACGCGCGTCTACACCGGCATCACCGGCAGCCACATCCGCGGCCAGAACAGCACCGGCATGGTCATCGTGCGCGACAAGGAAGTCACGCCGGTCGATGTGGCCCGTGTGGTCGAGACCGCCAAGGCGATCAACATTCCGAACGACCAGCGCCTGCTGCTGGTGGAGCCGCAAGAGTTCGTCATCGACGGCCATGAGGTCAAGGAGCCGATCGGCATGAGCGGCGGCCGCCTGGAGGTCAAGGTGCACATCGTGACCGGCGCGCAGAGCGCAGCCGAAAACATCATCAAGTGCGTGCGCCGCTGCGGCCTGGAAGTCGATCAGCTTGTGCTGAACCCGAGCGCCTCCAGCCATGCGGTGCTGACCGACGACGAGAAG
>JBEGTX010000077.1:0-11945 GCA_041179165.1 Pseudomonadota bacterium | reverse complement strand
TGGCCAAGCTGCTGAAGATGCGCATCTTTTCTGACGACGAGGGGCGCATGAACCGCACGGTGGTCGATGTGGCGGGTGGGTTGCTGATCGTGAGCCAGTTCACCCTGGCGGCCGACGTGCGCAGCGGAAACCGGCCGAGCTTCACCGGCGCCGCGCCCGCCGCCATCGGCAAGGAACGCTACGACCGCGTGGTGGCCACCGCCCGCCAGTTGCATCCCCTGGTGCAGACCGGCGAGTTTGGCGCCGACATGAAGGTCCACCTGGTGAACGACGGCCCGGTCACGATTCCGGTGAAGCTGTAGCGGCTACTGCTGTGTGTCCGGCCAATCGGAGCCGGCTTGGCTGTCGCCAGCCACGAGCGTGTTGCCCATGCCCAGGAGGTCGCGCGCGCGCTCCAGGCTGAGCAGCTGCAAGCGGCCCCGGCGAATGTGCCCGCGGTGGCGTTCGATTTCCCACACCAGACCGATCAACGCGCGGGCTGTGGGCGCCGAGCGCACCCGTGAAAGGACCAGCGGCGCGAACAAGGCGGCATCGCCACCGAGTGCATGCGTGAGCAGGCTGCGCACCTGCTGGAGGATCTGTTCGGAAGCCTCTTCATCCTGCTCTGCTTCCAGCGCCATGGCCAGCGGCTGGGTGCGCACCTGAAGCCAGGCGGCGGCGGGCTGCTGGTGGGTGAGGGTGGGCACCACCCGCTGCGATGACGATGACGATGGCGATGGCGATGGCGATGGCGCGGCGGCGACCGGGCGCTTCTTGGTCGGGGCTTGCGCAGGCGGAGGCTCGACAACCAAGCGCGGCATGTCTGGGGCGGGCGGCTTGGACAGGGCCTGGGGCTGGAGCTCGACCGGCTCGTCCAGCAAAGGCTCGAAACGTGGCGTTTGGGCTGGGTCGGGTGGCCTGATCGGCGTGGCGTCGCTCAGCACTGGCTCGATCGAGGCCGCGGCCGCCCTGCGGCTGCTGCGGCGCTGCTTGCGCGCTGGGGTGTCGTCTGACGCAGCCGCTTTGGCGGGCGCAGGGGATGGCGATGGCGCAGCAGGCTTGGCCGACGCTGCTTCGGCGGCGCGCGGGCGAGCCGTCTCTGGCTTGGGCGCTTCTACAGCTGCCGGGCTTTTCGCCTTTGCCGCAGATGGGGGTGGCTTCTGCGCTGGCGCTTGAACGACAGCGGCCACAGGAGCGAGAGCAGGCGCAAGAACAGGAGCCACCTCCGGCTCCTCTGCCGCAGCCAAGCTCAACACCGGGCGTTCGGCCGCCGGCAGGTCGGGCCAGGCCGTGTCTTGCGACGGTACCCACGAGGACAACACCGGCAGCTCGTGCAGAGGCACCGAGGGCTCGGCCGACGCCACGACCGGCTCGATGACGAGGTCGGGCAGATGCACGTCCAGCACCACGCTGGTCAACTTGGGTATGTCGAGCGCGCCGGGTGCGGTTTCCATCACCTCGGGCAGCGCTTCGGTTTGAGGCAGCTCCACCAGGCCCAGGCGCACCAGCTCCTCGAAGTGGCTGGTCTGCGCGCCGGCCTGATGGGCCATGGCGAGCACGTCTCCCAACGGGCGGCGCCCGTCCACCAGCAGCAAAACAGTGCGATAGCGCTGCCCCAACCCCCGTGTACGGTGGCGCAACTCGTCTTGGCCCAAGGGCGTCTTGATCGGTGCTGAGGGGATGGACATCACCGCGTTTCTGTGGTGCGGACAGGAGAACCCATTGTGGCGCTGTCTGGGCGGTTGCGCGTGCCCATCTGCGTCCGATTTACCCGGCTGTTTCTTCCTGTCACCTTGTCTTCGTCACCCGCCCCACGTGTCACCCTCGCATGCCGCGCCGCAGCAAGGGTGAGGATCGCCGTCAGTCGGCTGGCCGGCCCTGCGCGCGGATGACGGCGGCCCAGCGCAGCGTTTCCTTCGCCACGAAGGCACGGTGGCCCGCGCTGCCGGTTCGCTCGTCGTTCACCACCGTGGCGCCGAGTGCCGCTTGCTGGCGGATGAAGTCGGGGTCGGCCAGCGCGCGTTTCAAGGCGGCATGGAAGCGGTCGACCCAAGGGGCCGGCGTGCCCTTGGGCGCGTAGAGACCGTGCCAGATGATGACCCCGAAAGGCTCCGGCTCATCACGCGAGCCCGTCGCTGGCTGAGCCGCTGCGAACCCCTTGATGCGTCCGGCCGCAATCTGTGGCGCGGCATGCGTGACCTGGTCGCACAGCACATCGACGTGCCCGGCCAGCAGCTCGCTCATGGCCGGGTCGGCGCCCTTGAACGGCACCTCGTTCAGGCGAATCTTCAGGCGGCTTTGCAGCAGCAGGCCACACAGGTGCGAGGCCGACCCCACGCCGGCGTGGGCGAGGTTGGCCTTGCGCGGTGCAGCCTGAAGCCAGCCGGTGAGTTCTGCGGGCGAGGTTGCAGGCAGGCTGGCGCGACCGACCAGCACCATGGGCGCTTCGTTCACCAGACCCAGGAACTCGAAGTCCTCGAGCGGCTTGTACGGCAGGCGCGGGTACAGCGCGGGCGCCGTGGCCATGCTGATGTGGGTGAGCAGCAGCGTGTGGCCGTCCTTCGGAGCACGGGCGACCTTGGTGGCACCCACCGTGCCGCCCGCACCGGCCTCGTGGTCGATGAGGACGTGCTGAGGAGCCAACTGTCTGCGCAGGGCTTCAGCGAGCTGCCTGGCCACCTTGTCGGTGGGGCCGCCCGCGGGGAAGGGCACGACGATCGTGAGGGGCCGCAGCGGCGGCTTGTCGTTTGCAGCCAGCACCACCCCAGCAGACATCGACAAAGGCAGCGCGAGCGCCAACCACCAGGCCTTCATTCCTCGAGTTCGGCCCGCGCCATCTCCACATCGAGCCGCTCCATCGCGTCGGCCGGCTCGCTTGCAGCGGCGTCGGCATAGAGCTTCTCGGCGTCTTTCATCTTCTTCTCGCCTTCGAGCATGACGAGCCCGTTGGCGTACTCGACCATGCCGATCGCCGAGCCGGGGTTGAGCTTGAGTGCGGCGCGGAACAAGGCCAGTCCGGTGTCGCGGCTGGCACCTTGGGTGCGGCCGAGCAGCGAGCCGACCTTGTCGATCACCTCGGCATGGAACGCGCCGAGCGTGATGTGGGCATCGGCATGGGCTGGCTCCAGGCGGATGGCGGTCTCGAGCGATTCCTTGACCTTGCTGCCCAGGCCTTGCGCCAGGGCCTTGGCCACGCTGATGCCCTGGCTGTAGCGGCCGAGCGCATAGGCCATCAGGTAGTAGGCGTTGGCGTTGTCGGGCTCGGCTTCGGTCTGCTTCTCGGCACGCTCGGCCACTTCGAGCAGCAGAGCGAACTTGGTCTTCTCGCTCTTCTCCAGGTAGTTGGCATAGATGGCCTGGGCCTTGTTGGCGACCGTGATGCCAGCCCCACCTGCCTTGAGTCCTGCCTCCACAGCCTTGTGGAACTCGCCCGCGTGGAAGAGGGCCCAGGCGGCCTGCACCTTGGCGTCTTTCGGGAAGGGCTCGGCGTCGCCCTTGTGCAGACGCGCCCAGTGCTTCTTGAGTGACGCCGGATCGTGCGTGTACTCGGTGGCATCGAAGGGGAAGGGAGTCCACTTGGCCATGTTCGGGCCTCCTGATCAGTTTTTTCGGTAGTTGCCGACGAGACCCAGCAGGTGTTCTTTCTGGTCGGCTGCCAGATACGGTAACAGCAGCGAGAGCGTGTGGAAAGCACCCCGCATGAGGGCCGCCCCGGCGCTCTCGGGTTCTAGCGCGTTGCGTGGGTCACGCACGTACTCGTAGCTGAGCCAGTAGGTCAGCACCACCACCATGGCCGTGGCCACCGGCTCGGCCTCGCGCGGGTCGATGTGGAGTGCGTTGCCGCGCGAGAGCCCGTCGAGCACCCGGCGCACGGCCTGCGACTTGTTGGCGAGCACCTGCTGGAAATGCATCTCGAGTCGGCGGTTCTTGGACAGCAGGTCGTTCAGGTCGCGGTACAGAAAACGGTGCTGCCAGATGAGCTCGAAGAGCATGTGGAAGAAGAGCCAGGCGTCTTCCACGTTGCGCACGTCTTCGGCCGCCTGCAGCAGGGGGCCGAGCCCGGCTTCGTAGCGGTCGAAGAGCGCGTTGATGAGCTCGTCCTTGGCGGGGTAGTGGTAGTACAGGTTGCCCGGGCTGATGCCCAGCTCGGCCGAGATGAGGGTGGTCGACACGTTCGGCTCGCCGAATCGGTTGAACAGCGTGAGCGTCACCTCGAGGATGCGTTCGGCGGTGCGGCGGGGTTTTTTGGTTTCGGTGGCCATGGGGGAGGGGGTTGCCGGGCGTCAGCCGATCGGGTCAGCACAATCTAGCAGCAACGGGGGAGGGGTCTCATGGCGTAAGTCCGGAGCCGCCAGCGCAAAAACCAACAGCTGCCTACAATCGCGGCCTCCATGAGCGCCATTTCATTCCAGAACGTCAGCAAGACCTACCGCGCCGCAGGGCGCGAGGTGAAGGCCTTGAGCGACGTGAGTTTCGACATCCAGCCGGGCGAGTTTTTCGGGCTGCTGGGTCCCAATGGCGCAGGCAAGACCAGCCTCATCAGCATCCTGGCCGGGTTGTCGCGCGCCAGCGGCGGCCACGTGAAGGTGCTCGGCCACGACGTGGTGTCCGACTACGCAGCCGCCCGCCGCAGCCTCGGCATCGTGCCTCAGGAGCTGGTGTTCGACCCCTTCTTCAGTGTGCGCGAGTCGCTGGTCATTCAGAGCGGCTACTTCGGCGTGCGCCACAACGGCGCCTGGATCGACGAACTGCTGCAGAGCCTGGGCCTGGCCGACAAGGCCGATGCCAACATGCGTCAGCTCTCGGGCGGCATGAAGCGCCGGGTGCTGGTGGCGCAGGCGCTGGTGCACCGTCCGCCCGTCATCGTGCTCGACGAGCCCACGGCAGGTGTCGACGTGGAGCTGCGCCAGACCTTGTGGCACTTCGTGGCGCGCCTCAACAAAGAGGGCCACACCGTGCTCCTCACCACGCACTACCTCGAAGAAGCCGAGGCCTTGTGCGGCCGGCTGGCCATGCTCAAGCAAGGCCGCATGGTGGCGCTCGACACCACATCGGCGCTGCTGGCCGGCACCGCCAGCACGATGATGCGCTTCAAGATGGACACTCCGTTGCCACCATCGCTCGCGCACCAGGCCCGCGTGACCGGCCGCATCGTGCAGGTCACGGCCCACGACGCGGCCGAGGTCGAGCAGGTGCTGACCACGCTGCGCGCTGCCGGCTGCCAGCCCGAAGACCTGGAGATCGGCCGCGCTGACCTTGAAGACGTGTTCCTCGACATCATGAAGTCCGAACCCAAGGCAGAACCAAGGGAAAACGCATGAGCACCGGTTCGATGTTCGGTGTGTTCTCGGGCACCCGCACGCTGCTGTACAAGGAGGTGCTGCGTTTCTGGAAAGTGAGCTTCCAGACCGTGGCCGCGCCGGTGCTGACGGCCGTGCTGTACCTGCTCATCTTCGGCCACGTGCTCGAAGACCATGTGAAGGTCTACGGCAGCGTGGGCTACACCAGCTTTCTCATCCCAGGCCTGGTGATGATGAGCGTGTTGCAGAACGCGTTCTCCAACAGCAGCAGCTCGCTCATCCAGAGCAAGATCAGCGGCAACCTCGTGTTCCTGCTGGTGTCGCCGCTCTCGCACTGGGCGTGGTTCACCGCCTATGTGGGCGCATCCGTCGTTCGGGGTGCGGTGGTGGGCCTGGGCGTCATGCTCGTCACCATGTGGTTCGCACCACTGCCGCTCGCCCAGCCCGTGTGGATTGTCGTGTTCGCCCTGCTGGGTGCGGCCATGATGGGCGCTCTCGGCCTGATCGCCGGTCTGTGGGCCGAGAAGTTCGACCAGATCGCCGCCTTCCAGAACTTCATCATCATGCCCATGACCTTTCTGTCGGGCGTGTTCTATTCGGTGAAGTCGCTGCCGCCTTTCTGGCTCACGGTCAGCCACCTCAACCCGTTCTTTTACATGATCGACGGCTTTCGTCACGGCTTCTTCGGCGTGAGCGACGTCTCCCCCTGGACCGGCCTGGCCGTGGTGGGCACCAGCCTGCTGGTCGTCTGCGCCTTGTGCCTGCACCTGTTGCGCACCGGGTACAAGATTCGTCACTGAATGCAGGCTTCACCAGCCCCCACCCGGCGGGCAGGGCGGCGGCTGAGCGATAATGCGTGACCATGGCTGATCCCACCCCCGCCGAAGTCGAGCGCTATATTGCGCAAGGGCTGGCCTGCGAGCATTTGCAGGTCGAGGGCGATGGCCGCCATTTTTTCGCCACCATCGTGTCCGCCGAGTTCGTGGGCGCCAACCGTGTGGCCCGCCATCAGCGTGTCTACAAGGCCCTGGGCGATAGAATGCGCGAGCAAATCCACGCCCTGTCCATGAAGACGCTCACCCCTGCCGAGTGGGCCGAAACGCCCAAACTGGCGCCCAAACCGGCGTCGGCCCCCCACCACCACTGAACACCGCCGCAGGTCACTGCGGCCGGCGGGCCTGCGCGAGAGCGGGCTTGATGGTCGTGTGATTCCGGGGCCCCATACGCCATGGACAAACTCATCATCCGCGGAGGCCGGCAGCTTCAGGGCGAGGTCACCATCTCCGGTGCCAAGAACGCAGCCTTGCCCGAGCTGTGTGCTGCGCTGCTGACCGCCGAGCCGGTCACGCTGAGCAACGTGCCGCTGCTGCAAGACGTCAACACCACCATGAAGCTGCTGCGCATGATGGGTGTGGGCGCCGAACGTCACGCCGATCGGCCCGATGTGGTCACGCTCGATGCGGGCAACGTCACCTCGCGCGAAGCCACCTACGACCTGGTCAAGACCATGCGCGCGTCCATCCTCGTGCTGGGCCCGCTGCTGGCGCGCTTCGGCGAGGCCAAGGTGTCGCTGCCGGGCGGTTGCGCCATCGGCTCGCGCCCGGTCGACCAGCACATCAAGGGCCTGCAGGCCATGGGCGCCGAGATGACCGTCGAGCACGGCTACATCGTGGCCCGCGCCAAGCGCCTGAAGGGGGCCAGCATCACGACCGACATGGTCACCGTCACCGGCACCGAGAACCTGATGATGGCCGCGGCCCTCGCCGAGGGCGAGACCGTGCTCGAGAACGCGGCGCAAGAACCCGAGATTCCCGATTTGGCCAATCTGCTGATCGCCATGGGTGCGAAGATCGAAGGCCACGGCACGGGCCGCATCGTCATTCAAGGCGTCGATCGCCTGCACGGCGCAAAGCACACCATCGTGCCTGACCGCATCGAGGCCGGCACCTTCTTGTGCGCGGTGGCTGCAACCCAGGGCGACGTGATCCTGCGCGGCGCACGCGCCGAGCACCTGGGCGCTGTCATCGACAAGCTGCGTGAGGCCGGTGTCACCATCGAGTCGGGCGAAGACTTCATCCGCGTTCGCAACGACAAGCGCCTGCGCGCGGTGAGCTTTCGCACCAGCGAGTACCCGGCCTTCCCGACCGACATGCAGGCGCAGTTCATGGCGCTCAACTGCGTGGCCGAGGGCACGTCCGAAGTCTCGGAGACCATCTTCGAGAACCGCTTCATGCACGTGAACGAACTCGTGCGCCTTGGCGCACGCATCGACATCCACGGCAACACCGCCTTCACTCGCGGTGTCGACCGCCTGTCGGGCGCCACCGTCATGGCCACCGACCTGCGCGCCTCGGCCAGCCTGGTGATTGCCGGCATGGTGGCCGATGGCGAAACCGTGGTCGACCGCATCTACCACCTGGACCGCGGCTACGACCGGATGGAAGCCAAGCTGCGCGGCATCGGCGCAGACATCGAACGAGTCAAATCATGATCACACTGGCGCTGTCCAAGGGACGCATCTTCGACGAAACCCTGCCGCTGCTGAAGGCCGCAGGTATCGAGGTGTCTGAAGACCCCGAGAAGTCACGCAAGCTCATCATCGGCACCAACCACCCCGATGTGCGCGTGGTGCTGGTGCGCGCGACCGACGTGCCCACCTACGTGCAGTACGGGGGCGCCGACATGGGCGTGGCGGGCAAGGACATCCTGCTCGAACACGGCGGTGCGGGCCTGTACCAGCCGCTCGACCTGAACATCGCCAAGTGCCGCCTGAGCGTGGCCGTGCGCAACGACTTCGACTACGCCGCTGCGGTGAAGCAGGGCTCGCGCATCCGCGTGGCCACCAAGTACACCGAATGTGCGCGCCAGCACTTCGCCGAGAAGGGTGTGCACGTCGACCTCATCAAGCTCTATGGCTCGATGGAGCTCGCACCGCTCACCGGCCTGGCCGACGCCATCGTCGACCTCGTGTCGACAGGCAGCACGCTCAAGGCCAACCACCTGGTCGAGGTCGAAGAAATCATGCAGATCTCGTCGCGCCTGGTCGTGAACCAGGCTGCACTCAAACTCAAGCGCGAGCCGATCCGCGCGCTCATCGACGCCTTCGCGTCGGCCCGAAAGGACTGAGGCCATGACGGTCAACATCCGCCAGCTGTCCACCACCGCCACGGACTTCGAGTCCGAATTCCAGCGCGTGCTGCACTGGTCGGAGGAGACCGACCATGCCATCGAGCAGCGCGTGGCCGACATCCTGGCCGATGTGCGCCAGCGCGGCGATGCGGCCGTGCTCGAGTACACGCAGCGCTTCGATTTGCTCAACGCAGCCTCGGTCGCCGAGCTCGAGATCACGCAGGCCGAATTGCAAGCCGCACTCGATGCCATCACGCCAGCCCAGCGCGCTGCGCTCGAAGCCGCAGCCGTGCGGGTGCGCGACTACCACCAGCGCCAGCTGCAGGCCTCGGGCCTGTCGTGGAGCTACCGCGATGAACACGGCAGCCTGCTCGGCCAGAAGGTCACGCCGCTCGACCGCGTGGGCATCTATGTGCCAGGCGGCAAGGCCTCGTACCCCTCGAGCGTGCTGATGAACGCCATTCCGGCAAAGGTGGCGGGCGTGAAGGAAATCATCATGGTCGTGCCCACGCCGAAGGGCGAGCGCAACGCCATGGTGCTGGCCGCTGCCGCCATCGCGGGTGTCGACCGCGCGTTCACGCTGGGTGGCGCGCAGGCCGTGGCAGCTCTCGCCTATGGCACGGCCACCGTGCCTGCGGTCGACAAGATCACCGGCCCCGGCAATGCGTACGTTGCCAGTGCCAAGCGTCGTGTGTTCGGCAAGGTGGGCATCGACATGATCGCCGGCCCGAGCGAAATCCTCGTGCTCGCCGATGGCAGCACGCCGCCCGACTGGGTGGCCATGGACCTCTTCAGCCAGGCCGAACACGACGAGCTCGCGCAAAGCATTCTGCTGAGCCCCGATGCGGCCTACCTCGCGGCCGTAAAAGAATCCATCGATCGGCTGCTGCCCACGATGCCTCGTGCGGCCGTGATCCGTGCGTCGCTTGAAGGCCGTGGTGCGCTCATCCAAACGCGCAGCATGGAAGAAGCCTGCGCCATCAGCAACCGCATTGCGCCAGAACACCTGGAAGTGAGCTCCAACGAGCCGCACCGCTGGGAGCCGCTGCTGCACCACGCTGGCGCGATCTTCCTCGGCGCGTTCACGAGCGAGAGCCTGGGCGACTACTGCGCCGGCCCCAACCACGTGCTGCCGACCTCGGGCACCGCGCGCTTCTCGTCGCCACTCGGCGTGTACGACTTCCAGAAGCGCTCGAGCCTGATCGAGGTGAGTGAGGCCGGTGCGCAGCCCCTCGGCCGCATCGCCGCCGAACTGGCTTACGGCGAAGGCTTGCAGGCGCATGCGCGTGCCGCCGAGCTGCGCCTCAAGTCCGACTGAACGCCCATGGCCCTCGATCTCGACACCCTGCTGAGCCGCCACCTGCGCGACGACGTGCGGGCGATGCACGCCTACGCGGTGCAGCCGAGCTCCGGCATGGTCAAGCTCGACGCGATGGAGAACCCGTTTCCCCTGCCGCCCGCACTGCGTGCCGAACTCGGTGCGCGCCTGGGCGAGGTGGCGGTGAACCGCTATCCGGGTGAGCGCATCGACGATCTGCGCAAAGCCTTGGCCTCGCATGTGGGCCTGCCCGACAGCCATGCGCTGATGCTCGGCAACGGCTCCGACGAGCTCATCAGCCTGCTGAGTCTGGCCTGTGCCCGGCCCGGTGCCACGGTGCTGGCACCAGTGCCTGGTTTCGTGATGTACGAGATGTCGGCCAAGCTGCAAGGCCTCGGCTTTGTCGGTGTGCCGTTGCGCGCCGACTTCGAGCTCGACCTGCCGGCCATGCTCGCGGCCATGGCACAGCATCAACCGGCCATCGTCTACATCGCCTACCCGAACAACCCGACGGCGAACCTCTTCGATGACGACGCTGTTGAAGCCATCGTCGAAGCCGCGCCTGGCCTGGTCGTGATCGACGAGGCCTACCAGCCCTTCGCGTCGCGCAGCTACATCGGCCGTTTGGCGCGCCATCCGCACGTGGTGCTGATGCGCACGCTGAGCAAGTTCGGCCTGGCCGGTGTGCGCCTCGGCTACATGCTGGGCCGCAGCGAACTCATCAACGAGATCGACAAGGCCCGCCCGCCGTACAACGTCAGCGTGCTCAATGCCGAAGCCGCGCTGTTCGCGCTCGAACATGCCGATGAGTTCGACCGGCAGGCCGCGCTGCTGCGCCAGGAGCGGGCTCGCCTCACGGTGGCGCTGGCCGCCATGCCCGGCTTCACGCCGTTCCCGAGCGAAGCCAACATGATCCTCGTGCGTGTGCCCGACGCACCGCACCTGTTCGCCGCCCTCAAGGCGCGGGGGGTGCTCATCAAGAATGTGTCTGCCCAGCATGCCTTGCTGGCAAACTGCCTGCGTCTGACGGTGGGCACACCCGACGAAAACGATTTGCTGATTGCTGCCCTGGAAGCGAGCCTGAAATGACCACCGACCGCATCGCCGATGTCACCCGCAACACGGCCGAAACCCAGATCCGTGTGCGCATCAACCTCGATGGCAAGGGCAGTTCCAAGCTGCACACCGGCATCGGGTTCTTCGACCACATGCTCGACCAGATCGCCCGCCATGGCCTGATCGACCTCGACATCCACTGCGTGGGCGACCTGCACATCGACGGTCACCACACGGTGGAAGACGTGGGCATCACCTTTGGCCAGGCGGTCGCCAAGGCGATCGGCGACAAGCGCGGCCTGCGCCGCTACGGCCACGCCTACGTGCCGCTCGATGAAGCGCTGTCGCGCGTGGTGATCGACTTCTCCGGCCGCCCGGGCCTGCACATGCGCGTTCCCTTCAAGAGCGGCATGATCGGCGCGTTCGACACGCAGCTCGCCTTCGAGTTCTTCCAGGGCTTTGCCAACCACGCGCTGGTCACGCTGCACATCGACAACCTGCACGGCGACAACGCCCATCACCAGTGTGAAACGGTGTTCAAGGCCTTTGCCCGTGCGGTGCGCCAGGCCCTCGAAGTCGACCCCCGCATGGGCGACACCATTCCCTCCACCAAAGGCAGCCTCTGATGTCCAGAACCGTCGCCGTGGTCGACTACGGCATGGGCAACCTGCGCTCGGTGTCGCAGGCGGTGAAACACGTCGCACAAGGCTCGGGGCTGGAGGTGGTGGTCACCTCGCGGCCTGAAGACGTGCGGGCCGCCGAGCGCGTGGTACTGCCCGGCCAGGGGGCCATGCCCGACTGCATGCGCGAGCTGCGCGACTCCGGCCTGCAAGAGGCCGTGCTGCACGCCGCTGCCAACAAGCCGCTGATGGGCGTGTGTGTGGGCATGCAGATGCTCCTCGAGCGCAGCGAAGAAGGTCCGACCGACGGGCTCGGTCTGTTCAAGGGCGATGTGATCCGCTTTCAGCTCGAAGGAAAGACTCAACCCGACGGCAGCCGTTACAAGGTGCCGCAGATGGGCTGGAACAACGTCATCCAGGCGCGCGCCCATCCGATCTGGGCGGGTGTGCCCGATAGTGCCTACTTCTATTTCGTCCACAGTTTCTATGCCCGGCCGACCGATCCCGCGCACAGCGTGGGCGAATCCGACTACGGCAGCCGCT
>JBEGTX010000076.1:0-4729 GCA_041179165.1 Pseudomonadota bacterium | reverse complement strand
GGGGCGACGCCTCACAGGCCGCAGTCCTTTGGGTTACCTTGGGGACGCCAAAGGTGACTCGCCTGCCGGGGCGAAATCCCGGCGCGGCAGGGCCATGACCAAACCGGTTCGCGTTCAGCCCCAAAGAACCGACGAATGTGCGTCGAAGCAGAACCAGCTTCACATCGGACCTGTGGGCCCCATCCTGCGACCGGGTGACCGAGCGCGGTGTGCGTTCAGTGCACAAGTGACTCGCCTGCCGGAGCGAAATCCCGGCGCGGCTTTGCCCACACAACACCAACACGACAACGCACCGCAGCAGCACCGCACAAAACACAAAACACAAAACACAAAACAAATGAAACAAGCCCAGATCCAAGCAGCCCAAAGGACAAACCCCAACGCCACAAATCCGACACGCCCCTGTCACGCACCCCAGCAATCCTCCGCCCTGCCAGCCAAAAGGCACCCACCCAGGCCCCTATACCAAAGCAGGATCACCAGATGTCCAACCCCATTTCAGCCCCACGCCGCCAAATCCTCAAAGGCAGCTCCGCAGCCATCGCCGCCGCCTTCGCCGGCCCCATCACCGCCATGGCCAGCCGCGTGGAGGCCGCCACCTGCGCCGCCGCCACCAGCTCCGTGCTGCTCGACAGCCCCTACGGCGTCGTGGGCCCGGTCAACGACCTCACCACCGGCCTGCCCCTCATCGAGCTGCCACCAGGCTTCAGCTACAAGTCCTACGGTTGGGCCGGCGACGTGATGACAGACGGCCTGGTCACCCCCGGCAATCACGATGGCATGGGCGTGGCGGTTTCTCGCCGCGTGGGCCGCAGCAACGAAATCATCCTCGTGCGCAACCATGAGCGCAGCGCCGGCAGCGATCCGGCCGCGATCATCGGCGCAGGGCGCGCAGGCGTGGCCAAGTACGACACCGGCCGCACCTCGTCGGGCATCACCGGCTACCAACTGGGCGGCACCTCCAACCTGATCTTCCGCGATGGCGAATGGGTCACCAGCTATGCGTCGTTCGGCGGCACGTACCGAAACTGCGCGGGCGGCTCGTCCACCTGGGGCTCGTGGCTCACGAACGAAGAAGTGCGCAGCAACACGGTGAGCGACACCGGCAAGCGCCACGGCTATGTGTTCGAAGTGCCGGCCGACACCTCGCTCACCGCCGCCAGTACCACGCCGATCATCGGCATGGGCCGCATGGCCCACGAAGCCTCCGCCATCGACCCGGCCACTGGCTACTGGTACCTCACTGAGGACCAGGGCAACGCCAACACGCTGTACCGTTTCCGCCCGACCAACGCCAACGGCGGCCTGCACTCGTTGCAAGCTGGCGGCCAGTTGCAAGGCCTGAAGGTGCGCAACGTGATGAATGCCGACATGCGCTCGCCCACGCTGTGCCAGGAGTACGCCGTGGAATGGGTGGACATCGCCAACCCCGACCTGGACGGTGCCACGCTGTCCACCGTGTTCGGCTCGGTGTCGGCCAGCGGCCCCTACCGTCAAGCTTATGCCAACGGCGCCGCCATCTTCGGCGCCAACGAAGGCTGCTGGGTGGCCAACGGCACGGTGTTTTTCACCGACAAGCAAGTGACCGCGTCACCGGCCCGCGCCGGCCGCATCTGGGCACTCGACCTGGCCACGAGCACGCTCAAGGCCATCTTCGTGAGCAACGACATCACGGTGGGCAACTCGCCCGACAACATGTGCATCAGCCCGCGCGGCGGCGTGCTCTTCTGTGAAGACGGCGGCACCAGCGGCCCGAACAGCGGCCCCGCCGTGACGTCGCAGCGCCTGATGGTCGTGCACCCGAACGGCGGCTCGTACATCTTCGCCAAGAACAATTACAACGTGACCGCCCTGCAGGCCGCGGCCATCGGCAAGCCCAACGCTGCCACCGGCAACCTTCGCAACAGCGAATGGTGCGGCGCGTGTTTCAGCCCCGACGGCCGCGTGCTGTTTGCCAACCTGCAAGGCCCAGGCATCACCGTAGCAATCACCGGCCCTTGGGCCAACGGCACGCTGTGAGCGCGCCTGTTCCCACCTTTGACGAGACACCTTCCATGAAAAACTTCTTCTCCACGGCCACCCTGGCCGCCACCGCGCTGCTGAGCATGGCTTTTTCCGCCCCCGCCCACGCCATTCAGTTCAACGGCACCACCACGGCAGGCGCGAGCGTCGGCACCGACTACAGCGAGACCGGTCTCATCTCGTTCGACCTGGACCTGGCCGACCTTCAGTCGTTCCGCTTCGACTACACGCTGACCGCCGGTGACCTGTTCAGCCCACTGAGCTTCAACGGCATCCTGCGCAACTACACCGGCACCGGCCTCAACGACCTGTCGCTCACACTGGGCAACGGCAGCTTTGCCTTCGCCGGCACGGTGGACCGCAGCTTCGGTGGCAGCAGCGTGGTGTCGCTGAATGGCGCCAACGCGCAGGTCCATTTCAGCAGCCCCGAGTACCTGGACACCACGCTCGGCAATCCGCTGGCGCAATCGGGCTTCGTCAACTGGACCATCGACACCGCCGGCCTGCGCGCCGGCGACGCGCTGAGCGTGACCGTGGCCACGCCAGTGCCGGAACCAGGCACCTTGGCCATGATGCTCGCCGGCATGGGCCTGCTGGGCTGGTCCGCCCGTCGCGCCCGCCGCTGAGGCGTTGGAAATCCGCCTTCTGGGCGGTGCAGCGCCGATGCCCACATGGACATCGGCGTTGTCCTGCATCCAGCGAGGAGGCGCTTGCGTATGGTGAGGGAAACCCACCACCTGACATCGCCATGCGCCTCCTCGCCCTGTCTGCCGCCACCCTGTTGCTGGCCAGCGCCCTCGTGGCCTGTGCCCCTACCAAAGCGCTGAATGCGCTCACCCCGCGGAGCACCTACACGCTGACCGAAGGTGTGGCCTACGGTGCCGATGCCCGTCAACGCCTGGACGTGTATGCGCCCACCAGTGTGGCGCCGGCCGGCGGCCATCCCGTGGTGGTGTTCGTGTACGGCGGGTCATGGAACCGTGGAGAGCGTGCCGACTACCGCTTTGTGGGTGAGGCACTGGCCTCGCGCGGCGTGATGGCCCTGGTGATCGACTACCGGCTGTACCCGCAGGTGCGCTACCCGGACTTTCTCACCGACACAGCGCTTGCCGTGGCCTATGGCCTGGAGCACGCCTCCGCACTCGGCGGCAACCCGAAGCGCGTGTTTGCGATGGGGCACAGTGCCGGGGGCTACAACGTGTCCATGGTGGCGCTGGATGCGCGGTGGCTGAAGCCCACCGGGCATTCACCGTTGGAGTTGGCTGGATGGATCGCGTTGGCGGGGCCCTACGATTTCTATCCGATCGAGAACCCGGATGCGAAGCCGGTGTTCTTTCATCCGAACTATCCGCCGCATTCGCAGCCCTTCGAGTTCATCACGCCCAAGTCGCCTCGGGCGTTTCTGGGAGCGGCGCGCGAGGATGACCTGGTGAACCCTCAGCGCAATACCCAGGGCATGGCGACTCGCCTTCAAGCGGCGGGGGTGCCCGTGTCTCTGCACTTCTACGACCGGGTGAACCACGTGACCTTGGCGGCCGCGATGGGAGCGCCTTTGCGGTGGTTGGCACCGGTGTTGGATGATGTGAGTTCGTTTGTGGTCGAGGCGCCGCCTGTGGCTGGGCGGTGAAGCGCGTGGTGGGAGATGGGTATCGGGCACCCGACCTCTGTCTCTGTCGCTCTGTCATTGATGGATCTGGTTGGCAAGGCCGCGCGGGGATTTCGCCCCGGCAGGCGAGTCACCTTTGGCGCGTCCCAAAGGTCACCCAAAGCACTGCGGCCTGTGAGCGTCGCCCCTGCGGGAAGCTGAGTCGGCCGGCAGAGCCGGATCTCGTGTGGTTGCTTGATCGGCACAAGCAACGCCAGCCAGGCCTTGCTTCGCATCGGCGTGGGCTAACGATTGCTGGCCTGCAAGCGTGGCAGCCATTTCAGTGTCGCCTCGCGCACCCAGGCGGCATCGCGTTCGTCGCGGTAGGTGCTGTAGACGTACATGTCGAGCATCTTGCCTTTCACCACGGCCGTGGTCACCGAATAGGCCACGCGGTTGGCTGAGGCGGTGGCCGGGGTGATGCTGAGCACGCTGAGCGAGGTCTTGACGTCGTTGAAGACGCCGAAGGGGCCGGACACGTCTTTGACATCGGCGGCGAGGTCGTCGAACTTCTTGCGGATGGTGGGCTTGACTTGGCCGAACTCGTCGGCGGTCACGGCCGTGCCTTCCAGGCTGCGGGTGGTGTGCAGCAGAAAGTAGCGCTGCATGCTGCGGCCGGCAACGGGCTGGCCTTCTTCAATGAAGACACCGATGAGACGGGAGTCTGCTGGTGCGGCCTTCTCGGCCTTCGCCCAGGTGTCGGGCGACACGGCCGATGCTTCAACGAAGCCAGGGGGCAAGGGCAGCACGATGTCGGTGGCCCCGATGTTCGCGACGTGGGGCGCGGCGTGGGCTGGGGCGGTCGGCCCCACGGTGGCGGATGCGACACCGATGGCCATCGCCGCAGGGATCAGAAATTTCGGCAAGGTCATGACAACGGTCTTTTCGGTGAAAGCCCCATTCTGACGTCGGCACCGTGTCTGCCGAGAGTCAAACCAATGGTGTTCTAGGAGCCTGTCGGACTTGGAACGTCGAAAGCGAAAATCGGCCCCAGCGAGGACAGTTTTTGCCGGATTTGCAGGCCCATAGCCCCGCTATGGGACAAAAAGACGGTGAAAAATG
>JBEGTX010000075.1:0-3382 GCA_041179165.1 Pseudomonadota bacterium | reverse complement strand
GTTGCCCGATGCGCGTGACGGCCTGAAGCCGGTGCACCGGCGTGTGTTGTTCGCGATGCACGAGCTGAACAACGACTGGAACCGCCCGTACAAGACGAGCGCTCGCAGTGTCGGAGACGTGATCGGCAAGTACCACCCGCACGGCGACACCGCGGTGTACCACACCATCGTGCGCATGGCGCAGGACTTCAGCCTGCGCCACATGCTGGTCGACGGCCAGGGCAACTTCGGATCCGTGGACGGCGACAACCCTGCAGCGATGCGTTACACCGAAATTCGGCTGGCCAAGATCGCGCACGAGATGCTCGCCGATCTCGACAAGGAGACGGTCGACTTCGGCCCCAATTACGACGGCAGCGAGAAAGAACCGCTGGTCATGCCGTCAAGGCTGCCGAACCTGCTGGTCAACGGCTCGGGCGGCATTGCCGTGGGCATGGCCACCAACATCCCACCGCACAATCTGAATGAGGTTGTCGACGCCTGCCTGCACCTGCTGAAGAACCCTGACGCCACGATCGACGAGCTGATCGAGATCATTCCGGCCCCCGACTTCCCCACCGCCGGCATCATCTACGGCACGAGCGGTGTGCGCGATGGCTACCGCACCGGCCGCGGCAAGGTGGTGATGCGGGCCAAGTGCCACTTCGAAGACATCGACAAGGGCTCACGCCAGTCGATCATCGTCGACGAAATTCCCTACCAGGTGAACAAGAAGAACCTGCTCGAGCGCATGGCCGAGCTGGTGCACGAAAAGAAGATCGAAGGCATCAGCCACATCCAGGACGAATCCGACAAGTCCGGCATGCGCGTGGTGATCGAGCTCAAGCGCGGTGAAGTGCCCGAGGTCGTGCTGAACAACCTGTACAAGCAGACGCAGCTGCAGGACACGTTCGGCATCAACATGGTCGCGCTGATCGACAACCAGCCGAAGCTGTGCAACCTGAAGGACCTGATCGCGGTCTTTCTGGAGCACCGCCGCGAGGTCGTCACGCGCCGCACCATCTACGAACTGCGCCGCGCCCGCGAACGCGGCCATGTGCTCGAAGGCCTGGCCGTGGCCCTGGCCAACATCGACGAGTTCATCGAGACCATCAAGACTTCGCCGACGCCACCCGTCGCCAAGGCTGCCCTGATGAGCAAGAGCTGGGACTCCTCGCTGGTGCGCGAAATGCTCGTGCGCGCCGAAGGCGACACCCCTGGCGGCCGCGAGGCCTTCCGCCCTGAGGGCCTGCCGCGCAACTACGGCATGCAGTCTGATGGCCTGTACCGACTGTCCGACGACCAGGCCGGTGAAATTCTGCAGATGCGTCTGCAGCGCCTGACCGGCCTCGAGCAAGACAAGATCGTCAACGAGTACAAGGAAGTGATGGCGCAGATCGCCGATCTGCTGAACATCCTGGCCACGCCATCGCGCGTGACCTTCATCATTTCCGAAGAACTCACCGCCATCAAGCTGGAGTTCGGCCAGACCAAGGTCGGCGCGCGCCGCAGCCAGATCGAGCACAACGCGCAAGACCTCGGCACCGAAGACCTGATCACGCCGACCGACATGGTCGTGACACTCAGCCACACCGGCTACATCAAGAGCCAGGCGCTGTCGGAATACCGTGCGCAGAAACGCGGCGGCCGCGGCAAACAGGCCACGCAGACGAAGGAAGACGACTGGATCGACCAGCTCTTCATCGCCAACACGCACGACTACATCCTGTGCTTCACCAACCGCGGCCGCGTGTACTGGCTCAAGGTCTGGGAAGTGCCGCAGGGTTCACGCAACTCGCGTGGCCGCCCGATCGTGAACATGTTCCCGCTGCAGGCCGGTGAAAAGGTCAACGTGGTGCTGCCGCTCACCGACGGCTTCCGCAGCTTCCCCGCCGATCACTTCATCTTCATGGCCACCGCCCAAGGCGTGGTGAAGAAGACCTCGCTCGACGAGTTCAGCAACCCGCGCAAGGCCGGCATCATTGCCGTCGACCTCGACGAGGGTGACTTCCTCATCGGCGCGGCACTCACCGACGGCAAACACGACGTGATGCTGTTCAGCGATGGCGGCAAGGCTGTGCGCTTCGACGAAGACGATGTGCGCTCCATGGGCCGCAACGCCCGCGGCGTGCGCGGCATGATGCTCGACGAAGGCCAGAGCGTGATCGCCATGCTGGTTGCCGAAGATGAAACGCAAAGCGTGCTCACGGCCACCGAAAACGGCTACGGCAAGCGCACGAGCATCATCGAGTACACCCGCCACGGCCGGGGAACCAAAGGCATGATTGCGATCCAACAGTCCGAGCGCAACGGCAAGGTGGTTGCCGCCACCCTCGTGCGGGCCGAAGACGAGATCATGTTGATCACCGACAAGGGTGTGCTGGTTCGCACCCGCGTCTCTGAAATTCGTGAACTCGGTCGGGCCACCCAAGGCGTGACGTTGATCGCGCTCGACAATGGCACCAAGCTCAGTGGCTTGCAACGCATCGTGGAAAACGATGCCAACCCAGAAGCCGGCGAAGATCCGGCAACCGACGAGACCAACCCATGAAAAAGATTCTCCTGACCGCTCTGCTGGGCGCCGCACTGGCCGCTCAAGCCCAGTCCACCCCACCAGCCGCTCCGGCTGCCGCTCCCGTGGCTGCGCCGAGCGCCGCCAAGAAAGAGCTGCTGAACCGCCTGATGGTGCTGCAGCAGCCGGCCCTCGAAGGCATGGCCCGCAATCTGGCCGAGCAGCCAGCGCGCCAGATGATGGCCGCCGCAGAACAAGCCATGCAGCGCGTCCCTGAAGAAAAGCGCGAAGCCACGGCCAAGCAGATCGAAACGCTGGCGCGCAAGTACATCGAAGAAGCCGGCCCGATCGCCAAGGAAAAGGCCACCAAGGTGGGCCAAAGCGCGCTGGCGCCCATGTTCAACGATCGCTTCACCGAAGACGAACTGCGCCAGTTGCTGGTCGCCCTCGATTCACCGGCTTATAAGAAGTACCAACAGAACCTGCCCGAAGTCAGCAACGGCTACCTCCAGCAGCTCGTTGGCGAAATGCGCCCTGCCCTGGATCCGAAGCTGAAGTCCCTCGAAACCAGCGTGGCCGCTGCGCTGGGCGTGCCCGCACAAGGCGCAGAAGCGCCGAAGGCCGGCAAACCCGCGGCTGCCCCCAAGGCCAAGAAGTAAGCCGAGACCCACGCCGAAAACCAACGATGCAGCGTCCCTACAACTTTTCTCCCGGACCCGCCGCCCTGCCTGACGAAGTCTTGTCATTGGCAGCCGCCGACATGCTCGATTGGCAAGGCTCAGGCATGAGCGTCATGGAGATGAGCCACCGGGGACGCGAATTCAACAGCATCTGCCTGCAGGCCGAAGCCGACCTGCGGGAGCTGCTGGCCATTCCGAGCGAGTTCCGCGT
>JBEGTX010000074.1:0-14155 GCA_041179165.1 Pseudomonadota bacterium | reverse complement strand
TCTTGTTCATCGGCTCGCAGCTTCGCTCCACGCTTCCTTTCCACACTCGGTCACCCTCATGCAGTTGCGCTTCGCTTCACACGCTGTGATCAACTTGCGGGAGGACTTGCACCTCCAAGAGTGCGCCCGTGCCGGGCGCACAAGACAAAAGGCCCAGCAGTTTCCTGCTGGGCCTTGGTCGTTCATCTGGTCGGGACGGCGGGATTCGAACTCGCGACCCCTTGCACCCCATGCAAGTGCGCTACCAGGCTGCGCTACGCCCCGACTGAGCCTCAGAGTATAGCCTGAAAACTCTGTGCTTTGACAAGCTCACACCGTCAACAAGGTGCGGATGGACAGAAGCTCGAGACGCACCTGGCTGTTGGAGAGCTCGGGGCCGATGTCATCGGCCGGCGCGGAGGCTTCGAGCAGCTCCACGGCTTGTTCGTCGGTGAGCTCGATGACCTCGGGCTCGTCTTCGGGCAGCACCTCGATGAGGGTGTCGCCGCGGCCGTGAACGAGCTCGGTCAGGCGGTTGCGGGCACCGCTGATGGTGAAGCCCTGTTCGTACAGCAGCTCACGGATGCGCCGGATGAGCAGCACCTCATGGTGCTGGTAATAACGCCGGTTGCCCCGGCGCTTCATGGGCTTGAGCTGCGTGAATTCCTGTTCCCAATAGCGCAGCACGTACGGCTTCACGCCGCACAGGTCGCTCACCTCACCGATGGTGAAGTAGCGTTTGGCAGGGATGGCAGGTAACGCTTTCTCCATTGAAATCAACAAGTTCGGGAGAGAAAGCTAAGACTTTACTCGAAGTCTTCCCCCGACGGTATGTCACCTTGCACAACTCCCTTGAGTTTGTGACTGGCGTGGAAGGTCACGACGTTCCGGGCCTTGATGGGAATCGACTCGCCGGTACGCGGGTTTCTACCTGGTCGCGGGGCCTTGCGGCGGATGTTGAAGTTGCCGAAACCCGACATCTTGACGTCGTCGCCGGTCACGAGCGTGCTGTGGATGATGTCGAAAAACGCTTCGACCATGTCCTTGGACTCGCGCTTGTTGAGGCCCAGCCGCTCGAAGAGGAGCTCGGCGAGCTCCGCCTTGGTCAGCGTGGGCGTCTCCAGCGTGGGCAGCAGCGTGATGCGTTCAGGAGGTTTTTCTGGAGGGGTGCTCATGGCCGTCTTGTTTCGATCAACCGCGCAAACGAACGCCCAGACGGGCTTGAAGTGCTGCCAGCACCGCTGCGACCACCGCTTCGATGCGGTCGTCGGTCAGCGTGGTGGTGTCGTCGAGCAGCTCCAGGCGCACGGCCAGGCTGCGCTCGCCCGCGGCCATGTCGGCCGTGGCCGCAGCAGGCTTGTAGACGTCGAACAGCTTGGCCGAGCGCACGAGTGCTTTGTCGGCCGACAGGATGGTGTCGATGAGCGCGTCGTGGCCGACCTGCTCACCGGCGATGACGGCGATGTCGCGCCAGGCCGACTGTTGTTTCGGGATCGTCTGGAACACCGGCACGTCACGCTGAGTGAGCGCACTGGCCTCGAGTTCGAACAGGATGGGAGCCGACGGCAGCTCGTAGCCCTGGCGCCAGCGCGGGTGCAGTTCACCGACAACACCCACCGCCACGCCATCGACTTCGATGCGAGCCGAACGGCCCGGGTGCAGCGCAGGGTGCTCGACGGGCACGAAGCGCGCAACACGTGGCGCCAGCAGCGCTTCGATGTCGCCTTTCACGTCGTAGAAATCGACGGCGCGTTCTTTCACGCCCCACTGCACGGCCTCGGCCGGGCCATAGGCCAGGCCGGCCACGCGCACGGGCTGCAGCAGACCGGCGACCGTGGTGTTGCTGGCCGTGACGCTCGTGTCGCGCAGGAAGGCACGGCCTACCTCGAACACGCGAACGCGCGAAGCCTTGCGGGCCAGGTTGAAGCGCAGCACCGACACCAGGCTGCCGATCAGGCTGGAGCGCATGACCGACAAGGGGCTTGCGATCGGGTTCAGCACGCGGATGAGGTTCTCGTTGCCCGCAAGCTCACGCTCCCAGCGTTCTTCGACGAAGCTGTAGTTGATGGTTTCCTGGTAGTCGCGTGCAGCCACCTCGTGGCGCAGCGCGTACAGGCCGCGCTGGGCTTCCACACGAACCCGCGCAGTGATCGGCGCGAGCGGCGGCGTTTGCGGCAGCTTGTCGAAACCGATGACACGAACGACTTCTTCGATCAGGTCTTCTTCGATCTCGATGTCGAAACGCCAGCTCGGTGGCGCCACCGTGAGCAGGCCTGGCGCCTCGGTGACGGACAAGCCCAGGCGCTGCAGCACCTGCAGGCATTCGGCCTGGGTGACCGGCATGCCGATGACCTTGGCGGCACGCGCCACGCGCAGCGTGACGGGCTGGCGCACCGGCAGATTGACCGACTGGTCGTCGATCGGACCGGGCTCGCCACCGCAGATGTCGAGCACGAGCTGCGTGATGCGTTCGATGTGCTCGACGATCGGCGCAGGGTCCACGCCCCGCTCGAAGCGGTGGCTGGCGTCGGTGCTGAACTGGTAGCGGCGAGCGCGGCCGGCAATGGACTCGGGCCACCAGAAGGCGGCTTCCACGTAGACGTTCTGCGTGTCGTTGGTGACCGAAGTGGCGTCGCCGCCCATGATGCCGGCGAGCGACTCGACGGCCTGCTCATCGGCAATGACACCGACTTTGGCGTCGAGCTCGACCGTGTTGCCGTTCAGCAGCTTGAGGGTCTCGCCTTGCTTGGCCCAGCGCACAACGAGACCACCGTTGATCTTGTCGAGGTCAAAAATATGCGACGGACGGCCGAACTCGAACATCACGTAGTTGGAGATGTCGACGAGTGCCGTGACCGAACGCTGGCCGCAACGCGCGAGGCGCTCGACCATCCACGCCGGAGTGGCAGCCTGCGGGTTGACTTGGCGGATCACGCGGCCGGCAAAGCGACCGCACAGGTCGGGGGCGTCCACACGCACCGGCAGCTGGGCTGCGTTGGCCACGGTGGCCGCGGGGAACTGCGGTTGCAGCAGCGGCGAACCCGTGAGGGCCGACACCTCGCGCGCAATGCCGTAGACGCTCAGGCAATGGGCCAGGTTGGGCGTGAGCTTGAGCGTGAAGAGCGTGTCGTCGAGGCGAAGGTGGTCGCGAATGGAGTTGCCCACCAGCGCATCGTCGGCCAGGACCAGCAGGCCGCCGGCTTCGTCAGACAGTTTGAGTTCGCGGGCCGAGCACAGCATGCCCTGGCTTTCGACACCGCGCAGCTTGCCGAGCTTGATGGCGAACGGCGCCCCCCCCTCCTCTGCTGGGGGCAACTGCGCGCCGACCATGGCGCAGGGCACCTTGATGCCGGGCTTCACGTTGGGTGCGCCGCACACGATGTTGAGGACAGTGTCCGGCCCGACCTTGACCTGACACACGTTGAGACGGTCGGCATCAGGGTGGCGGACCACCTCGAGCACCTCACCCACGACCACGTGGTTGAACGGCGGCGCCACCGGGCGCAACTCTTCGACCTCCATGCCGGCCATGGTCAGGGTGTCGGCCAGCTCTTGCGTCGACAGGGGTGGGTTGCAGAACTCGCGCAACCAGGATTCAGGGAATTGCATGTCGTGGGTCCCGTCTTATTTGAATTGCGACAGGAAGCGCAGGTCGCCGTCGAAGTTCAGGCGCAGGTCGTTGGTGCCGTAGCGCAGCATGGTGAGGCGGTCCGGGCCCAGGCCGAAGGCAAAGCCGATGTAGCGCTCGGGGTCGAGGCCGAAGTTGCGCACGACGTTCGGGTGCACCTGGCCGGAGCCGGCGACCTCGAGCCAGCGGCCCTTCAGCGGCCCGCTCGAGAAGGCGATGTCGACTTCAGCCGACGGCTCAGTGAACGGGAAGAACGACGGGCGGAAACGGATCTGCAAGTCGTCGGTTTCGAAGAAGGTGCGGAAGAAGTCGGAGAACACCGACTTCAGGTCCTTGAAGCTCACGTTCTCGCCGATCCACAGGCCTTCGCACTGGTGGAACATGGGCGAGTGCGTGGCGTCGCTGTCGACCCGGTAGGTGCGGCCCGGTGCGATCACGCGGATCTCGGGCATGGTGGCCTGGCCGGCGTACTTGGCGGCATGGGCGCGTGCATAGCGCACCTGCATGGGCGAGGTGTGCGGACGCAGGTTGAGCCAGCGGCCTTCTTCGTCTTTCATGTCGACGTAGAAGGTGTCCTGCATGGAGCGCGCAGGATGGTTCTCGGGGTTGTTCAGCGCGGTGAAGCTGAACCAGTCGGTCTCGATCTCGGGGCCGTCGGCCACGTCGAAACCCATGGAGCCGAAGATGGCCTCGATGCGTTCCATCGTGCGTGACACAGGGTGCAGACCGCCGGTGGTGGATGCGCGGCCGGGCAGCGAGACGTCGAGGGACTCGGCCTTCAGCTGCGCCTGCAGTTCGGCATCGGCCAGCGCCTGACGGCGCGCGGTGAGCGCGGCTTCAACCTGCTGCTTGGCCACGTTGATGAGGGCGCCGCGCGACTTCTTCTCGTCGGGCGACAAGGCACCGAGGGCCTTCAGCTTTTCGGTGAGGCGACCGGACTTGCCGAGGTATTTCGCCTTGGCGTTTTCAAGGTCGGCCGGGGCCGCGGCTTGCGCGAAATCAGCCTGCGCACTTGCCACCAGTTCATCGAGGTCGTTCATCAGTTCGCCAGCTCGGTTCAACAACGCAGAAAATAAAAAAAGGCCGCACACGAAGTCGGCCTTGAGGGCTTGGCCCCCGGCTTCGCGCAAGCGCCAAGCCGGGGGCGTGCCGTCCTGCTGGCGCCTTTCAGCACCGGCAGGTCAACGACATCAAGCGAGCTGGGCCTTGACCTTATCAACGATGCTGCCGAAAGCGACAGGATCATGAACAGCCATGTCAGCCAGAACCTTGCGGTCGATCTCGATCGACGCTTTCTTCAGGCCAGCCATGAACTTGCTGTAGGTCAAACCCAGGCCACGGCTTGCCGCGTTGATACGGGCAATCCACAGCTGACGGAACACACGTTTTTTCGTGCGACGGTCACGGTAGGCATATTGCCCAGCGCGCATGACTGCTTGCTTGGCAATGCGGAACACATTCTTGCGACGACCACGGTAACCCTTGGCGAGTGCGAGAACTTTCTTGTGACGGGCACGGGCCGTTACACCACGTTTAACGCGAGGCATGTTTCTTCTCCTTCAGAAGGTTAAAGGCCAGCAAGAGGCAACATCTGTTTGATGTGCCCCATGTCGGTCTTATGCACGGCAACAGAGCCACGGAGGTGGCGTTTGTTTTTCGTGGACTTCTTCGTCAGGATGTG
Organism: Pseudomonadota bacterium; assembly: GCA_041179165.1. Lineage (GTDB taxonomy): Bacteria > Pseudomonadota > Gammaproteobacteria > Burkholderiales > Burkholderiaceae_C > Rhizobacter. The sequence goes on along the minus strand of JBEGTX010000074.1, from coordinate 8,867 downwards.
GCGCTTGAACGCCTGACCCCGCTTGACGGTGCCGCCTGGACGCACGCGGAACCGCTTGGCCGCGCTTTTCTTGGTCTTCATTTTGGGCATGACTGCTCCTTTTTAGTTGCTCCTGCAGGCGCCGGCAAAAGGACTTGCCGTCTTGTAGGCCTGCAGGGGCTTCTTGCAACACCCTGGCGACCAGACCAGGGCATTGAACTCACGAATTCTTGATGGCAGGCACCCCGAGGGGCACCTGGCATCACTGCCGCTTCTTGGGCCCCAGCACCATGATCATCTGGCGGCCTTCGAGCTTGGGCATGTTCTCCACCACGGCGCAATCGGCGAGTTCGTCGCGAATGCGTTCGAGCAGGCGCATGCCGATGTCCTGGTGGGTGATTTCACGACCGCGGTAACGCAGCGTGACCTTGCCCTTGTCGCCGTCTTCCTCGATGAAGCGGCGAAGGTTGCGCATCTTGATCTGGTAGTCGCCTTCGTCCGTTCCCGGGCGGAATTTGACTTCCTTGATTTCGATGACCTTCTGCTTCGACTTGGCTTCGGCGGCCCGTTTCTGCTCTTGGTATTTGAACTTGCCGTAGTCCATCAGGCGGCAGACAGGAGGGTCTGCCGTGGCCGCGATTTCGACCAGATCGACATCGAGCTCGCCTGCCATGCGCAACGCTTCTTGCGTATTGACGATGCCCAGCGGTTCGTTCTCTACACCGTTGAGCCGAACCTCCGGCGCCATGATCTCGCGGTTGAGGCGGTGCTTGCGCTCCACATTGGGAGTACGGCGGTCAGCAAAAGTAGCGATAGTTCAAATCCTTCAGGGGACTCCAAGGCAAGGGAATCCAAAAACAATCCTTGATGCGCTTGCCCTGGGGGGAGACGTCAGACGAGTTGGGCGATGTCACTGGCGATCTTCTGGCTGAAGTCGGAAAGTGGCATCACACCGAGGTCTTGGTTGCCCCGAGCGCGCACCGCAACAGCCCCGTTTGCCTTTTCCTTGTCGCCCACGACCAGGAGAAACGGGACCTTTTGCATTGAATGCTCGCGGATTTTACGGTTAATTTTCTCGTTGCGCAAATCAACCTCGACCCTAACTCCTTGTTTTTGCAGAGTTTTCGCAATTTCCTGGGCGTATTCGGCCTGGTCGTCGGTGATATTCATCACCACGACCTGGGTCGGGTTGAGCCAAACGGGCAGCGCGCCGGCGTGCTGCTCGATCAAAATTCCGATGAAACGCTCCATGCTGCCCACGATGGCGCGGTGCAGCATCATGGGCACGACGCGCTCGCCGGCCTCGTTCACGAACTCGGCATCGAGGCGCTCGGGCATGTTGGGGTCGACCTGCACGGTGCCGCACTGCCAGTGGCGGCCGAGTGCGTCTTTCAGCGTGTACTCGATCTTGGGGCCGTAGAAAGCGCCCTCGCCCGCCGCGACCTCGAATTCCACACCCGAGCGGCGCAGGCTCTCCATCAGCGCGTGTTCGGCCTTGTCCCACGACTCATCGGTACCGATGCGCGCCGCAGGGCGGGTGGCCACCTTGTAGATGATGTCGGTGAAGCCGAAGTCCTTGTAGACCTTCTGCAGCAAGGCGGTGAAGGCCGTGCATTCGTCGAGGATCTGGTCTTCGGTGCAGAAGATGTGGCCGTCGTCCTGCGTGAAGCCGCGCACACGCATGATGCCGTGCATGCCGCCCGAAGGCTCGTTGCGGTGGCACTGGCCGAACTCGCCGAAACGCAGCGGCAGGTCGCGGTAGCTCTTGATGCCTTGCTTGAAGATCAGGATGTGGCCCGGGCAGTTCATGGGCTTGAGCGCGTACTCACGCTTTTCGCTCTCCGTCGTGAACATGTTCTCGCGGTACTTGCCCCAGTGGCCGGTCTTCTCCCACAGCGACTGGTCGAGCAGCTGCGGGCCCTTCACTTCCTTGTAGCCGTTGTCGCGGTAGACGGCACGCATGTACTGCTCCACCTGCTGCCAGATGGTCCAGCCTTTCGGGTGCCAGAAGATCACGCCAGGGGAATGTTCATCGATGTGGAAGAGGTCGAGCTCGCGGCCTAGCTTGCGGTGGTCGCGCTTCTCGGCTTCTTCGAGCATGTGAAGGTACTGCGCCAGCTCGTCCTTCGTGGCCCAGGCCGTGCCGTAGATGCGTTGCAGCATCTCGTTGCGGTGGTCGCCCCGCCAGTAGGCACCGGCCACCTTCATCAGTTTGAAGTGCTTGAGCTTGCCGGTGCTCGGCACGTGAGGGCCGCGGCAGAGGTCTTCGAACTCGCCTTCGCGGTACAGAGACACGTCTTCATTGGCCGGAATGCTGGCGATGATCTCGGCCTTGTAGTGCTCACCCAGGCTCTTGAAGTAGGCCACGGCCTCGTCGCGCGGCAGCACGCGGCGCTCGACGCGCTCGTCCTTGCGGGCGAGTTCGGTCATTCGCGCCTCGATGGCCGCCAGGTCTTCGGGCGTGAACGGGCGCTTGTAGGCGAAGTCGTAGAAGAAGCCGTTGTCGATGACCGGGCCGATGGTGACCTGGGCGTCGGGGAACAGCGACTTCACCGCATACGCCAGCAAGTGCGCCGTCGAGTGGCGAATCACGTCGAGGCCTGCGGCGTCCTTCTCGGTGATGATGGCCAGCTGCGTGTCGGCCTCGATGCGATGACTGGTGTCGACCACCTTGGCGTCAGCGCCCTGCCCCACGCGGCCTGCAAGCGCGGCTTTGGCCAGGCCGGTGCCGATGGACGCAGCCACCTCGGCCACCGTGACGGGGCCTTCGAACTGACGTTGTGAACCGTCGGGCAGTTGGATCGAGATCATGGGGAAACTCCAGAAAGCAAAAAAGCGCGGGGGTGAGCCGCGCTTCGAGATATGGACGAGAAAAGACGAGACGAGCCGCGGTCGACTAAGGCAAAACCCACTCGGTGGTAGTTCGCGGTGTCATAACCAGGGTGCCTTTCTCGCTCTTGTTCAGGTGTGTCAAGGGAATGGGCACGATTGTAGAACAGGTCGGACACGCCGTGGGACAGGCCCGTCCCGCTGACATCGCCAGGGCGTGATCCGCCTCAGCTGCGGGCCGCGTGGTAGCGCTGCTCCAGCTCCTGGCGCAACTGGCGGCGCTCCTGCGCGGCCTGGCTGCGGCGGATCTCGTCGGGTGTGCTGGGCACGAAGGGCGTGACGGCCTTCGGCCGGCGCTCGTCGTCGAGTGCCACCATCGTGAAGAAGCAGCTGTTGGCGTGGCGCACCCCGCGCGTCTGGATGTTCTCGGTCACCACCTTGATGCCGACTTCCATCGAGCTTTTGCCCGTGTGGTTGACTGAGGCGAGAAAGGTCACCAGCTCTCCCACGTGAATGGGCTGGCGAAAGGTGACCTGGTCGACCGACAGCGTGACCACGTAGCAGCCCGCATAGCGGCTGGCGCAGGCGTAGGCCACTTGGTCGAGCAGCTTCAGGATGCTGCCCCCGTGCACATTGCCCGAGAAGTTGGCCATGTCGGGCGACATGAGCACGGTCATCGAGAGCTGGTGGGTGGGAAATTCCATGGCGGCTCTGCAATCAAGAAATACAGCGGTTGAAAGTCAGGGCGCATCGGCAAGCAGGTTCAGAGCGGCAGCGCCTCGATGGGCCGGCCCGACTCGACCAGCGCGGCAAACTCATCCCGCAGCCGCTGGCTCTCGGCGACTGCCACGTTCCACGCCTTCATGCGCGCACGCACATCATGCCCGTAAGCCTTGAAGTCGTGGCGATCGGGCAGCTTGGCTTTCGGCAAGGTGGCAATCCATTCGGCCGAAGGCGACACCACGATGACGTTGCTCAGGAACGGGCTCGATCGGTGCCGGTGCTTCAGGGCCTTGTCGAGCCAGCCCGGCACGATGGCCTGCTGGAAGTGCGGGTAGAGCACCAGCCCGTCTGTCATCGACGCGTAGTTCAGGTGCAGGTGGTAGTCGGTGATGCCGCCGTCCCAGTAGGCCCCGCGCGGGCCGCCGGGGATGTTGTGCACGGCATCGAGCCAGAACGGAATGGAGCAGCTGGCCAGCACGCTCAGGCGCAGGTTCTCGGGTGTGAGGTGGGCGGCATGCGTGCGGTAGTCGTGCAGGCGCAGCGGTATCTCATCCCGGGTGTCCGAGAACACCACGCGCTCGAGCCACGCACCCATGGCGCGCCGGCTCACGGCGTTGGTGGCAAACGCACCCAGGTAGCCAAGCGGCGTGGTGATCTTGGAAAACGCCCTGCCCTCGCGGCGCAGCACGTGTCGGCCGCGGCTCGTGAACACATGCAACCGGTAGCGCGGGTGCGACAGGATCTCGGCTTCGCGGCCGCCGAAGTGCGTGACCAAGCCAGCCCCGAAGGCCTCGCTGATCATGCTGGCCGTGAGCTTGCCGCCTTCAGGTGGCGCGTACTCCTGGCCGATGTAGTCGTCTGCCATCTGCTTCAGGCCTTGGGCCGGATCGGACAGGCAGGCCGAGGCCATGCGCCACGCACCGATGGAAGCGCCCAGCAGGTGGACCGTGTGGCCGCCACGCGGCAGCCAGTCGCCGAACAGGTACTGATCGAGCGGGTTGAGCACCAGGCCCTTGGGACCACCGGCCGCGCCGGGCACAGCCCGCACGTCACCTGGCGACAGGCCGCGTTCGGCCAGCGCCTGGCGCGCCCGCGGCCCGGCGTGAATCTGCAAGGCTCGCATCACACCCTCAGCGTTTGGTCTGCAACTTGGCGAAGGCTGCGGCCATCGCCGATGCACCCTGAGGCTGCGCTGCGGCCGGGGCAGCTCGCGAAGCGCCTGGACGCTCGCCACGTGCCGGAGGCCGGTAGCTGTTGTCGCTGCTGCGCTCGCCGCGCGGTGCCACCGTGGTGTCGAGCTTCATGGTGAGCGAGATGCGCTTGCGCGCCAGGTCGACCTCGAGCACCTTGACCTTGACGATGTCGCCGGTCTTCACGACCTCGCGAGCATCCTTGACGAACTTGTTGGCGAGCTGGCTCACGTGGACCAGGCCGTCCTGGTGAACACCCAGGTCGATGAAAGCGCCGAACTCGGCCACGTTGCTGACCGTGCCCTCGAGCGTCATGCCGGGCTGCAAGTCCTTGATGTCTTCGACGCCGTCGTTGAAGCGCGCGACCTTGAAGTCGGGACGCGGATCGCGGGCGGGTTTTTCGAGTTCGGTGAGGATGTCTTTCACCGTGATCGCGCCGAACTTCTCGCTCGCAAACGCTTCGGGCTTGAGCGCGCGAATCACATCGCTGCGGCCCATCACCTCAGCGGCGGGCTTGTTGACGGCGCTGAGAATCTTCTCGACCAGCGGATAGGTTTCCGGGTGCACGCCGGATTGGTCGAGCGGGTTGTCGCCGTTGCGGATTCTCAGGAAGCCCGCGCTCTGCTCGAAAGTCTTGGCGCCCAGGCCGCTCACATCGAGCAGCTGCTGGCGGTTGCGGAAGGCCCCATTGGCATCGCGCCAGCGCACGATGCTGCTGGCCACCGCGCCACTCAGGCCGGACACGCGCGACAGCAGCGGCTGCGAGGCCGTATTGACGTCGACGCCCACGGAGTTCACGCAGTCTTCGATCACCACGTCGAGGCTCTTGGCGAGTTCGCTCTGGTTCACGTCGTGCTGGTACTGGCCCACGCCAATGCTCTTGGGATCGATCTTCACGAGCTCGGCCAGCGGGTCTTGCAGGCGGCGGGCGATGCTCACGGCGCCGCGCAGGCTCACATCGAGATCGGGCAATTCCTTGCTTGCGTATTCACTGGCCGAGTACACCGAGGCGCCGGCTTCGCTCACCACCACCTTCTCGATGTGGGTGCCGGGGGCCAGCTGCTGAATGCGCTTGATGAGGTCGGAGGCGAGCTTGTCGGTCTCACGGCTGGCCGTACCGTTGCCGATGGCGATCAAGTTCACGCCGTGCGTGGCGCAGAGGCGTCCAAGCGTGTGCAGCGAGCCTTCCCAGTCCTTGCGCGGCTCGTGCGGGAACACCGTGTTGGTGTCGAGCACCTTGCCGGTCGCATCGACCACGGCCACCTTCACCCCCGTGCGGATGCCGGGGTCGAGCCCCATCACCACGCGGGGGCCGGCCGGTGCAGCGAGCAACAGGTCGCGCAGGTTGTCGGCAAACACCTTGATGGCCACCTTCTCGGCGTCTTCACGCAGGCGGCTGAAGAGGTCGCGCTCCAGGCTCAGCGAGAGCTTGACCTTCCAGGTCCAGGCGATGGTCTTGCGAATGAGGTCGTCGGCCGGCCGCTTGGCATGGCTCCAGCCCAGGTGAATGGCGATGCGGCCTTCGGCCTTGGACGGCTGGCCGGGCACCAGTTCTTCGTCGAGCACGAGCTTGGCATCGAGCAGCTCCTGCGTGCGGCCACGGAACACGGCGAGCGCGCGGTGAGAAGGCACACGGTGGATGGGCTCGTCGTAATCGAAGTAGTCACGGAACTTGGCGACATCGGCGTTGTTCTCGTCCTTGCCGTCCATGAGCTTGGAGCGCAACAGGCCGTCTTCCCACAGCCACTCGCGCAGCTTGCCCACGAGGCCCGCGTCTTCGGCCCAGCGTTCGCTGAGCAGGTCACGCACGCCATCGAGCACTGCGAGCGCATCGGCAAAACCGCCTTCGGCATTGATGAAGCCGGCGGCCTCGGTCAACGGCGTGAGGGTCGGGTCGGCGAACAGCTTGTCGGCCAAGGGCTCGAGACCGGCTTCACGGGCGATCATGCCCTTGGTGCGGCGGCGCGGCTTGAACGGCAGGTAGATGTCTTCGAGCTCCTGCTTGGTGGGAGCGCCTTCTACGGCCGCGCGCAACTCGGGCGTGAGCTTGCCTTGTTCGTCGATGCTCTTGAGCACCGCGGCGCGGCGCTCTTCCAACTCGCGCAGGTAGCCGAGGCGGCTTTCGAGCTCACGCAGCTGGATGTCGTCGAGGCCGTCGGTCGCCTCCTTGCGGTAGCGGGCGATGAAGGGGACGGTGGCGCCACCATCGAGCAGCTCGACAGCGGAATTGACCTGGGCCGGCCGGCACTTCAGCTCGGCGGCGATTTGCAGAAGAATCTTGTCCAAAACATCGGGCCCAGGGGGCGGCTGAAAGAGGAAGCGGCGAAGTTTGCCACAGGGCGCTCCCCCGACTTTGGCAAAGCCCCCGAGCTTGCGCGCCGTTTGCCGAGGTCAGCTGAGATGGTCGGCCGCGCTGTAGAGCTGTCCGGCCGTCCAGTGAGGCAGGGCCATGATCCTGGCGATTGCCTGCGCAATGCGCTCGGGCGGCTGCAGTTCGCCGCGCGCCTGTCGCTCGACGAACCGCTGCGTGTCGGGAAAGTCCGTGGCGTCGGTCGCTCGGATGGTGGCTTGCATGGCGGTGTCCATCACGCCGGGGTTGATGTTGACGACCTCGATCGGAAACGGCTGCGCTTGCTGCTCACGCGCCACCGAGCGGATGTAGGCCTCGAGCCCTGCCTTGGCCGCGCCATACAAGGACCATCCCGCATAGGCACTTGTGGCCGCACCCGAGGTGATGTTGGCCAGGCGCTTGCGGCAGTCGTGCTGCTGGAAGGCTGCGATGGCCGCGCTCATCCACAGGATGGGCGAGCTGAAGTTGATGTTCATGTTGGCGAGCACTTCGGCCGACGGCTTGGTCGATGCCGGTCCGATCGGGTCGAGCGTGCCGGCGTTGTTGACGATCAGGATCTCGCTCCAGCTCCCGGCGGCCAGCGTGCCGAGCGTGCGCTGCACGGCCTCGACGGCCCCAACCGGATCGGACAAGTCCACCTTCACGCTGAACGCGTGCGGCGCCGAGCGCGAGAAGTCGACCACCCGATCGCCATGCGCCTCATGAAAGCGGCACAAGGCCAGCCCGAGCCCGGCGGAACCGCCGCTGATGATCACCAAGCGCATGTCTTCTCCCTGTGAAATGTGCTGAAAATGAGGACGTTCGTCACACCCCGCGCCGCGTGCGGCCAACGCCCTGATGTTCACCCGCGAACACGGGCCCGTCCATCGGGTGTATAACGGAATCATGGAGATGCGACATGGCCGCACGGTCCGAAGCATGCTGGCCCCCGAGGCCCAGAGCCGCGGCATCTCCGGCTTTCGCTCGACCAGACTCATGTCACCAGCGCCACTGCCCTCGGTGTGGCGCTTGTCTTCGTACCGCCCGCTCTGGCTCAGTGCGCCAGCCCCGACACCCGTCGCGGGCCACAAGCCCCTCGCGCGGCGCCCCTCGATTCGGCACAAAACGTCAGCGGTCTCCGACACGCGATTCATCCGATTCGCGTCGCCAAACACTGTGCGCTGTCCCATCATGGGACCCACCTAAACGAGGCCAAACGCCATGAACTACAGCCTCAGCGCACCGGCGCCTTCACCGTCACTCACTTTGCTGGGCATCGAACCTTTGCGGGCTGCATTCGAATACGCCAGCATGCGCTTCATGGACCACGATGCCCTGCCCTCGGGTGACGGGCACCCTGTGGTCATCTTTCCGGGGCTGGCCTCCGACCAGCGCGCCCTGGTGCCGCTGCGCGACTGCTGCGAGCGCCTGGGCTATACCGTGTACGACTGGGAGCACGGCTTCAACACCGGCCCGCAAGGCGATGTCGATGACTGGCTTGCTGACCTGTCGAGCCACGTGCAAAGCGTGGCGGCCGCACACGAAGCGCGTGTCAGCCTGGTGGGCTGGAGCCTGGGCGGCATCTATGCCCGCGAACTGGCCAAGGAACTGCCCGACCTGGTGCGCTGCGTGGTGACGCTGGGCACGCCCTTTGCCGGGCCCCACACCTCCACCAATGCCTGGCGCATCTACCAGTTCGCCAGCGGCCGCAGCATCGAGCGCGAGACCGAGAACTACAACCTGCCCGAGGCCCCGCCCGTGCCCACCACCAGCATCTACTCGCGCAGCGATGGCGTGGTGGCCTGGCGTGGCAGCCT
>JBEGTX010000073.1:0-13950 GCA_041179165.1 Pseudomonadota bacterium | reverse complement strand
ACCGCGGCCCACACCGCCAGCCAGCCGCGCCGCCCCAGCAACAGGCCGCGCCGCTCCAGCAACAGGCCGCTGCGTTGCACCAGCGGCGGTCCGCTGTGTTGCACCAGTGGCGGCGTCATGCCGCTCTGCCCTTGATGGCAAAGATGCCTTGCGGCCGCTTCTGGATGAAGACCACGATGAACACCAGCACCATGATCTTGGCGAGCACCGCGCCCTGCCAGCCCTCAAGCAGCTTGTTGAGCACCCCCAGGCCGAGGCCGGCATACACGGTGCCTGCGAGCTGGCCCACGCCGCCGAGCACCACGACCATGAACGAATCGACGATGTAGCCCTGGCCGAGTTCAGGGCCCACGTTGCCCACCTGGGACAGCGCACAACCCGCGAGACCGGCGATGCCCGAGCCCAGCGCAAACGCATACGTGTCGATGCGCTTTGTATTCACACCCACGCAGGCGGCCATCCTGCGGTTCTGCGTGACACCACGCACGAAGAGGCCGAGGCGTGTCTTGGCAATCACGGCCGACACAGCAGCCAGAACCAGCACGGCGAACACGATGATGGCGATGCGGTTGTAGGGCAGCGTGAGGTTGCTCATGGCCTGCACCCCGCCCGACAGCCACGCAGGGTTCACCACGGTCACGTTCTGCGCACCGAAGATGGAGCGCACCGCCTGGATCAGCACCAGGCTGAAGCCCCAGGTGGCGAGCAAGGTCTCCAAGGGCCGGCCGTAGAGCCAGCGGATGACGAGCCATTCCATCAGCGCGCCCACCAGCGCCGCCACCAGGAACGACACCGGAATGGCCGCCAGCATGTAGAGGTCGAACACGCCGGGCAGGTAGGCCTGGAAGAAGTTCTGCACGAGCCAGGTGGCATAGGCGCCGATCATGATCAGCTCGCCATGGGCCATGTTGATCACGCCCATCAGCCCGTAGGTGATGGCCAGACCGAGCGCCGCCAGCAGCAGGATGCTGCCCATGCTGACCCCGGTGAACAGCACGCCGAAGCGTTCACCCCAAGCCAAGTGCCGGTCGATGGCCTTGAGCGAGATCTCGAGCTGGCTGCGCACGGCCACGTCGGACTCGCCGCCTTCGGCCGCCAGCTTGAGCCGATCGGCAATGAGGCTGCGGGTGGCCGAGGTGCGGCTGTCGCCCAGGGCCTTGGCGGCCTCCATGCGGCGACCGGTCTCTGGAGAGGCGATCAGCACCGCGGCGCGAATCTGCGCGAGCTGCACCTTGAGCGACTCGTCGGTTTCCACCGCGAGGGCTTTTTCGATCAGGGGAAGGCGAGCGTCGTCGGCATCGTCCTTCAGTGCCTGCGCGGCGGCGCGGCGCTCGCCCAGGTCTTTGGAAAAGAGCTTCAGCGCGGCCATGGCCGTGTTGAGCTCACGGCTCATCTGGTTGCTGTTGATGACCTCTTCAGCGGCCTCCGGCTTGGCCGCCGGCGCGCCGGTGGCGGCATCGGAGACCTTGTCGCCGTCGACGATGAGCACGCGGTCGGCGGTGAACACCACGCTGCCGTCGAGCAAAGCCTGCACGAATGGGGCAAGGCCTGCATCACCCCGCGCCAATGAGGCACTGAGCGCCGTAATGCGTTCTTCGTTTTCTCCCACGGCCAGGGCGCGGGTCTGTTCGGCCGTCAGCGCATGGGCTCCGAAGGCGGCCACGCTCAGACCGAGCATCAGGGCGGATCGGCGCGCGAAGCGCATCCAACGGGAGAAGCGAACAAACATCGGCAGGCAGGTCATGGGCAGTTCCGTGAACAACCGGGGTGACAGCGCACCCCGGTTGTTGTCAGCTCGGCCGCAAGCGGCCGGGGATGAGCGAGATCACTTCTTCTCGGGCTCGTCCTTCTTCTTGTCGTTGCCTTCGATGAACGGGCTCCATGGCTTGGCCTTGACCGGAGCTGGCGTCTTCCACACCACGTTGAACTGGCCGTCGGCCTTCACTTCGCCGATGAACACGGGCTTGTGCAGGTGGTGGTTCTTTTCGTCCATCTTGGCCACGAAGCCGCTCGGTGCCTTGAAGGTCTGGCCGCCCATGGCCGCGATGACCTTGTTGGTCTCGGTGCTCTTGGCCTTCTCGACGGCCTGCTTCCACATGTAGATGCCGATGTAGGTGGCTTCCATCGGGTCGTTGGTCAGTGGCTTGTCGGCACCTGGCAACTTCTTGGCCTTGGCGTAGGCGGCCCACTTCGCCTTGAAGGCGTCGTTGGTCGGGTTCTTCAGGCTCATGAAGTAGTTCCAGGCGGCCAGGTGGCCGACCAGCGGCTTGGTGTCCACACCGCGCAGTTCTTCTTCACCCACCGAGAAGGCCACGACTGGCACGTCAGTGGCCTTCAGGCCCTGGTTGCCCAGTTCCTTGTAGAAAGGCACGTTGGAGTCGCCGTTGATGGTGGAGATGACAGCGGTCTTGCCACCGGCAGAGAACTTCTTCACGTCGGCAACGATGGTCTGGTAGTCGCTGTGGCCGAACGGGGTGTACTTCTCGTCGATGTCCTTGTCGGCCACGCCCTTGCTCTTCAGGAAGGCGCGCAGGATCTTGTTGGTGGTGCGCGGGTAGACATAGTCGGTGCCCAGCAGCACGAAGCGCTTGGCGCCGCCACCGGCCTTGCTCATCAGGTACTCGACCGCAGGAATGGCCTGCTGGTTCGGTGCAGCGCCCGTGTAGAACACGTTCTTGCTGAGCTCTTCACCTTCGTACTGCACGGGGTAGAACAGCAGACCGTTGAGTTCTTCCACGACCGGCAGCACCGACTTGCGCGACACACTGGTCCAGCAGCCGAACATCACCGACACCTTGTCCTGGCCGATCAGCTGCTTGGCCTTTTCAGCGAACAGCGGCCAGTTGGAGGCCGGGTCGACCACCACGGGCTCGAGTTGCTTGCCCAACACGCCGCCGCTCTGATTGATCTCTTCGATGGCCATCAGGGCCACGTCCTTCAGCACGGTCTCAGAAATCGCCATCGTGCCCGACAGCGAGTGCAACACGCCCACCTTGATGGTGCCTTTGGCTTGAGCCTGGGCCAGCAGGGGCAGGCTCAAGGCGCTGACGCCCAGGGCCACGGCGGTGAGGGATTGCGCAAAGTTGCGGCGGGTTTGCTTCATGAACGAACGCTCCTTGGGTTGGGTCGGGACAGACAAGCCAAGGTTAAGAAGCGAGGCGCTTTCGGGAAATACGCCAGAAGGCGTAGTGGCGTTCTGTCTCACCTGTCATGCCCCGCCTGTCATGCCCCACCTGACAGGGCAAACCCGCAGGCGTTTTCGACCCAGCACCGGAAATTTCAGCAGCATGGACCGGCAAAACTTGGCCCGCGGCGCAGCGAAGCCGGGCGTGGCGCGAGTGGGCGCCCACGGCGCGGGTTTTGCTTCCGCCTGTGCATCGCCGCACGTCGAGTCACGTCCACTGACGTCTCGTCACGTCGCGGCACCGCCTTCACTTCCACCGAGGTTCGCATGACCCACCGCCCACCGCTGCCCTTGTGGTCCCGCGCCCTCCACCGCGCGGTGCCTCTTGCCCTGTCCACCCTGTCCGCACTCGGCCTGTCGGCGCACGCGGCGAGCTTTACGCCGCTGGGTCAAGAGGCGTCGGTCGTCGTGAACGCCCGGCTGCAGGCTGCAGACCCGCTCACCGGCACCATCGCATCGGCCGCGTTTGCCGACCAGCTCAACGCCCCTCTCGCGCCGGATGAACCCGCCACGCTGAACCTCGGGCTGGCAGGCCAACTGCCCGACCACCCAGACTACAGCGCCTTTGCCCAGGGCCGCGCGCAAATGCACGCCGGCATCTCGGCCGGGCTCATCCATTTCACGGGCTCATCCGACATGAACGTGTCGGGCGGCTTCAACGGGTTTGGCGCCGTGCCCGAGGGCGACGGCTTCGCCGATGTGCGGTGGACGGGCCGCTTCTCGCTCGACGAAGCCTCGGTGGTTCACTTGCACATGCGCAGCACGGCCGCCTTCATCGATTCGCCAGACTTTCATTTTTCGCTGACCCGCCTCGACGGTGATGTGGTCTGGAACAGCGTGCTCGATGAAGACCCCCTGGGCTTCCCTACCCGCCAGGTGCAAGAAGACTTTCATCTCACGGCGGGCGACTACCAGGTCACCACCTGGCTGCATGCCGACAGCCTGCTGCGCGGCGACGTGCAGCGCGCCGGCAACACCACCGGCGAGTTCATCCTGCGGCCCGTGCCCGAGCCCGCCACGTGGGTGATGCTTGGTGCCGGCCTGGGGCTGGTGGGGTGGCACGCGCGCCGCACGCGCTGAGCTTCAGCGCCCGCCATCCCCCGAACGGAGGCGTGCCGGCAGGCCGCGGCCATGGTAGCTTTGCGGCCTTTGAAGCTGCGCCGAGCGCAGGGCCTGCCGAGAGCTCCCATGACCAACGCGATCGATGAAGTCAACCTGCGCACCATGCGCTCGGCCTCGGCCGTCAAACACTACTCGCACCGCGACGACCTGAGCGCGCCTGAGCAGGCCTCCCTCGATGCGGTGGCCGAAGCCGCACGCGGCAAGCCCATCCTCGACATCGGCGTCGGCGGCGGACGCACCGTCAAGCCCTTGCTCGAGGTCAGCACCAACTACCTCGGTGTGGACAACAGCCAGGAGATGATCGAGGCCTGCCAGCGGCGTTTCCCCGGCGTGAAGCTCGCACTGGCCGATGCGCGCCAGATGGGGAACATCGCCGACGGCTCGATCCACCTCGTGATGTTCAGCTGCAACGGCATCGGCATGGTGTCGCACGAAGACCGGCTGGCCATCATGCGCGAGGTGTTTCGTGTGCTCGAGCCGGGTGGCGTGTTCTTGTTCTCCACCCACAACCAGAGCTGCCCCGACCACACGGCGGGCTTCCAGTTTCCGCCCTTCAGCTTCACGGCCAACCCGGTGCGTCTGGCCGTGCGGACCTTGCGCTTTCTGGCCCATACGCCGGTGAGGCTCTACAACCGCCAGCGTTTCATTCGCCACGAGATCCGGACGCCGACCTACTCGGTCATCAACGACGTGTGCCACAACTACGGCACCATGCTGTATTACATCTCGCTGGCCCATCAGCGAGAGCAACTCGTGGCCATGGGCTTCGAGCCGGGTGCGGTGGCGTATGACCTCGACGGGCATGTGATCACGGGCTCGTCCGACCACAGCTCGATGGCTTTCATCGCGCGCAAGCCCCTCTGATTCGATTCGGAAGCTGTCGCTGAGTCTGTTGCTTCAGCTCAGAATCATCTGCGTGCATCGGAACAGCGCGACCTTGCGGTCGTCGGGGCCGATGACGGTGGCCGACCACACCTGCGTGCTGCGGCCGAGGTGATCGGCCGTGGCCTCGCAGCGGAGCAGGCCTTCACGGGCCGTGCCGAAGAAGTTGCTCTTGAGCTCGATGGTGGTGAAGTTCTTGGCGCCCTGCGGCAGGTGGGCCACCGTGGCGTAGCCGGCGCAGCTGTCGGCCAGCAGGATGACGGACGCGGCGTGCAAGAAGCCGTTGGGGGCGAGCATCCACGGCAACACCGCCATCTCGGCCGTCAAACGGCCTTGTTCGACCGACAGGATCTTCAGATCGAATCGACCCGGCAAGGTGCCGGCTTGATTTTCCATCAATCGCTCGGGCGTGATGTCGGGACGCAGCATGGGTGCTCCTTCAAAGGTACGGCCTTGAGCCTACCGCAGGATGCGGGTGCTTGCAGCCGTCAGCCGCAGCTCTTTCCAGCAACCACGCGAGAGCCGGCTCTGCCGGTCGACCCGTGGGCCCTGCCCTGGGGCAGGACCGAAGAGACGTGGGGGCTCCATTCACCAAGTGCCCAACAACCGCACCTTCGTCATCGCCAGCGACGCCGCCGCATTGCGCGTCTCCACACCCAGCTTTTCAAACACGTGCTCCAGATGCTTCTTGACGGTCGCCGGACTGCTGCCAAGGATGTCGCCGATGTCGCGGTTGGTCTTGCCTTTCACGACCCAGTACAGCACCTCGGCCTCGCGCAATGTGAGCTTGAAGGTGGACATGACGGCGGCGACGATGGCGGCGTCGGAGACTTCGCGCAGCACGATCATCCAGTCGTCGTCGCTGGTGCGCTCTTGCAGCGTGAGCACGAGCTGGCGGTTGTCTTGCACGACGGTGAAGGAGCGGGCCTCGGGGCTGTCGGAGGCCGGGGTCAGGTGCTGGCGCAGCCAGCCGAGGATGGCTTCAGGCACCTGGCCTGCGGCGACTGCGAAGTAGCGCTGCATGAGCTCGCGTGCGAGTGGCGTTTGCCACACCGCACGGCCCCGCGTGACGGCGTCGTCGGCATGGATGGCCATGGTGGCGTGGCCGAAGGCGTCGAGGGCGTTGCGGGCCTGGCGCGCTTGGCGGGCGCTTTGCAGGTGCACGGTCATGCGGGCCAGCACCTCTTGGGCGCGGATGGGCTTGGTGACGTAGTCGACCCCGCCGGCCTGGAATGCGGCCACGACGTGTTCGGTCTCGGTGAGGCCGGTCATGAAGATGATGGGGATGTGGGCGGTGGCGGGCAGGGCCTTGAGGCGGCGCGCCACTTCGAAGCCGTCCATGCCGGGCATCACGGCGTCGAGCAGCACGATGTCGGGCAAGGCCTGCTGGGCGCTCTGCAGGGCGCTTTCGCCTTGGGTGGCCACGAGGACCTCGTAGCCGGCCTCGTCGAGCGCGTCGTGCAGCACCGACAGGTTGTCGGGCACGTCGTCGACGATGAGCACCAGGTCGGAGGCGCTGCGGTCAGGAAGGTTTTGATTCATGGAGGGCGCGGCCGATGATGCCGCTCAAGGCATCGAGCTGGAAGTTGCGGGCGAGTCCGCGCAAGTGCACGACAAAGCTGCCATGGGCTGCATTCTCGCCTTCGATCTCGTCGAGCTTTTTCACGATGCCCCGCAGGTAGCCCAGGCTCACCAGGTCTTGCAGGGCGCGCAGCTGGGCCTCCGGAGGCAGCACCCAATGGGGCTGCACGACCGGCTCGTTGCGGGTGTCGTCGCGTGGTGCATCGATCCACTCCAACGCCAGGCGCTCACCCAGCCAGTGCAGCAGCTCGTGCACACGCACCGGCTTCAGGATGAAGTCTTCAGGGCGGATGCCCACGTCGTTCTCGAGTTCCTTGTCGAAGGCATTGCCCGAGACAATGGCCACCGGCGCGTCGGACAGCTGGTGCGTGCGCAACAACCGGATGGTGGCCCAGCCGTCGATGCCCGGCATGGCCAGGTCCATCAGCACGGCATGCGGGTCGAAGTCGGAGATGGTGGCCAGGCACTCGTGGCCTGAGGCCGCCCGCCAGATCTCGAAACCGAGCGGCTCCAGCACGGTCGCCAGCAGGTTGCGATCGTCCTCTTCGTTGTCGACGACCATGATGCGGCGACGCTCGCCCACATAACCGACACGCTTGGGACGGTCGACCTCGAGCGCGGCCACCGCACCGCGGGCGGCGGGCAGGAAGAGGCGGATGCGGAACACGGTGCCCACGCCCAGCGTGCTGGCCACGGTCATCTCCCCACCCATCAGGTCGGTGAGCATCTTGCTGATGGTGAGGCCGAGGCCGGTGCCGCCGCTGCTGGGCTTTTCACCGCGTGCGAAGGGCTCGAAGATGTGGTCGAGTTCGTGGGCGGCAATGCCGGGGCCGGTGTCTTCGATCTCGAAAATCGCCATCTCGCGCGCATAGCTGAGCCGGAACTCCACACGCCCGGCATGCGTGAACTTCACCGCGTTGCCGAGCACGTTGATGAGGATCTGGCGCAGCCGCTTTTCGTCGGTGCGCACGATGTCGGGCAGCTTGTCGGAGATCACGTGGCTGAAGGCCAGGCCCTTGTCGGCCGCCTGCAGCTCGAACATGCGCACGATCTGCTGCACGCAATCACGAAAGCGCATGGAGCGCGAATCGAGGCGCAGCTTGCCGCCCTCGATGCGCGCGATGTCGAGCGTGCCTTCGATGAGCGACAGCAGGTGGTCGCCCCCGCGCCGGATCACGCTCACCGCCTGCTTGCGGTGGGCCGGAATGGACTCGTCTTCTTCCAGCAGCTGCGCATAGCCGAGGATGCTGTTGAGCGGCGTGCGCAACTCGTGGCTGACGGTCGTGATGTAGCGGCTCTTGGCCTCGTTGGCCAGGTCGGCGCTGCGCTTGGCCTGCTGCAGCTGCTCGTCGGTGCGGCGGTGGGAGTCGATCTCGCGCAGCAGCGCTTCGGTCTGCTCGTGGGCCGCCTGCGTCTGGCGGTTCGATTCTTCTTGAGCCACCTGCCGGCTCTTGTGCGTGAGCACCAACCACCAGGCCACGATGCCGCTCACCAGCAGCAGGGCCGCAAACGCCTTGAGAAAGCCCAGGCGCATCGACGGCGCGAGTTCAAGCGCCTGCGCGCCGAGGCTGCGCATCTCGGCGTGGTACAGCATGGCGAAGAGGCCGGCCAGCAAGGGCACCACCACCGCCATCAGCAGCAGGTAGTGGCCGAGGCCGGTGTCGAGGTAGGGCCACATGCGGCGCGGCAGCAGGGCGCGCAAGGCCCCGGCCCACTGAGCCGACAGCCGGGCGTCGGGCTTGCAGAGGTCGTTGCAACGTGCATCGAGCGAGCAGCACAGCGAGCAGATGTTGCCGAGGTAGGCGGGGCAGTGGGCGAGGTCGTCCACCTCGTAGTCGCGCTCGCAGACCACGCAGCTGCGCAGGCCGGTGAAGAGGCCCACCGGCTCGGGCTCAGGATGCCGTGCGATGTAATAGCGACCCTTGGTGAGCCAGGCGATCAGCGGTGCAGTGATGAAGGCCGTGACAAGCGCGATGGCCGCCGAGAACGCCTGAGCCAGCGGGCCGAAGAGGCCCAGGTGCGCTGCCACCGACAGCACCGAGGCCGCGCCCATCGCGCCCACGCCCACAGGGTTCACATCGAACAGGTGCGCACGCTTGAACTCGATGCCTTTGGGCGAGAGGCCGAGCGGCTTGTTGATGACCAGGTCGGCCACCACGGCCATGATCCACGAGATGGCGATGTTGGAGTAAAGCCCAAGCACCCCGCCGATGGCGCGGAACACGTCCAGCTCCATCAGCATCAGCGCGATCAGCGTGTTGAACACCACCCACACCACACGGCCCGGGTGGCTGTGCGTGAGGCGCGCAAAGAAGTTGGACCACGCCAGCGACCCGGCGTACGCATTCGTCACGTTGATCTTCAACTGCGATACCACCACGAACAAGGCGGTGGCGGCCACCGCCCACCCGATGTGCGGGAACACGTACTCGTACGCGGCCAGGTACATCTGGTTCGGGTCGACCGCGCGGTCGGCGGGAACCGAGTGGCTGATGGCCAGATAGGCCAGCAGCGCGCCGCCCAGCATCTTGAGCACGCCCAGCACCACCCAGCCCGGCCCGCCCACCAGCACACCCGCCCACCAGCGCTTGCGGTTGGCGGCCGTCTTCTCGGGCATGAAGCGCAGGTAGTCGGCCTGTTCGCCCATCTGCGTGATGAGGGCGATGCCCACCGTCATCGCGGCGCCGAACAGATAGACGTTGAACTGCCCGCCGCGGCCGTCGTCGCCGGCATAGCGCATCAGGTCGTCGAGCACGCCGGGGTTGTGCTTGAAGACGTAGATGTAGGGCACGATGAGCAGCACCAGCCAGAGCGGCTGCGTCCACACCTGAAGGCGGCTGATGGCCGTGACGCCGTGGGTCACCAGCGGGATCACCACCAGCGCACAGATCAGGTAGCCCCAGGCGGGCGGGATATCGAACGCCAGGTCGAGCGCGTAGGCCATGATGGCCGCCTCGAGCGCGAAGAAGATGAAGGTGAACGACGCGTAGATCAGCGAGGTGATGGTGGAGCCGATGTAGCCGAAGCCCGCGCCACGCGTGAGCAGGTCCATGTCGAGCCCGTAGCGGGCGGCGTACACGCTGATGGGCAGGCCCGCCAGAAAGATGATGAGCCCGGTGGCGAGGATGGCCCAGAAGGCATTCAGAAAGCCATACTGCACGAGCAGGGTGGCGCCCACGGCCTCGAGCACCAGGAACGAGGCGGCGCCGAAGGCCGTGTTGGCCACACGCATCTCCGACCACTTGCGAAAACTCCGCGGCGTGAAGCGCAGCGCGTAGTCTTCCATGGTCTCCCGAGCCACCCAGGCGTTGTAGTCGCGGCGCACCTTGACCACACGCTGCACGGCCTTGGTGTCGCCCGGCGCAGCGGGCGGCAGGGCGATGGCGGGGCCGACAGCGATCTCGGGGGCGGGGGGCGGGTGCTCAGTCGACATGCGCAATTTTGGTGCAATCGGCATGCCAAATCGATGGGCTGACGGATTTCCTCGATGTCAAAGCGGAGCGTCGCCGCCCCAGCAAGCAACATTGGGCATGGTCTTGAGCGAAGCGCATTGCGCAACGCCCGCGGAACTGGCTCTGCCAGGCCGCCAGGCGGCGCCCCCTTGGGGGGCAGGAGCGAATGCGACGTGGGGGCTCCATTTCTTGCGTGGCTCGTGCTACCTTTGCCGCCATGGAACTGACCCCTCGTGAAAAAGACAAGCTGTTGATCTTCACCGCCTCGCTGCTGGCCGAGCGGCGACTGGCCCGCGGCCTGAAGCTCAACTACCCCGAATCCATCGCCCTCATCAGCGCGTTCATCATGGAAGGTGCACGCGACGGCAAGTCCGTGGCCGCCTTGATGAGCGAAGGCAAAACCGTGCTGTCGCGCGCCGACGTGATGGACGGCGTGGCCGAGATGATCCCCGACATCCAGGTCGAGGCCACCTTCCCCGATGGCACCAAGCTCGTGACTGTGCACCAGCCGATCGCCTGAAGGCCTCCCTGATTGCCCTCATTCCACTCCCTTCGGAGACCCGCATGACCCGACTTCTCTCTGCCCTGGCCCTCGCCGCCCTGCCCGCCCTCGCCTCGGCCCACGGCGGCCACGGCGCCCAAGGCGACGTGCACTGGCACGCTACCGACACCTGGGGCTTCGTGGTCACGGCCGCCCTCGTGGCCGCCGCCCTGTGGTTTTCCAGGAAGAAGTGATGATTCCCGGCGAACTGTTCACCGACGGTCCCGACATCGTCATCAACGAAGGCTACCGCGCCGTCACGTTGGTGATCGAGAACAGCGGCGACCGCCCCATCCAGGTCGGCTCGCACTATCACTTTGCCGAGACCAACGAAGCGCTGCTGTTCGACCGTGCGGCGGCCCGCGGCATGCGGCTCAACATCGCGTCGGGCACGGCGGTGCGCTTCGAGCCCGGCCAGCAACGCACGGTGGAGCTGGTCGACTACGCGGGTGACCGCAAGGTCTACGGCTTTCGCGGCCTCGTGCAAGGCGCACTCTGATGCGCCAGTCTTGCCGCCTTCCTTTGACTGACGTGCGCACAGCAGCGCACGCCCCTTCTTTCAGCGAGCACTGACATGGCCACCCTGCCCCGCCGCGCCTATGCGGAAATGTTCGGCCCCACCACGGGCGACCGTGTGCGCCTGGCCGACACCGGCCTCATCATCGAGGTCGAGCGCGACTACACGCTGCTTGCCGGCGGCTACGGTGAAGAAGTGAAGTTCGGCGGCGGCAAAACCATCCGCGACGGCATGGGCCAGAGCCAGCGGCTTGCCAAGGACGTGGCCGACACCGTCATCACCAACGCGCTCATCATCGACCACTGGGGCATCGTGAAGGCCGACATCGGCCTCAAGAACGGCCGCATCAGCGCCATCGGCAAGGCGGGTAACCCCGACGTGCAACCGGGGGTCGACATCATCATCGGCCCCGGCACCGAGATCATTGCGGGCGAAGGCGCCATCGTCACCGCAGGCGGCATCGACAGCCACATCCACTTCATCTGCCCGCAGCAGATCGAAGAAGCCCTGATGAGTGGCGTGACCACCATGCTCGGCGGCGGCACGGGCCCCGCCACCGGCACCTTTGCCACCACCTGCACGCCGGGGCCGTGGCACATCCACGCCATGCTCAAGGCCAGCGAATCGTTCCCCATGAACCTGGGCTTTCAGGGCAAGGGCAACGCGAGCCTGCCTGGCGCGCTGGAAGAACAGATCGAAGCCGGCGCCTACGGCCTGAAGCTGCACGAAGACTGGGGCACCACACCCGCGGCCATCGACTGCTGCCTGACGGTTGCCGACAAGCACGACGTGCAGGTCACCATCCACACCGACACGCTGAACGAATCGGGCTTTGTCGAAAGCACGATCGACGCCTTCAAGGGCCGCACCATCGCGACCTTCCACACCGAAGGCGCGGGCGGCGGGCACGCGCCCGACATCATCCGCGCGGCGGGCCTGGCCAACGTGCTGCCGTCGTCCACCAACCCGACCATGCCCTTCACCGTCAACACGGTCGACGAGCACCTCGACATGCTGATGGTCTGTCACCACCTGGACGCAAGCATCGCCGAAGACCTGGCCTTTGCCGAGAGCCGCATCCGCCGCGAGACCATTGCCGCCGAAGACATCCTGCACGACCTGGGCGTGTTCTCGATGATGTCGTCCGACAGCCAGGCCATGGGCCGTGTCGGCGAGGTCATCATCCGCACCTGGCAGGCGGCGCACAAGATGAAAGCCCAGCGCGGCTCATTGCCTGAAGACAACGCCCGCCACGACAACTTCCGCGTGAAGCGATACATCGCCAAGTACACGATCAACCCGGCCATCACGCAAGGCATCTCGCATGAGGTGGGGTCGATTGAAGTCGGCAAGCTGGCCGACCTCGTCGTGTGGAAGCCCGCCTTCTTCGGCGTGAAGCCCTCGCTGATCCTGAAGGGCGGCATGATCGCCGCCGCCGCCATGGGCGACCCCAACGCGTCCATCCCCACGCCCCAGCCCGTGCACTACCGCCCGATGTTCGGCGCTTATGGCAACGCCATGAACGACACCTGCCTGACCTTCATGTCCAAGGCATCCATCGACCTCGGCGTGCCAGACAAGCTGGGCCTCAAGCGCCGCACCGCCGCCGTGAAGAACACGCGCACCATCACCAAGGCCGACATGGTGCACAACAGCGGCACACCGCACATCGAGGTCGACCCGCAGACCTACGAGGTGCGGGCCGATGGCGTGCTGCTGACCTGTGAGCCGGCGACGGAGTTGCCGATGGCGCAGAGGTATTTTCTTTTTTGAAGGCCGATTTCAAAAGTTCAGGCGGTCGGTTGACTTTGGTCAGTCCGATGAGATAGTGATCTTCAGCGAGAGTTTCTCGCAGGAGATCACATGGATACGCTGACCTATGACTTTTCCGACTTTATCGTCACCTTTCGACGCCCCCCATCGTTGTCGTACACAGACAAACGACTACTCGATCTGGCGATCGAGACCGTGAACTTGCTCAGGGGCCAGTCGATGACATCCTGACTGCTCTTCCCCTGAGCCGCTCCTGACCTGCAAGTGGTCCGTCCGAGGAGTGAGAAATCTCAACGCTGAAACGAACTTCAACCGAAGCGGCGCAGTCGATCAAACAGCTCTGCAGCAGAAAATGCCCTCTTCCTGGTCAGCTTCATCCAACGCCTCCAGCAACTCTGCTTCGTCACGCAAAGAGAGCCGCACAGCGGCCTCGGTGTCACGCGTCACCACCGTGACGAGTGTGCCTTCGGGCAGGGACAAGCCTTCAATGATGATTTTCCCGTCAACGACGGTTCCGGTGGCTACTTGCATGAGGACCATCGTACTTCAATTGAACTGAGACAGCGAAGTTCCAGAACTTGGCATTTCTGCACGTTCTCACAAGGAAGACTCGCTTCCATTGGCCATCGCGTCGATGGGCTCAGCCGTCCACAATCCCAATGACGCTCAGCGGAAATCCCAGGCCGGTGCAGCGACGTAGGCAGCGAACGTGGTGCGGGTCACCGGCCCGGGTGGCACGTTGCTGGTCATCACGGCGGTGCCTGCGGCGTTGCCGTTGTAGTACACGACGTTGTCGTCCATCCAGACACCGGCGTTCATCACCGTGTTGAGGAAAGCCGAACCCGCGTAGTTGTTCAGGTGGGGGAACGAAGCGATGTTGTTGCCTTCGACTTCGGGC